>JAGAGD010000089.1 GCA_017627765.1 Prevotella sp. | reverse complement strand
TCGCACTGCGATATGCCACGTTTCGCATCGCGAAAGGACACCTTTCACTTTTTCGTTCCTTATGTTCGTTTACATAGTTTAAGCCGATTGATTAACAATTAAACGCTTTTTAGCATTTCGCCTCGTGCCAAACGGAAAATCCTTCTCTAAAATGAAAATTCCGTTTGTCAAGATTTTTTACTTTTTTCGTCAATATTTTGGGCTGATTTTGGAAGTTTCAGATTGTAAGTTGAGTCAATAAAGTTTTCAGTTTTTTAAGGTTATAGTGTTAAGTTAGCCCTATATTATTCTTTTTCTTCAAAAAAAGCGGTTACCTTAAAATAGAGCAGTACATTTGTAACTAATTAACAAAGACAGATAAAACTGAATTTAGCATCTCAACCGCTGTGCTGAGACAATGCGCAGGGGCGTGTGAATTTAGTTCATAGTGCATAGTTGTTTTAGTTGACAGTTAACGTTCCCGTTATCGTTTCCGTTAAAGTTAACGTTAACGTTCCCGTTAATCATTAATCTTTCATCCTTAATCTGGCATAACTATGAACTACTGAAGGCTGTTGCTATTGCCCTGCTAAGAAAGTGGGGGTAAAAAATAAAAAACTGAGAGTCTTGAGCCTTTTGTCATGAAAATGCTTTGCTCAAAATTCTCAGTTGCTTTTTTATTCCTTGTTGGCGCGTTTACGCTCCAGATGGTCTAGAATAATCTTTCTCATTCTTATGGCAGAAGGAGTACACTCAACATATTCGTCGGCCTTGATGTACTCAAGTTCCTCCTCAAGCGAGAGGACTACTTTCGGAATGATGTGGGCTTTCTCGTCGCTGCCCGATGCACGCACGTTGGTAAGCTGCTTAGCCTTTGTTACGTTGATGACAAGGTCGTTGTCGTGGACGTGCTCGCCTACGACTTGTCCTGCATAGACCTCTTCGCCTGGATCAATGAAGAACTTGCCTCTGTCTTGCAACTTGTCGATGGAGTAGGCAAAGGCTGTTCCTGTCTCAAGTGCAATCATCGAACCGTTAACTCTTCGCTCAATGTCGCCTTTGTATGGCTGATACTCCTTGAAGCGGTGTGCCATGATAGCCTCGCCCTGTGATGCTGTGAGAATGTTGGTACGCAGACCAATGATGCCGCGTGAAGGCATGTCGAACTCAATGTTTACACGGTCGCCCTGTGCTTCCATAGAAGTCATCTCGCCTTTGCGGCGTGTAACCATGTCAATCATCTTTGAAGAGAATTCCTCAGGAACATTTATTGTAAGTTCTTCTATAGGTTCGCATTTCACACCGTCAATCTCCTTGTAGATTACCTGTGGCTGACCTACCTGCAACTCGTAGCCCTCGCGGCGCATGGTCTCGATGAGCACTGAAAGGTGGAGGACTCCACGACCGCTGACAATCCACTTGTCGGTGCTGTCCTCAAATGGAGCGACACGAAGGGCAAGGTTCTTCTCAAGTTCCTTTTGCAGACGCTCGTTGATGTGGCGCGACGTGCAGTATTTTCCTTCCTTGCCGAAGAAAGGCGAGTCGTTGATGGTGAACAGCATAGACATGGTAGGCTCGTCTATGGCGATAGGAGCGAGGGGCTCAGGGTTCTCGAAGTCGCAGATGGTGTCGCCAATCTCGAAATGCTCCAGTCCTACAACAGCACAGATGTCGCCACACGAAACAGACTCGGTGCGAGTGTGTCCCATTCCCTCGAAAGTGTGAAGTTCCTTAATCTTAGTTTTCTCGAAAGTGCCATCGCGATGAGCAATCTGAATCTGCATGCCGTCGCGCAGCGTGCCTCTATGAACACGGCCTACGGCAATTCTGCCAGTATAGCTGCTGTAGTCGAGCGATGTGATAAGCATTTGTGGAGTTCCTTCGTTCACTTTAGGTGCAGGAATAACCTCAACAATCTTGTCGAGCAGGTATGTGATATCGTTGGTTGGAGTCTTATAGTCTTCGCCCATCCATCCTTGTTTTGCACTTCCATAAACAACGGGGAAGTCCAGCTGGTCTTCAGTTGCATTGAGCGAGAACATGAGGTCGAATACCATTTCGTAAACCTCTTCAGGTCGGCAGTTAGGTTTGTCAACCTTGTTTACGACAACAATAGGCTTGAGTCCTATTTGGAGAGCTTTCTGAAGCACAAAGCGAGTCTGGGGCATCGGGCCTTCGAAAGCATCAACCAGCAGCAGACATCCGTCAGCCATGTTGAGCACGCGCTCAACCTCACCTCCGAAGTCGGCGTGTCCAGGAGTGTCGATGATGTTGATTTTAGTATTCTTATATGTTATTGAAACATTCTTTGAAAGAATAGTGATACCTCTTTCGCGTTCCAAATCGTTGTTGTCTAATACTTGGCTGCTCAGATTCTGACCGTCGCGGAACAGATGTCCAGCCAGCATCATCTTGTCTACGAGTGTTGTCTTGCCGTGATCGACGTGGGCAATAATTGCAATGTTACGAATGTCTTGCATTGTGAAAAAATCTTTAAAAACGGGTGCAAAGGTACAAATAATAATTGAAATTAGTGTTCAAACGTGTCCTTTTTGCAACTTGTTAATATAGAAATATGTTAAAAAGCAAAAAAAGTTATAGGTATAGTAATGCGGAACGGAATTAAAATCGTAACTTTGCAGCCGCAAAATTCGGAGAATCCGATGCATTCGATGAAGTGCCATAGTGATGAAAATGGTGAACTTCAGAAGGATGTAATTAAAAAACTCATTAATCATCAACAACAAAATGTATTTAGATCAAGCAAAAAAACAAGAGATTTTCACTCAGTATGGTAAGGAAACAAAGGACACTGGTTCTCCAGAAAGCCAGATTGCACTGTTCACTTTCCGCATCAAGCACCTTACAGAGCACTTGAAGAAGAATCACAAAGACCATGTGACAGCACGCTCACTGACAAAACTCGTTGGTAAAAGACGTGCTCTTCTGAAATATCTTTACGACCGCGACATCAATCGTTATCGTGCTATCGTGAAGGCTTTAGGTCTGCGTCGATAATAAGAATCTCATGTTCAGATTGATAAGTTTGAGTTAGTTTAAGTTCCCTGCATGGTTAATACTGTGTAGGGATTTTTTGTCTTTATAAGGAAATGGTTATGAAAAGGATTTCGTTTTTGCTTTTAATGATTTCTGCCGTTATTGCCGTTGAGGCTCAGCAGATGTATGTCGCTACATATAATATAAGGTATAAGAACGACGGCGATGCTAAGAACGGTGATGTATGGGAGCGCAGATGCAAGGTGATTGCAGACCAGATAATTTTTGAAGACCCTGACATCTTCGGCACACAGGAAATGCTAATAGAGCAGATTAGGGATTTTGAGAGTCTGCTGCCTGAATACGGACACATAGGAAAGGCTCGCGATGACGGAAAGGAGGCAGGAGAACACTCTGCAATATTCTATCATAAAGACCGAGCGGAACTGATAGAGAATGGCGATTTCTGGCTGTCTGAATCTCCCGACATTCCTTCAAAAGGATGGGATGCGGCTTGTGTCAGAATATGTACTTGGGGAAAGTTTATGGACAAGCGTAATGGAAAGGATTTCTTTTTCTTCAATCTCCACATGGACCATGTAGGAAAAGTGGCACGTCGTGAGGCTGCCAGGCTTGTTGTAAGAAAGATTGAGGAAATAGCAGGGCTGCAGGCAAACGTAATCCTTACGGGCGATTTCAACGTAGACCAGAATGATGAAATATATAGTATATTCACAGAGTCGGGACTGCTTAACGACTCATATACTGTTGCACGAAAGCGTTTTGCGGAGAACGGAACATTCAATGCGTTCAATTCGGAACTGAAAACCGACAGCCGTATAGACCACGTCTTTGTTTCGCCTCAGTATAATGTCGAGCGATATGGAGTGCTGACAAATTGCTATTGGACCGAAAACAAGCAATCGAAAAAGAAACGTAAGGCTTTCGATGCACCGCAAGAGATAGACTTCAGCCAGTTCACGCGACGCACTCCGAGCGACCATTATCCTGTTTTCGTAAAGCTTACTTGGCAATAGGTTTACGCTCTTCAAGGTCGAGACAAATCTCTGAAAGAGGTTCCAGAACAAAGTCGCGCTGCCAGATGAGCGGGTGGGGGATTATAAGATCAGGTTCGTTGATTTGCAAATGATCGTAGAAAAGAATGTCAATATCAATTATTCTGTCATGATATTGGCGGTTTACAGACTTATGCTTGCGACCCATTTGCCTTTCAATGTTCTGAGTTGTTGCAAGAACTTCATTAGGCGACAACTCAGTTTCACATTCTACGCAAGCATTGATAAACTGGTTTTCAGACTCAAATCCCCACGCATCAGTTACATATAACGACGATTGACGGAGAACTCTGCCCACTTTGTCAGCAAGTAAGTTCACCGCCAATTGTATATTTTCGCGTTTGTTTCCGAGATTTGTACCTAAACCGAAATAAACGTCAGACATTGTCTTCTTCTGAAAATTATGTTTTTCTTTTTCTCAGTTCTTCACGATTAGTCGTTCAGAATAAGCATTGCATCGCCATAACAGCCAAAGCGATAGTCATTTTCTAACGCCTGTTTGTATGCCTCCATCACCAAATCATAACCGCCAAAGGCAGCAGTAGACATGAGCAATGTAGAATAAGGATGATAGAAATTGGCAATCATTGAGTCGGCGAGTCCGAAGTCGTATGGGGGGAAAATAAACTTGTTAGTCCATCCTTCATATTCCTTCAGCATTCCGTCGGTGCCAACGGCAGTTTCGGTTGCCTTCACAACGCTTGTTCCTACGGCGCAGACATGATGCTTCTGCATCTTTGTTTCGTTGACAATCTTGCAAGCCTCTGCGCTAATCTGCATCTGCTCAGACTCCATCTTGTGCTTGGTAAGGTCTTCAACTTCAATGCTGTGGAAGTTGCCAAGCGAGCAGTGGAGCGTGATATAAGCAAAGTTTATTCCCTTTATCTCCATGCGTTTCATCAGCTCTCTTGAGAAATGCAGACCTGTAGCAGGTGCTGTTACGGCTCCTTCATTCTTTGCAAAGATGCACTGGAAGTCGTTGACGTCGTCTTCGTTAGCGCTGCGATGCTTGATGATGTATTGTGGCAGTGGAGTCTGACCGAGGGCAAAGAGGTCGTGCTTGAACTCATCGTGTGGACAGTCGTGCAGGAAGCGCAGTGTTCTTCCGCGCGATGTTGTATTGTCAATAACCTCTGCAACCATTGTGCCAGCATCGTCGAAGAACAGTTTGTTGCCTATTCTTATTTTGCGTGCAGGCTCGACGAGTACATCCCAAAGGCGCATTTCTTCATTAAGTTCACGCAGAAGAAATACTTCAATTCTTGCTTCAGTCTTTTCTTTTGTACCGAAAAGACGCGCAGGAAAAACCTTTGTGTCATTGAAGATAAAAGTATCTCCTTCATCGAAATAGTCTAAGACATTTCTGAAATCAATGAATACTGGATTGCCCTCTTCGTCGCGAAGAGGTTTTCCTTTCTTGTCGGTTTTATACATATCAATGGTACCCGACTTCTTGTGGAGCACCATTAGTCGACATTCGTCGCGATGATATGCTGGGGTTAAGGCTATTTTTTCTTCTGGAAGATTGAATTTAAATTGTGAAAGCTTCATGTCAATTCTTTTACCTTATCTTGTTATTATTATTTTCTTCTTATTTTATATTGGCAGAAGATAGTCTGTAGTGATTAAATGAATTGTCAATTCTCAATTGTCAATCACTTTGTCGAGCCAGTCGTTGAGGTCGTCTATCTTTATGCAGTCTTCAACTCTTACGTCGCCTACTCTTGTGCGCCGCAGGGCTGTGAGATATGCTCCGCTGCCCAGTGCTTCGCCTATGTCGCGTGCAAGAGCCCTTATGTATGTTCCTTTGCCGCATACTACTCTTATCTGCATTGTCATGTCCTCTGGCGAGAACGCTGTCAGTTCAATCTCGTCAATCTGCAAGGTCTTTGGCTTCAGTTCCACTTCCTTGCCTTTGCGCTTCAGTTCGTATGCACGCTTGCCATCAACTTTGCATGCTGAATAAGCAGGGGGCACTTGCTGTATAGTTCCAATAAACTTAGGTAATGTAGAGAGTATCAGTTCGCGGGTGATATGCTCAGTAGGGTAGGTGTTGTCTACTTCATGTTCCATGTCATAACTTGGAGTAGTGGCGCCGATTTGCAGTGTCGCTGTATATTCCTTTGTGTGGCGTTGCAACTCGTCAATTCGCTTTGTTGCCTTTCCTGTGCAAAGAATTAGTACGCCTGTAGCCAATGGGTCGAGTGTGCCAGCATGTCCTGTCTTAACCCTTTTCACTCCGAGTCGTTTGGAAATGAGATACCTTACGTGTGCCAATGCTCCGAAACTCGACATTCGGTAGGGCTTGTCTATGCAGATAATTTCTCCTTCTTGAAAATTCATGTCGTCAGTTTTCAGAGAGAAAAGAAAATAGTGCAAGCACCTACAATAGCACAATAGATGGCAAAGTAGACGAGTTTACCGCGCTTAACAATGTTTATCATCCACTTGCAAGCAAAGCAACCTGCAACAAATGCTGCAATGAAACCAACTGCAAGAGAGACGAGTGAGATATTGCCTACAGCCGCTTCTGCTCCGCCTTTCATGGCTTTTAGGATATCGAGAAGAGCCTCTCCGAGTATAGGTGGTATTACCATAAGGAACGAGAACTGAGCCAGCGAAGACTTGTTGTTTCCTAATAGCAATCCCGTTGCAATGGTACTTCCCGACCTTGACAGTCCTGGCATTACAGCCAAAGCCTGTGCAAGACCTATAATGAAAGAGTCGCGCGGAGTAATCTTGTCGCGCTGGCGTGGCTTTGCATAGTAGGAGAAAGCAAGAAGCATGGCTGTTACGAGCAGCATGCATCCAACAACTAACAAGCCAGAACCGAAAATTTCTTCTACTTTGTCTTTGAAGAAAACACCCACGATGCCAATAGGAATCATCGAAATGATGATATTAATGACATATCGGGTCTCGTCGTTCATCTGGAATTTGAATAGTCCTTTGAATATCCAGTTTATCTCTTTCCACAAAATAACAAGTGTAGAAAGAACTGTTGCAACATGAACTGCGATTGTAAATGTGAGGTTTTCTTCTCCATTGATGCCAAAAAGAGCAGCACCTATGGCAAGATGGCCGCTGCTTGATACTGGCAGATATTCTGTCAAACCTTGAATTAGTCCTAAAATCAGGGCTTCGAATACATCCATCTGCTTAGTCCTCCTTTATCTGATTGTTGTCTTTTGGTTTGCGCATCACGCCATAAATCATAGAAGCAAATCCAATGAAGCAAATCACTGGAGCTACTTTTATGCGACGTACGCTGAAAATGTCTGGGTTGAATTGTGTCTCAGTAGAACTTGAACCACCCATAAGTATAAAACCAATTATGACTACAATCATGCCGACAGCCAACAGAATGAAGTTGGTTTTGTCGAATGCATAGTTTTTTCTATTCATGCTTTTTATATTTGTTTGTTGAGTTTCTATGAAAATATCATCTTATAGCAATTGCCAAAGCATTTTTTTATCGTGAGAATAACTCCGATGCAGACAGCTGCTCTTGTTTTCTTATATCTTATAAAGTTCGCCTGCTTTCATTCGTAAGAACTTGTTTACAGAAAGCCATGAGCAGAACATCGTGATAAGCACTCCAAACAGCAGCACTGAGACTCCAGTTATAGTGAGCACTTGCCAGTTGAGCACCGTCATCATGTCTGGCTCGTTAAGATAGAATAAGTAAAGTCCGATAGCAAGCACACTGTCGGCAATGATGCCTGCAACAAGTCCGAGCCATATAGAGCGGCGAATGAAAGGCCAACGAATAAACGACCATGATGCTCCGACAAGCTTCATGGTGTGTATGCTGAATCGCCGAGCATAGATGCCAAGCCGCACTGTGTTGTTGATGAGCGCAAACGAGACTATCAACAATAAACCAGCCAAGACAAGCAGCACAAAACTTATTTTGCGCAGCGTCTTGTTCACTTGGTCAATTAAGTCTTCAGGATATGTTATTTCGGTAATCTTCGGGTTTTGTTGCAACTCTTTTGCAATCCACTTAAGTGAGTCGCTATTGGCATAGTCGGACTTAAGCGAAAACTCCACAGAAGCAGGGAAAGGGTTGGCTCCTACAAACTCAGAAGGGTCGGCGCCGAGTGCTTCTTTTCCCTCTTTCAGCGCTGCAGTCTTACTGATGTAAGTAAGTTCGCTGATGTAAGGTTGTTGCTGAAGTTTCTGGCAAAGTTGTTTTGCCTCTGACTCAGACATGTCGTCGCCAAGCAACATAGTCACCGTAAACGTCTGCTTCATGTAAGCCGACAGATTGTTAGCCGTAAACACTGTGAGCAGAACTAACCCCAAAAGAATCAGTACCATAGCAGTACTGATACACAAAGTAATTACCTGTAATCCACCGCGATTACGGGTTTTCTTGCGTTTCTTTCCCATTTTTATAGCGTATTTTACACCAATTTGTCTGCAAAAGTACTGTTTTTTTTTAGGTTACACTACTCTTTAACTACTATTAACTCCATTATTTGCATAAAAAGATATACCTTTGCATGAAGAAAGAAGAAATAAAAAGAAAAGGTAAGAAAATAAAACACTCTAAACATATTTTATAAGAAATGTCAACAATAATTTATCCTTCACCTATCTTTGGACCTGTACATAGCCGCAGACTTGGGATTTCTTTGGGAATAAACCTCATGCCGTCTGACGGAAAAGTGTGTACATTTGATTGTATATATTGCGAATGTGGATTTAATTCTGACTATCGTCCTCATCTTCCGCGACCTACTCGAGAAGAGGTTAGCGAGGCTCTTGAGGCTCAACTGAAGAAGATGGTTGCTGAAAATATGTTGCCAGATGTACTTACTTTTGCTGGTAACGGCGAGCCTACAGCCCATCCTCATTTCCCTGAGATTATAGACGATACGCTGAGACTCCGCGATAAGTATTGTCCTTCAGCAAAGGTTTCTGTGCTCAGCAATGCTACAATGATTAGTCATCCAAAAGTTCACGATGCTCTGATGCGTGTTGACAACAATATTCAGAAGCTCGACACCGTTGATATTGACTATATCCGTCTTGTAGACAGACCAGTTCAACCTTCTTATTCTGTAGAAAAGGTTGTTGAGAATCTGAAGAAGTTTGGTGGTCATGTCATTATTCAGACAATGTTTATGAAAGGGGAATATGAAGGAAAAACTGTAGACAACACAGGCAAGGAGTATGTTGCCACATGGTTGCAGACCGTAAAAGATATTGCTCCAGAGAAAGTTATGATTTATACTATCGACCGTGAAACGCCTGCACATCACTTGAAAAAGGCGACTCACGAAGAACTTGACTCGATATGTGAAATGGTTAAACAGGCTGGCATAGACTGCTCTGCATCTTATTAGACTGTTATCGTCTTTACTCAATCAAGCAAAAAGTTCATGGCTATACTCACTTGTTATATAGAGTATAGCCATGAACTTTTTAGTTTTCCTCTTTTGTGTTATCTATGTTCTTATCCTTCTTAACACCCTTGAAGTGGTCGAAGCCTTCGCCATAAACACCAATTACAGCACTCTGAGAGACAAATGCCTTAGGGTCTACTTGGTTGATGAGTTGGAAGATGTGGCTTGCTTCGCGCTGCTTTGCCAATACGAAGAGCATGTGCACATGGTTGCCAGAGTAACTTCCACGACCATCTATTATGGTGCATCCGCGTTTTGCCTGCTCGTTGATTAACTGGCTCAGTTCTTCATGGTGGTCTGATATGATGAAGAACTGCACACTTTGTCGTGTGAGGTTCACAACATGGTCGACGCAGAACGAAGCAGCAAACAGTTCAACATAGCCGTAAATAACTTGGTTCCAGTCCTTCAGCACAACATAACTCGAAGCGATAATCACAACATCCACCATCAGGATGATGTGTCCGAGCGAGATGTCATGATATTTATTGACCATAGCCGCCACAACATCAGTACCGCCAGAACTGCCGCCATGTGACAGGCACAGACCTACGCCGCTGCCCATGAATGCTCCTCCAAGCACCGCAGCAAGGAAAGGCTGACCGTCTAAGAGATGAGTAGTACCCATGAATGCACGCAGAATAGGAATGAACAAAGTGACTGCTCCCACAGCATAGATGGTCTTGATGCAGAAACGTGGACCAAGAATCTTCAGCGCAAATGCCAGCAGAATGGCATTCAGCACAAAGTAGGTGTATTGGACAGGAATATTAAGTCCCCATTCCAATACCGAAGAAACACCTGGCATGCCGCCTTGTGTTATGTGGTTAGGCAGCATGAATACAACCCATCCGATGCTGCAAACTAATAAACCGAAAGTAATGATGGCATAGTCTTTAATAAGAGTGCCAATCCCTGCTCTATTAAATGGTTTAGAGTCCATAGTTTTCAAATTACTTATAAAGTGGATGCAAAGTTACTAAAAATCGGGTGGAGGACAAAAAAATCTTTTCTTTTTCGTGCAGCTCCACTCTAATTTTGTTTATTTCTAAGCAAAATGAGACAAGATATTGTAGGTTTTGCAATAAAAAAAACAGCACCTCTCGATAGAGAAATGCTGTTGCTTATTACTTTAAGTTGTCTTTTATAGAATCACTTTCACTGGCATTGACTTGCCCACTTTTACAATTACAGGCATGTGCTTGTTACCGTTTATTGAGGCTTTTCCTCCGCTGACGGTAGTCTTTCCAATGAGTTGACCGTTTACGTTATACATTTCAACAATCTGTCCGTCGAAACCGTCTGCACTGATTTCAACCGTTGTGCCAACTGTGTTTATTTCAACAGTAGGAATATTTCCCTTTGCAGCATCGATTGCTTCAGGGTCTAACGGATTTTCAGGCTCATATTCTAATGTGCAATACATGAAGAACTGTCCTTGCAGAATGAAGTTGGTGAAACTTACCAAAGTGGTTGTTTCTGGGTTGTAGAGCGCAGGTCTTCCACCCTCGTCAGTTCCGAATAGGGTATATCCGTTGTTCTCCAGAATCTTTATGATAGGTGCGTCTTCTAAGTTAGGAGTGGTCCATGCACGTTCATAGTTTGAGATGAGGAACTGGTATGCCCACATCTGGTCTTCGTCGTTGAAGATGGTGTAGACAACAGGAAACTCGAAAATGCCAGTGTAGAATATTTCAAACAGAGCCTTCTCTTCGTCAGTGGCAGTTGGGTTCATGTCGAAATAAGTGCTGGTATAATTCTCATATCCGTAGTCCTGACTGATTTTGTTAGTGATTTCCTCGCGCGATAATCCCCATGAAGTGTTGAGAGTTGGGATAGAGACTGCCACACGTTCTTTTACAGTTACGGTGAAACTTGCCTCGTCTAATTTGGCATTATAGTCAGGGTAACCTAAAGAGTTGACTGCTCCGTAAACAACCATCTTTACTGTTGTTGTTCCTTCGTCAACGCCTCTGAACCATGCACCGCCAGATTCTACGATAGAGTTGTCGTCTGATTCAAATTCTACGGCTATGCGTGGGTTTTGTTGCAGATAGTCGTAGATGGCTTGAGAGTATTCTTTTATATACATTCTGTATTGCTTTCCTACAGGTATCTCTACGTTGTCAGAAACCAATTCAAGTTTTTTAGAAGTTTCGTCTTGGGCAATAGCAATTGCGTTTGCCATGAAAAGACACAATAGCATAAGTAGATTTTTCTTCATATTGATTATTTTTTAAATAGTAATTATGTTTGTAGAATAACTCATAGTTATGAAAAACTAATCACGATAAATACAATTCTAATTGTGGCAAAGTTACTAATAAAAAGTGAAAAACTGCATAAAAAAATCGTTTTTTTATGCAAAAATGTTGAATATTATTCTTCTTTGTCCACTCTGATGGTGAGAGTTTCCTTGTCAAATCTTATTCCCTTGCGCTCAAGGAATGCGCCGAGTTGTCCATCTTGAGCCAGTTTCTGAGGTGTGCCTATTGTCACTCCTTCCTTTGACATCAGCCAGACCGTATCGGCAATCTGCAATGCCAGTTCAAGGTCGTGGGTAGAAAGAAATATGGTTTTGTCTGTTTCGCGGCTCAGTCGGTGAAGCAGCTGCATCATTTCCACTTTGCTTGGGTAGTCGAGAAAGGCGGTAGGCTCGTCAAGGAAGATAACTGGAGTCTGCTGTGCAAGTGCCTTTGCAATCATCACTTTCTGCCGCTCACCGTCGCTTAGTGTCTGAATCATTCGCTTTGATAGTTGGCTGATGCCCACCATGCTGATAGATTCTTTCACTATTCTGTGGTCTTCTTCGTTGAGTGTTCCCCAAAAACCTGTGTATGGACTGCGTCCTAAACCTACAAGTTCGTAGACGGTCATGTTCTGAACGTCAGGTTTTGTTGTAAGCACCACGCCTATGGTGCGGGCCAGTTGCTTGTCGGTGAAGTCGTCAATAGGCTTTCCGTCTATGAAGAAGTTTCCGCTCAGTCGTGGCTGGAAGGCAGAAAGCGTGCGCAGAAGTGTAGACTTGCCGATGCCGTTAGCACCTATAAGACAAGTCAGTTCTCCGCCAAACAGTTTTGCATTTATTCCGCTTGCAACTATTTTCTTGTCAGTTCCTTTTGTCTTGTAGCCTATGGTAAGGTCTTTCAGTGTGATTGTTTCGCGTGCCATTTCTTTCTGTCACATTATTTTATTTATGCCAATCTGCTCTTGTGCTGAATGCATAGTGGCATGAATATTATTCAAATTGTTCATAACATCTAACGACCTGCAAAGATAATTATTTTTCTGCAAAACAGAGTTTTTAATTCTTTTTTGTTGCTTTCAGCTTGTTGTTTTTATGCTTTTCAGCTTGTTTTTAATGGCAATAAATATGTCAATAAGTGCCAAAAACATGTTAATTCTTAATAATTTGAAGAAACAAAGCCCTGATTTTCTTTCATTTTTATATATTTTTGTTGCGATTTTCTGAATTATTATTTGATTATAGATGCAAAGATTTATAATATCAATTATGCTTTCAGCCCTTTGTTTTTGTGCATCTTTTGCCCAAGAACGTAAGGTTACGGGGCGTCTTGTAGACAGCAAGACAGGCGAGGAAATAGTAGGAGCGACAGCTCGTTTGTTGTCAACCGATAGCACTTTTCTTTCAGGAGTGGCAACCGACTATGACGGATTGTTCAATCTTCAGGCAGAAAACGACGGAAGGTTTATCGTCAAGTTTTCGAGTATAGGCTATGCTGATGTTGCAAAAAATATCGTTATCAGCAACTCTCAGAATATAGACATGGGAACAATAGGAATGCGTCAGGATGCCGTAATGCTTGAAGAAGCCACAATAACAGGAGTTGCTAAGAAGGTTGTATTGAAGGAAGACACATTCGTTTATAATGCTTCAGCCTATCGCACGCCCGAAGGCTCTGCAGTAGAAGAACTCGTAAAGCGCCTGCCTGGCGCACAAGTATCAGAAGATGGTTCGGTGACGATTAATGGTAAGGAAGTAAAAAAGATTCTTGTCGACGGAAAAGAGTTTATGACTGGAGACACAAAGACCGCTCTCAAAAATCTTCCTACATCAATCATTGATCGCATAAAGAGTTATGACGAGAAGAGCGACCTTGCCAAAGTAACTGGCATTGACGACGGAGAAGAGCAGACCGTGCTTGACTTCGGGATTAAAAAAGGCATGAACAAGGGGCTGATGACAAACATTGATGCAGCCATTGGAACTCGCAGCAGATATGCTGAGCGTGGCATGGGAGCATATTTCAATTCTAAACACAGGTTTATGCTCATGGGAAATGCCAACAATACCAACGACATGGGTTTTCCTGGAGGTGGTGGCGGTCCGCGCTTTGGAAGCAGCAGAAACGGACTGAATGCAACAAAAATGGTTGGAGCCAACTATAACTTCGACGACGGGAAACATTTGAAACTAGATGCCAGCTTGCGGTGGAATCACAATAATGCCGATGTTCGTGCCCGCACGTCTGAGGAAAACTTTGTCAGCACGGTTGGGTCTTTCTCTAATTCTCTTTCTCAGGCTTACAATAGAGGTAATAGCTGGAACGGACGTTTCAGGATGGAGTGGAAACCAGACTCAATGACTAATATCACTTTCCGTCCAACCTTTACGTTTAAAAAGAGCGATAGCCGCCGCCAGGAGACTTCAGCCTCATTCAATGCAGACCCTTATCTTTATTCTGACAGTCCGTTAGATGATTTAGAAAAACTTGAAGCGGAAGACGGCCTGATGGTCAATTCCCGAAAATATAGCAGCATTTCTTATTCCGACCAGTCGAGTGCCAATGCCATGTTGCAGCTGAACAGGAAACTCGGAATCAAAGGAAGAAACGTTACGCTGAGAACAAACTTGGGATGGGGAGAGAACGACAATACTCAGTTGTCTTATAACGATGTCCACCTATACCAGATTCTTGCTGCATCGGGGGCAGACTCTACATATCAGACCAACCGCTACAGTCTGACACCAACACGAAACCGCAGTTTTGCATTGCAGACAACTTATAGCGAACCTATTGCCAAACAGATGTTTCTGCAATTAAGTTATAAATATCAATACTCCTATAACAAAAGCGACCGCTCCACCTACGACTTCAGCGAGATGGGCGAAGACTTCTTCAGAGGACTCACACCTCAGTATCGCAGTTGGCAGCCCTATCTGTCGCGACTCAGCAAACCGCTTGAAGACTATCGCGATGATGACTTGAGCCGCTACTCTGAATATCGCAACTATATACACGACATTCAGTTGATGTATAGGTGGATTCAGCCTAAGTTCAATCTCAATGCAGGAATCATGGTGAAGCCACAGCGTTCACGTTTCATGCAAGACTATCAGGGTGTTTCTATTGATACCGTCAGAAATGTGGTTAACTGGAGCCCTACACTCAACTTCCGCTATCGTTTCTCTAAGGTCAGCAACCTGCGCATAAACTATAGGGGAACAAGTTCGCAACCTTCAATGACCGACCTTCTCGACATTGTTGACGACAGCGACCCTCTCAACATCACTCGCGGTAATCCAGGATTGAAACCTTCATTTACCAATTCTCTACGACTTTTCTATAATACATATATACAAGACCATCAACGGGCTGTGATGACTTTCCTCAATCTGCAAACCACACGCAATGGCATTGCCAACCGCGTTACATACGACTCGCAGACTGGCGGACGAACCACTCAGCCTGTCAACGTCAACGGAAACTGGAACCTGCACGGAGCATTGATGTTCAATACGGCTATTGACTCGCTCGGAATTTGGAACATCAATACGTTTACAGACATAAACCATAATAACTATGTGGGATTCCTCAGTCTGAACAAGGCATCTGATTCACAGCGGAATGTTACGCGCACGACTGCTGTCAGCGAGCGACTCTCTGCCACTTATCGCAATTCTTGGCTTGAAGTTGACCTCAACGGAACTGTCAATTATACTCATGCCCGCAATAAGTTGCAGAGTCAGAGCAACCTCGACACTTGGGAGTTTTCTTATGGCTTCAATCTTAACGTATCTGCGCCCTGGGGAACAAGTTTTGCATCAGACCTGCACATGAATTCCAGAAGAGGCTACAACGATGCTTCACTCAATACCAACGAACTGGTGTGGAATGCTCAGGCAAGTCATAGTTTCCTGAAAGGCAGACCGCTGACAGTAACTTTGCAGTTCTACGACATTCTTAAAAAACAAAGCACTTTCAGCCGCACTGTCAATGCAATGCGCCGCAGCGATACGGAATATAATGCCATCAACAGCTATATCATGCTGCATGCCATCTATAAGCTTAACTTGTTTGGAGGAAAAGATGCACGCCGTGATCGCAGAGACGGACCACCTGACTTCGATCGTGAAGGTCCTGGTTTCGACGGTCCACGCCCAGGAGGAAATCCTAATAGGCGCAGAGGCGGTTTTGGAGGAGGTGCACCTTTTGGAAACTAATGCTCATTGATATATAAAAATACAAAAACAGAAGTTTGTTGTCATAAAGTGTAGGAAAACTGAAGATGATTTGAAGAAAATTATTAACTTTGCTTTCGAAATAGATAAAAAGAAACAAATAAATATAAGTATTCAAGTTTCGTAGCCGCTCAAATGGTTAGGTTATAAGGATTTAAGGTCATCAGATGAATTATGCTTATCATTAGGCATGATGTTGTATAAATCACCTTGAGAGCCTAAAGTGATGCAATCCTAAAAGCCTTAACGAAGCTGAAGCTTGAGAAGTTGAGCCAATGGATAGACTAATGAAAATTATGAAAGTAATAAGAATGCTAATTCCAGCTGTGCTGCTCAGTACATTTCTTTATATTCTGCTACACGAATTTGGACATGTCATCGTGTTATGGACTGTGGGGGCAGACATAACTGAATTCTCAATTCTCTCTGCACACGTCAGCCATATAGGCGGAGAGTGGACAAATTTGTCTGACAGATGGATGCACGTCAATGGGGCATTCTTCCCACTTGTTGTTTCGTTCATCTATATGCTGTTTTATAAAAAGAGCATTGCCAACATGTTCTATCGTGTATTTTCTGCATTCTTTGTGCTTATGCCTTTATTCTCTTTATTGGCATGGGTGGTTATACCCTTCTTCTATGTGTCTGGACAAGTTCCCGATAATGATGATATATATAAGTTTCTCTACAACTTCACAGCCGATTATCCTGCCTATTTCGTAACCGTTGTTTCCCTGATAGTCATTATTTGTTTCATCTCCATCGCCATGAAAAAAGGAATTGCAAGCAATTTCATTGAGACAGTCAGGAAGATAAAGAGCGAAGCATCAAAATAAACAAAGCTGATTAAGATTCTTGCCAATAGCACGTCTATGAAGGAAAATCTGCTATTCTGGCTTTGCTATTGCAACTTTTTTCATTACTTTTGCATGACAAATAACCATCTTTCTGTCATTGAAAGCAGATAGATGTTCTTTCCCAATAGAGAAAGAGGCGCAGAGTTGCTTGGTAGTAAGGATATTAAAACCTCGAAGCAAAGCGGCTTGAAGTAGCTAAAAGTTGAATAATACCATAAGGCTTTAAGGCTAATTAGCTATGCGCTGTGCTTTGTAAACTAAAAATTAACTCATCAACCCACAAACTCATAAACTTTAAAAAAACATGAGAATTGCAGTAATAGTAGCAATGGAAAAAGAGTTTCGCCAGCTACGCACCCTGCTTGCCGATGCAAGCGAAGAAGATTTTGGCGGAACTAAGTTTGTTTGCGGCAACATGGCTGGCAACGAAGTAGTAATGATGCAGTGTGGTATAGGCAAAGTCAATGCTGCCATTGGAACAACACGCATGATTCTTCATTATTCTCCCGACTTGGTTATATCTACTGGTGTTGCAGGAGGCGCTGATGTCTCAATGAATGTTATGGACGTAGTAGTCAGCACAGAATGTGTCTACCACGACGTATATTGTGGAAAGGAGTGCCAGTTCGGGCAGATAATGGGACAGCCAGCACGCTTTGTTTCACCTGCCGACGTAGTTGAAAAAGCTTCAAAGATAAAACATGAAGGAGGAGAGATTCATGCGGGGCTGATTGTTACTGGCGACTGGTTTGTTGACAGCAAAGAGAAAATGCAGTCCATACTCGACAAATTCCCAGAGGCAAAGGCTGTAGACATGGAGAGCTGTTCCATTGCCCAGACATGCCATGCCTGTGGTGTGCCATTCGTTTCTTTCCGAATCATCAGCGACATCCCACTAAAAGACACCGATGCATCACAGTATTTCGACTTCTGGGAGCGTATGGCTGAAGGATCGTTTGAAGTGACAAAGAATTTCTTGGAGACTTTTTAAAGCGATAGTCTGATACTTCAAAGACACTTTTAATAACAGTGGTTTGCTTTGAAGCAGGAAAATATTTTGAAATGGTTCCCGATGATATTTCATGCGAGAACCATTTTTTTTGTTTATGAGTTTTATGGCTTGATTATTTCAAAATGTCTAATAGATTAAACAAAACCCTCATAGCTCATAACTCATAGTTCATAACTCATAACTCAAGACTCAAATTCTCACTTTTTTGAAAACTTATATACCATGTGCAGCATGGCATAGCTTGGAATAGTGTTTTTCCAAGTCTCTGTGCGTCCCTGCGCATTAACAACGTAGCTGGTTGAAGATAGTTGGTGTAGAAGGTCGAATCCTTCAAGCGTGCAGACGAGCTTGCCTTTAAAGAATGGGCGTGTGAGCGATGCGTTCCAAATGAGGTCGTTGGTGTTCATCTCTGCCGTTTGGTAGCCTCTGCGTGAGAACATATTCATGTCGGTAGCCAGTTGTATGTCGAGAGGAAGTTTATACTTTAGTGTGAATCCGTAGCTGAAGTCGCGTGCATTTATTGTAAGAAAGCCTGTGCGGCTGCTTGAGGAATGACGCCACATGTATTTTCCTACTGCGCTTGCCTCGAAATTACCTTTTGAATAGGTAATCTTTATTCTGTCGCTTATAGATGTGCTATTCACCTTGCTGAATATGTCGGACTGGCTGCTGAGCAATTGGGCATAGTCAATTTTTCCATCTTTTGAGAAGTCGGGCAGCTGTTTTTCGTCAATGGTAATAATGTCGAAGTCTACGCTGTGGTTTATGTTTGTCTCAATCTGGTTGTCTATGTTCCAGCGTTTTTTGTTGTCAATGTTTCCGCCTATGCTTACGGATGGCCTTAAACTCCAGTTTCCGTTTACGTTGCCGTTCTGATAAATATAGGTTCCAGTTGATGGCAGATAGAGTGTTCGGGTTCCGAAAGCTCCATGAGTTATTCCTCCTGAAATGAAGAAAGAGATGTATCTGTTCAACTTGTTTTCTCTAAACATCATGTATGTAACATAGCTGTGGGTTACAGTCTTTCTCATCATCGGGTTTCTCAGTCTGACGGAAGATGCTACTCTGTCGTCGGTGAGCGGCACCATCATGTAGAGTTCTGGGCGGTTGGTCTCAATATTGTAGTAGCCATATGCCATGTTTTGCCAGTTGTTCCACGATATATATGCATATAAACTTGGCTCAAAGTCGGTATATCTTCTGCTCATGAGCGTGTCTGTGATGTTGCCTTGATAGTGCATTCTTTCTCTATTCTGAGAGAGTGGTAGTGTGAGGTTGACCTGCTTGTAGGCATTTTTGCTGTCTTTCGTGTATCCAATATCTACGCCTTCAGTAAATCCTCTTACCATCTTGTTATAGTTGTAACTTGTGTTGGTTTCGAGAGCCATGAGCAGCGAGTCGCGTGTTGAGGGCAGCTTGCCTATGCTATTGCCTCCTGTCTCGCTCCATTTTCCGCCAAGTCGGTCTAAACGATACCACTCGTTGGTAGTAGAGTTTTGCTGCTGATTGTAAGAAACAAATGTGATCATGTGTAATCCGTTGTTGAATGGTAAGATATAGCCCATTTTGACAGAGTAGTCGTATTGGTCTTTGGGCGCATTGTTGTAGGTGTTTCTGTTGTCTGCAGTTCCGAGTTGAGGATATTCAGCATTGTAGAGGGTGAAGTTCTTGGTTTTGGTTCGCTGGAAAGAGCCGTCAAACCTTATCATGATATCGTCGCCCCAAGCAAGTTTTTTTGTTATCATGTTTTGGGTTCTGCCTGAGAGCTGATGATAGTCAGACTTGCTCTGCGAAAGTTGTGAGTTGACGACATATTGCTGAAACTGTGGCTTCTTCGTAGCGAAAAGGCTGTCGAGTATGTTCTGCGTCATGCCGAACCGTCTTATATCTTCAGAAAACAATGCATTGCGATTGTTGCTCAGATTGTCGTATTTATTGTATCTGAAATTGATATATGAGTAGATAGACACAGGTTTCTCCAGTCGGAACGTGTTGTTTATGTTTATATTCAGTCTGTCCCAGTCTTGCTTGGCATCTGAGCGAGTATATATATTGTTATTGCTTGTCGTGAACTGCTCGCTTGCAGAGCGTTGCTTCTCAAGTGTGTTTCCCCATTCAATGTCGGCTTCAATTTTTTCCTTTATGTTTTTATCCTTGTCAGAAACGTTGAAGTTGAATCCAAACAGACGTGTAGTCTTCAGTCCTTCAGGTTGGTTGGATGGTTCCCATTCCCCTTCGGAACCTGGTCGGCGGTTTTCGTTCACGTTGTTCACATTGCCGAAAATGGTGAACTGCTTTTGGTCGTCGAAGTAGAGTCCGAACAGCCTTCCCATGTATCGGTCTTTTGTTCCGCCTGCCAGTTCTATGTTTCCCAAGTAGCTTCGGTTGTATTCACGTTTTAGTCTTACATCCATGACGTAGTCTTTCTTCTCCGTCTGCACGCCAGTCATTCTCGACATATCAGTGTCCTTGTTGTAGACCTGAACATTCTGAACAGTATAGTATGGCAGGTTTTCAAGCATCATCTTGTTGTTGCCCTTAAAGAAATCCTCGCCGTTGAGTGTAAGATAGTCAACTTTTTTCCCGTTTACATATATGTCGCCATTGTCTTTCAGTTCAACGCCCGGCATCTGACGAATCAGCCCGTCAAGCATTGAACCTTCAGGAAGTTTGAAGGCAGCGGCATTGAACACTATTGTGTCGCCTTTGTGAATGACTTTCACTCGTGTTCCAGTGACGGTGACACCCTCCATTTCGTTTTCCCATGAGGTAGTGTCTTCTTCCATCTTGCGTTTCAGCTCGATGGGAGGAAGTTTAAATTCCCTGTTGCGTGCTATATACTTTATCTCGTAGTTGATATAGCCAGGTTCGTAGCCTTCATATTCAGCCTTCAGAATGTACTTGCTTGGGCGTGCAGGAACATACAGTTCGTAATAACTTTTTCTGTCCCAGACCGATGCTGTTGTGGTATCAACGACTACGCTGTCTGTGGTTAATACTGTGATAAAGGCCTTCAGGTCGGTTTTAGTAAAGGAGTCTATTGTTCGTCCGTTGAGAATAACGGTGCGTTCCTTTTTCTTTTTTGTGCTGTCTTGTTCTGCTTTGTTGTCTGGTTTCGATTGTGCAGTTGCAGGTATCTGTGTCGTCAGCAGAGTTGCTACGAGCAGTAACAGAGTGATGGGTAAGAGCTTTTTCATTTTTAGTAATTAGAAATAACATTTATCAGTAAAGTTGGCTTTATAGTATATATACGAAAAACCACCCCGTTTTATGACATTGACAGGGTGGTTTTTATGTTTTTTTAACTCTTGCGGGAGTTTTGCTTAATTAGGCTTATTAGATTGTGGGTTCTTTAGGTGTGCATTATTGGCTATGCATTATATTCTGAATCCTAAGTCGATGACGAATACTTCATTCTTGTTTTTCCATTCTTTAAATTTTGAAATATTGGTTGCACCTAAGTTGTAGCGTGCTCCTAAGATGAAGTTCTTATATTCGTAGCTTATTCCGAAAGGTATAGAAACATCTACTGACTTGAATAAATCTCTTTGACCGAATCCGTCGTTAGTTGCATCTTCATCAAGTTTAACGCCCATCTGAACTCCTGCACGCAATGCAAAACCACTACCTACATATAGGTTTGCCATCAGTGGAAAGTTGAGATAGTGAATATTTGTGTTGAATGCGTTAAAAGCAAAAGTTTTAGAAAAGCGGCAACCTTGAAGAGAATAGTGAGCGCCCAAACTTATTCCAAGTGCAGGCAATGCTTGATATTCTACGTCAATGCCAGCTGTCACACCAACCTTCATTTTGCTTTTAGCCTCTCTGTCTTCTACACCATCATAGTAAAAATCCATACCACTCATGTTGGCAAGAGTCATTCCTATGCGTGGAATAAAAGAAAATTCGCCAGCCTCTTTTTGTGCGCTTGCCGATGTCGTAATCATCAGCATACAGCAGATTGCAATAAAATTCCTTGTTTTCATGTCGTTATATTTTTTATAAAGTGTTTTTATTCCTTATTCCTCATCCAACATCACAGCCTATAGCCTACGCTGAAAGTAAGGACTCTGTTTTCGCTGTTAAAAAGATTGTTTTTGAAAATTTTGATAAGCCCGAAGTTGTAGCGGGCTTCCATTATTACGTTTTCCCATTCATAGCTGATGGCGAGAGGAATGGATAAGTCGAATTTCTTAAACACGCTATTCCATTTGCTGTTAACCTCTTCAGAACTGTCGTAAACGGTTTTGCCATTGTCTGCAATATGCCATTGAGAACCCTCGCTTTTCGCTCTTCCTTCCAGAAAAACGCCTGGCTGGATGCCTGCTGTAATGGCAAAGCCTTTGAAAAGATATTCGCGTGCCAGAATAGGTATGTTGATATATTGCAGGTTTAGCCTGAATCTGCTCACCCCCTGAAAATGATTTTCAGGAAGGGCATAAACATGGTCGTCATATCCCACGCCTTGCATAGAGTAGAGAAGGCCTGCAACAAGTGCAGTCTTGTTTGTAAGCTGATATTCTGCTTCAAGTCCAGCCGTAAGTCCTGCTTTCATTTTCGACGATGCAGGCTTAATAGTTTGTATTCCGTCCGTAGTTGGTTTTGCATAGTCAAACTTTGTAAGTGTTGCTAAGTTAACTCCCACTTTAGGAATAACCGATAGTTTGCCAACAGGCTGTTGAGCCAAGATAGTAATTGAAAAGCACATCAAAATAGATGCAAAAACAATTTTCTTCATGATTGATTGTATATTTATAACCCGTTGGCGGAATTAAATTAGTGCGTACTTAATCCTTCCAATGGGCTTATTGTTAATGTAGTTAATGTATTGCAATGCGGTCAGCGCACTAACTTTGCCAATGATTCTGGCAAACAGACCGCATGTTTCTATCGCATAGTTTCTTATGAGAAGGAACTGTTCTGTAAGTTGTGAGAATATCGTCTCCACCCTCTTTCTCGCCTTGGCAAACGGCACAAATGTCGGTTTCCAGTTTTTCTGGTTCAGCCTGTATGGGCATTCAAGCCTGATGTTCACCGTCTCGAAGAGGTCAAGTTGCACCTCTGCACCGATATAGCCTTTGTCGCCAAAGATGCTGCAATCGTGGTAGATGTGCTTGATGTCCTTGATGTAGTTGATGTCGTGGACGCTTGCTTTGGAAAGGTCGTAGGAATGGATCACACCACTTAAACCACAGAGTGCATGGAGTTTGTATCCGTAGAAGTAGGTGCCCTGCGAGGCACAGTAACCAAAGTCTGGGGCTTTCTCAAATGCCCCCGTTCTTCCCATCTTGCAGCGTTTCCCACGAGCCACACGGCATACCTCTATTGGTTTGGAATCTATACAGAAGTAGTCCTCGCCTCCATCCATCTCCTTAGCCATGCGGCTGCGTATCTGCTCCTGAAGACCGCACACCCATTTGCGGCGGTCGTTGAACTGGCGGCGAGATATAAGATTGGGGATGGAGGAACGGCACTCTTTCAGCCTCGCCTCGAACAGCCAGTTCTCGCTGTCAATCCCCTCGGCTTCGGCTGCCATGCTCAGGGCTATGACTTCCAAGTCTGAAAAACGGGGAACTGGACCAGGACGGCAGATATTTCCTGCATCTGTGACTAAATCATTGGAGAATTTCTTGCATATCTCCAAAAAGTTGACGAACTTTGTGTACAAGTTGCACATAACAAGATAGTATAACTTAAAGATTGGACACTCTAAGTTACTAAAAATCTTTGATTTGTGCAACTTTTGGATATACATTCTTTACGCTATTTAATTCCGCCAACGGGT
>JAGAGD010000088.1 GCA_017627765.1 Prevotella sp. | reverse complement strand
GAAAGGTGTCCTTTCGCGATGCGAAACGTGGCATATCGCAGTGCGATATGTGGCATATTGCAGTGCCAAAGGTGCCCTTTCACACTGCGAAAGATGCCCTTTGACTTTTTTAACACTTATGAGTTCTGAGGCGAAACGTATAATGCCTTGATATTGAACGATTTACTAAAAACGACAAGAAACCGCAAAATACTCGCATATTTTGCAGCTTCTTTTTGCTCGGTCGTAAATTTTTAAGTTATGTGCAGGTTTAGTTAATCAATTTTTTACCCAACTCGGCTCCGAAAATTGCAAGTTTTTCGCTCGGTAAAGGAAAGAAACGGAAAACTGCTTTCAGATTGGAAGAACGATAACGGGAACGTTAACGGGAACGGGAACTTTAACTTTAACTAGTTATAAGTTATGATTTATGAGTGTTGAGGACTTTGACTGGTCATTAATCATTATCCTTAATCTTTCATCTAATTAGGCTTGTCTACTTGAACAACAACAGTTTAAAACTAAAAAAATCATGAAACCATAAAAGTAATAAAAAAATAATGAGTCTTTTAGGCTATGATTGAAATAAAAAGAGTAATTTTGCGGCATAAGAATAAGCATCTGCCATTTGGGCATGATGCCTACATAAAAAATAAACTTTCTAAAAAATCGAGCAACAAGCATGGACTATTCTATTGAGAAATTGGCTGAAATGGCTGGGGCTAAACGCTTTGGCACTACTGAAGCAAGGATAAGCCGCCTGCTGACAGACAGCCGTTCACTGAGTTTTCCAGAAGAGACTCTCTTTTTTGCGCTGAAGACTGACCGCAACGACGGACATAGATATATTGACAACTTGTATCAACGCGGAGTGAGAAACTTTGTCGTTTCTGCCCTGCCTGACAGTTGGATATCGGAAAAGCAGGGAATAAAGAACTCAAATAACCAAGAACTGAAATACTCAGATGCCAACTTTCTCGTTGTTGACAATACGCTGAAGGCTCTGGGGCAGATAGCACGACAGCACAGAGAAGCATTCAACATTCCCGTTTTGGCTATTACGGGCAGCAACGGCAAGACTATTGTGAAAGAATGGATTTACCAGTTGCTGTCGAAAGATGTTGCAACGACACGCTCACCTCGAAGCTACAATTCGCAGATAGGCGTGCCTCTGTCGCTATGGAACATAGATGAGCGCACAAAACTGGCTGTCTTTGAGGCAGGCATAAGCCAGAAAGGCGAGATGGAACGACTGGAACAGATGATTCAGCCAAACATAGGCCTGCTGACTCATGTGGGAGTTGCACATCAGGAAAACTTCTCTACAAAGCGCGAAAAGGTGATAGAGAAACTGAAACTTTTCAAGAATGTAGACACTCTTATCTACTGCGAAGACAACGACACGGTGAATACTGCCGTAAAAGAGCAATGCAAATGCAAGTTGTTCTCATGGTCGCAGAAGAACGAAAAGGCAACACTCTATGTTATGAATGTGGAGAAACATCCCGACTCTACTACGGTGTCATTCAGATACAAAGGCGAGGAACTGAGCTATACCCTGCCTTTCATCGACAATGCTTCAGTAGAAAACTCTGTTGGAGCATTGTGCTTCACACTGCTATGGGGTGCCAACACCGAGACTGTCATTAGAGAAATGGCACATCTTGAACCAGTGGCAATGCGGCTGGAAGTGAAAGAAGGACAGCATGGTTGCACTCTCATCAACGATGCCTACAACTCAGATATTCATTCGCTCGAAATAGCACTTGACTTCATGAGCCGACGACCTGACCACAACGGAAGGAAGCGCACTCTGATAATAAGCGACATAGAACAAAGCGGAATGACCGACGAGGACCTCTACGGTGAGGTTGCTCAACTTATAGAACTGAAAAATGTTGAGAAAATCATAGGAATAGGTCCGCACATATCTGCTTATTCTCACCTGTTCTCTACTCAGAACAAGCACTTCTTTGCTACCAGCGAGGCTTTTGCACGCAGCAAGGAGATAAGACAGATACGCGACGAGGTGGTACTGCTGAAAGGCGCACGCCGCTTCGGTTTTGAACGACTGACAGACTTACTGGTAAAGAAGGTTCACGAAACGATTCTCGAAGTAAACCTCGACGCTATAGTTGAAAACCTTAACTACTATCGTTCTTTCTTAAATCCTTCAACAAAACTTGTCTGCATGATTAAGGCAGATGCCTACGGTGCAGGTGCAACGGAAGTGGCAAAGACCCTGCAAGACCATCAGGTTGACTATCTTGCTGTGGCTGTTGCCGACGAAGGTGTTACGCTGAGGCGCAACGGAATAACAGCCAACATCATGGTGATGAATCCTGAGATGAGCTCTTTCAAGACACTTTTCGACTACGGACTTGAGCCAGAGGTTTATTCATTCAGACTGCTCAAGGCTCTGATAGAGGCTGCCGAGCGCGAAGGAATAAGCGGATATCCTGTCCATGTGAAACTGGATACAGGAATGCACCGACTCGGTTTCCATCCTGTTGACGACATTGAAGAACTGATTAGCACTCTGAAACGGCAGCACGCAGTAACTCCACGCTCTGTGTTCTCACACTTCGTAGGTTCCGACGACGACCAGTTTGACGATTTCTCGGCAAGCCAATATGAATTGTTCTTAAAGGGAAGCAGCAGGTTGCAATCAGTCTTTAGCCATAAGATTCTGCGCCACATCTGCAACTCGGCAGGCATAGAGCATTTTCCTGAACGACAGATGGATATGTGCCGGCTTGGCCTCGGACTCTATGGCATATCTCCACGCGGCAACCGTCTGCTAAGTAACGTCAGTACACTGAAAACAACAATACTTCAGATGAGGACAGTTAAGGCTACAGACACTGTTGGATACAGCCGCAGAGGAACACTAAATCGCGATAGCGTGATAGCAGCAATACCAATAGGCTATGCCGACGGACTAAACCGACATCTCGGTCGCGGCAAATGCTATTGCTTAGTCAACGGCAAACCTGCTCCATACGTAGGCAACATCTGCATGGATGTGGCAATGATTGACGTAACAGGAATAGACTGCCACGAGGGTGACACCGTAGAGATATTTGGCAACAACCTGCCAGTAACTGTTCTCTCTGACGCAACAGATACTATTCCATACGAGATTCTGACAGGAGTGAGCAACCGCGTTAAGCGCGTTTATTATCACACATAAAAACAAAGAAGGAGTTAGCAGAGAAATATTGGTTTGTCTCTGCCAACTCCTTAACTCCAAATAAAAAAAACCTCAACAATCGTGATTGCATTATATATTATAATAGGTATCATCATTGGATTCGTCATAACATTCCTTATGATGAAACAAGATAGCATCAGGAAACTAAGCGAACTGCGTCACCAACTGTCAGTAGAACACACGCAATCAGAAAAAATGATTGCAGCCGAATTAAACAGGAAAATAGAGAAACTAACCGAAGAGAAATCGGAAAGCGACCGTATGCGTGCCGTAGCTGAAACAAAACTTGAGGAAGAACTGCAACACGCAGAAAAACTGCGCAATGAAATAGAAAAGCAAACCGAACAAAAGAACAAACTACTGCAAGAGGAAATGAAACTCATGGCAGAGAACATGATGAAAAATACCCGACAGGAACTGAACAATGCAGACAAAGAGCGACTTGACAAAATCATCGAACCGCTGAAAGAGAAGATGGACGAATTCTCGAAAGCAGTAAACGACAGCAACCGAGACAATACTGCAAACAAGGCTGAGATAAAAACTGCTTTCGAAGAAGCCATGAAACAACTGCATAACGTGCAGGAACGGACTGTACGCGAACTGAAAGAGCAGACTGAGCGCATCGGACAAGGTGCAGAACACCTGACGCAGGCTCTGAAAGGCGACTCAAAGCTGCAAGGCGACTGGGGCGAAATGATTTTAGAACGCACATTAGAGAATTGCGGTCTGAAAAAAGACGACCAATACTTAATTCAGCCAACATATAAAGACAATGAAGGAAAAATAATGCGACCAGATGCCGTTGTTTTGTTTCCGAATGATGAAAGCATAATCATTGACTCAAAAGTTTCGCTAACAGCGTATCAAGAGGCACTGAATACCAGCAACGACGATGAAAGAGAGAAACATCTGAAAGAGCATATAGCATCGGTGAAAAAGCATATTGATGAACTCACTGACAAGAACTATGAAAAGATTGTACCCAACAGCATTGGCTATGTACTGATGTTCATACCCTATGAAAGCGGTTATGCCGCTGCAATAAAGACAGACCCTGGCATACTTCAATATGCTTACAAGAAGAAAATTATCATTATCAGTCCTGCTAACTTGCTCATGACACTACAACTGACTCACACTATGTGGCAGAACTATCGCATGAACAAAAACGTAGAGGAAATAATGCGGCAGTCGAGCGACCTCTACGACAAGTTTGTTTCTTATGCAGAGACTTTCGTAAAGATGGATAAAGACATTGAAAATCTGCGTACACACTTCGAGCAAGCCCGCAACCAATTAAGCTCTGGCAAAGGAAACGTGATAAAAAGACTTGAGAACATGAAGCAACTTGGAGTCAATCCCAAAAAAGAAATACCTGAAAATATTAAGGAATTAAACTAAAAATAATAATAGGTGGTTAAAGGAATTAAGTCAACAAAAAAGGAGTTAAAGAAATTAGTTTCTCGTTCACCTAACTCCTCTAACTCCTACAATATTACCTAAACAACGATTAATTCTTCAAAGAATAAGTAACCGTAGAAACTACTCTTACCTTCTTAATATATGGAGTATTTTCGTCGCGGTTGTCGATAGAGAACTGTCCTTGATCGGCAGAGATAATCTTGTCTATCTTGCTATGAGAATTCTTCGCAAACTGTTGTGCGGTCTGCTCTGCATTAGCAATAGCCTCCTCCATCATCTCTGGCTTCATTTTCTTGAATGCAACATAGTCATACTTGATAGGCATTTCATAACCACCATCGACAATGGCTATACCCTGCTGCAACAGTTCACCTTGCTTAGCAATGATGCTGCGCACGAGTTTAACCTGATTTGACGTTACAATAATAGTTGAAGTTATATTATAACGTTGTGGAACAGGCTGAGTATTATAGCGTTCAGCCGACAAGTCGATAACGGTAGGAGCATTGACGTTTATCTCATTCTCCTTAATTCCATTAGCCAAAAGAAAACGCTTAATGGCAGAATTAGTATTGTTAATCTTCGTATAAAGTTCTGGAAGATTATTTCCAATCTCCTTTGTCTGGATAGGCCATGTAACCTTATCAGCCTCAACTTCCTTTTCAGATAGTCCCTTAACCGTAACCTTTCGGTCTTTTCCTGAGAAATTATCAAGTCCCGACTTGATGCAAATTCCCAACACAATGATACCAATGGCAATAAGTGCCGCTGCTTTAATCTGATTGTTTTTCATTACTGTTTAAGTTTTTTAGTTTATGAGTTTATTAATTGACAAGGAAAAATAATTAATCGTTATCCCTTAATCCGAAACAACAATGCACTATGCACTATAAAAAACCTTGTTGCTTAAGAGTTTTCAGCAGTCCTTCAGACATGGACTCATTGTCTCTGCGCGTATAACGGCAGTCAGTGAAAACTTGTGCTAAAGTCTCCTTTTCGTTTATACGAACAAACTCCTTGTTTTCGGGGAGTTCTTCTTTGTAACCATATATCTCATCAATCTGTGAAGGCGTATATTGGCGATAGACTTCATCGTGGATAATACCTTTTAGAGGCAGACGGTCTGTCTGTTGCGGGTCCTCGTCAGGCCAGCCTACAGTGAGTGTAGCAACAGGCATTACGAGTTTTGGGAGTTCAAGAGTTTCAATAATAGCCTGTGGCATATAGACAGTTGTGCCAAGATAGCAGATACCAAGCCCAGCCTCTTCTGCCAGATTACAGAATGTCTGCGTATATAGCAGCGCATCAGAAGCAGCATTTATGAAAGAGAGGAAATTGTCATATCCTGGCAAAGCATTGCGCTGATTACACCAGTCGGTGGTTCGTCTGAAATCAGCACATATAGTCAGAACAACAGGAGCCTCAGTAACCATTGGCTGATTGAAATGTGCAGGCGCAAGACGCTTCTTCATCTTTTCATCACGCGTAACAATAACGCTATAGAGCTGCAGATTTCCCATCGTCTGCGTGCGGCAGGCATCTTCGAGCAACTGGTTGAGAAGTGTTTCGTCAATATCTTTTTTCTGATATCGGCGTATAGTCTTTCGAGTCCTAATGCTATCCATGTTTCTCATTTTTAAGATTACATAATTATTAGCAATAGCCTTTATAATCGTTTCATTTAAGGCATTACTATCATAATTGTTGGCAAAAGTAATAAAAAAATGATAACAATTTATCATTATATCTGAAAATTATGTATTTTTGCGCCAAATTATAAGCATAATTAAAAATAAACATCATGAAAAAAGCTGACTTTCTTTTAACTCGTTCCTGTCTTCTTATTTTGTCTGTAATAGTTTTATTCGGCTTCGTTTCATGTGGCGATGACGATATAGACAAAAACAACCCTACACCTCCGATGTCAATGATAAATAAGTCTTATGACGTAACATATACCGTAAAAGTAACAGACCCGAAGGTGCTGAGCGACATAGCCGACCTTGAGATTCAGTATTTCGACCCTGAAGGTGAACTTCATATTGACACTATCAACAGCGACAACTGGAGTAAGAAATATTTCTTCGAGCAGCATTTAGGTTCAAAAATAGGTCTGAAGGCTCGCTGGTTATTCCACGACAAGGCACAACTCGATAAACTTGTTGAGCGAGAAAACGAGAAACCTGCCGACCAGCGCAACACATACAACTTCAGTATTGACATTACTTCGCCATACATTGCAACCAAAACCGACGACACAAAGATTGAGTCTATGTTCAAATCGAAACGTGAAATAGGCATAACCAACAGGTCATATACTGCTGCGGCTATAGTAGAAGGATTGATTAGAAACAATTTGCAGACTGAATTCTACTGGGAAGTAATAAGCAAACAAAACGATTTTCTAATCATGCAAGAGGGTGCTTTCCCACTTTGCAATATTGCATACGACGTTACTTATAGCGTTAAAATAGCAGACCGCAAGGTTATTAGCGACTTAGCCGACTTGGAGATAAGCTATTACAACGACAAAGGTGAGTTCCATCGTCAGGTCCTGACAGATTATCATCTCTATCAAGACACATACTACTTTAGAGCTATTGGTGCAAAGATTGGTTTGCGTGCAAGATGGTTGTTTCGCGACAAATCTGTTCTTGACGCTGTAGTAGAGAACGAGAACAAGAAAAGCGAGAAAGACCGCAACAAATATGACTTCTCACTCGACATAACATCGCCATGCGTTATTATCACTTCAGGCGGTACAACTAATGAGGACAAACTGACTTCAACAAATTCTGAGGGAATAAACGGAATGACTTACACAGCAGAAGAAGTAGTAAGCAAATTGCTTTCGCAAAAGCTTTATACCGAGTTATTCTATTCTCTCTACAAAGAGAACAACGACATGAAACTTAATGCAGAAGGAAAACTAGACCAACCATTAAACTGATTTTTCCAATTATAGGCATACATAACTGAGGATACCTTTTTTAAATAAGGGTATCCTTTTTTACAACCCTCCACATCTTAAATACACTTCTCTATGAAAATAAACTGTAAAGGAAATTATGAATATTGCTATTGGGGAGCTTGTTTCCTCCGAATAGCTGCCATGCTATTTGCCTTTTTATATTCGACAGGCATTAATGCACAATACTATGAAAACTATCCACCAGACAATACTAAGGTTAAAATCAATAGGACAAACCTTCCTATAGTTTTTATTGACACAAAATGCGGAGACGACTATCCACAAACCATTGAGCGTTACTATAGAATAGCTGCTCGCATGAAGATAATAAGCAACGATGACGGCATAAACTATGGCGACACCATCGCCCATCCCAACCAGCAGGTTGACTATGAAGGATGGATTGGAATAAAATACAGAGGCAATTCTTCTTTCAATAGTTCCGACAAGAAACCTTATAGCATAAAGACCCTACTGACTGAAGATGTTGACGGAGAGAAACAGAAAGTCAAAATAATGGGGATGCCTAAAGACAACGACTGGGTAATGCTTGCCCCATTTGCCGACCGAAGCATGATTCGCGATGTGCTGATGTTCCAGCTTGCACGCCCATACTTTGAATATACTCCGCAGGCACGCCATTGTGAACTGATACTCGATGGGGTCTACTACGGTGTTTACGTTATGGCAGAAAGGGTAAGGCACGGAAAGCACCGACTCAACTTAGACAAACCTGGCGATGATGGCGACGAACTGACAGGAGGCTATCATCTTGAGATTGACAGAAATGATGAAGACCATGTCTACACATCCAAATATCACACAAGAGATGAAGAAGGCAACGAATACTTGAACAACAACAACGTCTATTTTCAATATAAATATCCCGAATACGACGATATGGTGCCTGAACACGAAGCACAACTCGAATATATTCAGCGCCAGATTGACAAAATGGAAGATGCCCTCGCTGCCGATAACTTTGCCGACCCAGACAATGGTTACAGGAAATATATTGACGAACTCTCATTCATAGACCAACAACTGTCGCAAGAGGTGTCGGGCAACATTGATGGCTACCGCCTCAGTACCAGCATATATAAGCATCGCGACTCCGTAGACCCGCGCTTTAAGACTGCATTATGGGACTTCAACATAGCCTTTGGCAATGCCGACTACTACGGAGGAGAAAGAACTGACTTCTGGATTTACAAAAACACTTACATCGACTATAACGACAACACGAAAGTACCGTTCTGGTGGGCAAGGCTCATGGAAGACCACAACTATGCCAATATGCTCAAATCGCGATGGGCTCAGTATCGCCAAGAGAATTATAGCGACGAGCATATAGAAGCTACCATAGACTCACTTGTAAACATGCTCAACGCCGAAGGAGCTCAACAACGCAACTACAGCGCATGGCAGCGATGGGGAGAATATATTTGGCCAGTGCCAAACTGGTGGAGTATAGACACCTATGAGAAAGAAATAAACAACCTAAGACAATGGCTATCAGAGCGAATAGCATGGATGGACAAGCAGTTAGCCTACGACCCTGCCGACGTAATTGTAGTGCCAAGAGAAGAAGAAACCGAACTGGCAGCCATCTACAACGCACAAGGTCAGCAGATTCCTAAACTGAAAAAAGGACTAAACATCATCAAGTATAAAGACGGACATACAAGGAAGATTTTCTTGAAGTAAGGTGTCTATACGCAAAACTATCTTTACACAACTAGACATTATTGACAGAAAGACTATTAAAATATAGATAAAATAACACGCTGCACATCAAAAAGTGCAGCGTGTTATTTTATGATCGGTTCCTCACAAAAAGAGAGAAAGAAAGGATATCTAATCAGTTGTTTTCTCTTTAGGCAACAATAGGTTGAGCAAAACACCAATGATGGCTGACAAACCAATTCCACTCATAGAGAAATTTCCAAAATGAAGAATAGCACCGCCAATACCCATAGTAAGCGTTACGCTCACGATAATGATGTTGCGTGTCTTGTTCAGGTCTACCTTATTATTTATAAGATTCTGCACTCCAACGCTGGCAATGGTACCAAACAGGAGGAGCATGATTCCACCTAATACTGCCGAAGGAATAGACTGAAGCACAGCACTGAGTTTTCCAATGACAGAGAATATTATTGCTGTGAGGGCTGCTATTCTGATTACTTGCGGATGACTGACACGCGTAATCTGCATTGCACCAGTAACCTCGCTATAAGTTGTTACAGGAGGACCTCCGAAGAACGATGCAAACAGGCAAGCCAAGCCGTCGCCAAGCATTGTGCGATGGAGTCCTGGCGACTTCACAAAGTCTTTGCCAGCCACCTCGCTTACAACATAGACATCGCCAATATGCTCAATAACAGGTGCGATGGCAACGGGAATCATAAACACAAATGGTTCCCATGCAAACTGAGGCAGATGGAAATGCTGGATTGACTGAGGCAGAGCAAACCACGACGCTTCACGCACTGCGGTGAAATCGACGAGACCCATGCACACTGCAACGATATAGCCTACTATTATTCCGCAGACTACTGGCACGAGCTTAATGAGTCCTTTTCCAAAGGTCAGCACTACGATGGCTGTTGCCAAAGATATGAAAGCCAAGAGCCAGTTGTTCTTTGCCATGTCTACAGCAGCTCCAGATAGTGACAGTCCGATGAGTATTATCACAGGACCAATAACCACAGGAGGGAAAAGACGATCGAGCAGCTTACGCCCCTGCCACTTGATAAGCGCCGACATAATGAAATAGACGAGGGCTACTCCAGTAATACCGGCAAGTGTTCCAGGCATGCCCCACTGCTTTGATGCAGATATGATTGGGGCAATGAAAGCAAAACTAGAACCAAGAAATATTGGCACCTGACGGCGAGTGACAAGATGGAAAATGAGTGTACCGACACCTGCTGTAAAAAGGGCTGTGGCTGGGTCAAGTCCAACAAGCAATGGGACCAACACCGTAGACCCAAAAGCAACAAACAGAAACTGTATGCCGACTATGGTTTTACGGGTGGGGTTTAGAACGTCCATTTGCATGCCAGTGTAGGAATTACGTAAAACTTATTATTAGCGCCAACGTTGTTGAACACGAAGTTATTGCTTATCTCAACCTCTGTTCCAACACTCAGATTTACATCTTTCATACCTTTCAGAGTATTGAGATTGAACCAGAACTGTGGCTCGCTCAACAAGATGAGTTTTCCGTTTACATCTTTGTCATACCATAAATCAACAAATCCAGAAAAGGTGCATAGTCCATTTGCAAAAGTATCGCCCCAAACGCCTGTCAGCTGGAAACCGTTGAACGCACCGCGTCCCATTCCCTTGAAGTAATACTTATACATAGCCTGCAATGAGAGTGTCTTGCTGAAGTCCTTGCTTGCCCAGTTCCATGCAGCACCTACAAGGAAAGCATGCTGGAAACGAGAGGCAATAGCCGTATGCTTAATTGATGTTGCACCTCCGTCGTATTCAACGTGGGCAGCCCACTGCTTGTTTTTTGACAAAGCAAATTCGCGAGAGATTTCCCAATATGCGCCAGCAACACCGTCCTTATAGTAGTCGATATCGGTAAACATAAATGTTGAGCCCCACTTGTCGGGTTTAAACATCTCGAATGTTGTTGTAACAGTAGGACGACCGTCTAAGTCATCATACATTGCTTTACCAAGATCGTAATGCAACTGCACGTTCTGAGCTGTTGCAGCTAAGCCAAAAAAGGCGAATAACATTAAAAATAAATTCTTTTTCATAATAATATTGTTTGCGTTTAGTTATGAATTTCACTTTTAATCTTCAGAAGTTGAACGCTTGCAAATCCTGAATTATAGCATAGGTGCAATATACTTCATGACAAAGAAGGCTGCAAGAATATACATGACAACAGACAGGTTCTTGCCCTTACCTGCACAAACCTTGATTAAAACATACGACAACATTCCCAATACGATACCTTCAGAAATGCTTGCCGTGAAAGGCATCATAACAATAGTGATGAAACTAGGCACAGCTTCAGTTATATCATTGAAGTCAATCTTCATGATAGTCTGAGTCATAAGCACTCCCACTATGACGAGAGCACTCGTTGTTGCTGCTGAAGGAATGACAAGGAAGAGTGGAGAGAAAAACAGTGCTACAAAGAAGAGAGCAGCAACTGTGAATGATGTGAGACCTGTACGACCGCCAGCAGCAATACCTGTTGTACTTTCCACGTATGTTGTAACTGTTGAAGTTCCGACAAGCGCACCAACTGTTGTTCCGACAGCATCAGCCATCAATGCCTTGTTTAGTCCATGAATACGACCGTTCTTGTCAGCCATACCAGCACTTGTAGAAGCACCGATAAGTGTACCTAGAGTATCAAACAAGTCCATGAAAAGCAGTGTGAACACAACAATATAGTATTCAACGTCTAAAGAAATGAATCTGCCGAAATCAAACTTCAGTGCAACAGGCTCTATTGAAGAAGGCAGACTTACGAGTGAGAATCCTTCTGGAATATGAGTAACGCCGATAGGAATACCAATTATTGTCATACCTATAATAGTATAGAAAAGCGCACCACGAACCTTCAGAGCCATCAGCACAGCACCAATCAGCACACCTGCCATTGCCAAAAGCGAAGTAGCATTCCAAGTGCCAAGCGTAGTAACTGTAGCCTCACTGCTAACGATTATGCCTCCATTCTTCAGCCCGATATAGGCAATGAATAATCCTATACCTGCGGAAATTGCATAACGCAGATTGAGCGGAATAGCATTGACTATTGCTTCTCTCACTTTGAAAATAGTAAGCAAGATGAAGATAATACCTTCAAGCAGAACAGCAGCAATAGCCTCCTGCCAGGTGTAGCCCATAGCAATTACCAGCGTATAGGCAAAAAAAGCATTAAGACCCATGCCCGAAGCCAGAGCAAAAGGCATCTTAGCATAGAAAGCCATCACAATAGTAGCCGCAGCCGCAGCAATGACTGTGGCTGAGAACACAGCCCCTTTATCCATGCCCGTCTCACCTAAAATCAATGGATTAACAGCCAGAATATAACTCATTGTCAAGAATGTAGTCAATCCTGCCAACAACTCTGTTCTGATGGAATGACGTTTCTCGTCAAATCCCAACGCTTTTAGAAACAACTGTTTTGTACTCTTCATAATATCACTAACTTTTAAAAATTAAAAAATCCTGCCTATACATCCAGTTTGATTAATCAATTTCAGACTCATAATATTCTGAATATTCAAAACTCAAGACTTAATCGCTATGGTCCTAAATTTTCAATTCTCTGCAAAGTTAATGTAAAATATTAAGTAAAAAGAAATAACTCTTAATTATTTTAAATTTTAATTTATAAAAACATATTTTTCAAAGCAATCTTTCCTTTTTGTGATAAGTGTTTACACCTTTTAAGCAAGTGGTGGAAACATTTGATAAAAAAACACATAAAAAAAGGGAAAAACGGCTATATGCCAAAAACAAAAATCCCCTGAAACTCATGAGTTTCAGGGGATTGGGCTTTAGATTGTGATCCGCTTGGGGCTCGAACCCAAGACCCCAACATTAAAAGTGTTGTGCTCTACCAACTGAGCTAGCGGATCTCCGTTGTTTATTAAAGCGGTGCAAAGGTAAGACTATTTTTTTACACCACAAAATTTTTTTGCACTTTTCTTGTGTTTTTATGCAATATTCGTTAAAAACAGTATTACCCTTTGGTTATATTGTTGCTTTATTCGCGATCTTGCTCTTCCATTTCCACATGAGGCAGGTCGGCATTCACGACGGTTTCTTTTGTAATATAGCGTTGGTAATATGCTATCAGAATGGTGGTAAGCGGCAGGGCAATGATAAGTCCGATGAAACCTAACAGTGCTCCCCATACCGACAGAGAAAGAAGCAGAATGGCTGGGTTCAGATTCATTGCTTTTCCCATGATCTTCGGTGTTACGAACATATCTATTATTACCTGAACTATGCAGAAGACGGCAACGGCCATTCCGAATATTATCCAGAAGTTCTGACCCGTGTCAGCAGCCTTAAGCAGTGCGAGGAATGCAGTCGGTATGAGTGCAAGCGTATGCAGATATGGCACAAGGTCCATTATTCCGATGAGTATTCCCAAACCGATTGCCATAGGGAAACCGATGATTGAAAAGCCTATGCAGAAAAGCACTCCCATAGTAAGAGCGACAAGTCCTTGACCTCGAATATAGTTGTTAAGCTCGCGCTTTACGTCTCCCATCAACTCGTTCCAAAACGGGCGACTTTTCTTCGGGAAAATCCTTATCCAGTTTTCTGTCAGATATTCATAGTCCATGAGTATGAAGAACATATAAAGCAATGTGATTGCCGAAGCAATGATGCTTATGATGATGCTTGCCGTCTGACCTAAGAACGAAAACACCTTTGGCATTGCAGTCTTTATTGCATCGGAGAAGTCTTTGCTCTTGAAGAACTTCTCTATCTCGTTCTGGTTGTTGCTTATCCACTGCTGTATGGCTGAAGGAATATCAGAAACATGGGTTGTTTCATTCACATACTTGTTGATAACCAATCCAAGTTTGTTAAACTCTTCTATGAATGGCGGGATGATGAGATAAACCACTCCGCCTATAACAACAATAACGAATATAAGCGTTATGACAATAGACGGAAAGCGATATTTCACTCGCATCTTATACTGAACGAAACATACTAAAGGATAGAGCAAATATGCAAAAAGCCATCCTATGGCAAACGGAAGCAATACGCTGCTTAGATAGTTTATGAAATATAGCACGCCTCCAATGATGAGCGCAGTCACCAGCCAACGTATAAAACTATCGAATGTAATTTTTTGTTCTATCATATATTATATAGGTATTTATTGTTACTTGTTGTTTTCTTCTGCTTCGCGCAATGCTTTCTGATAGCAGTCGCGACAGAGCGGCTCATACTCATCAACCTCGCCAAGCAGTACGCGGCGGTCGTTATTTACGAGCCTGTGGCTAACATAGGCTAATGATCCGCAGCGAACACAGATGGCGTGCACTTTGGTCACTTCGTCGGCAATGGCACATAGTGCTGGCATCGGTCCGAAAGGGATTCCTTTGAAGTCCATGTCGAGTCCTGCCACTATGACACGCACACCTCTATTTGCCAATTCATTGCAGACGTCAACAAGTCCATCGTCGAAGAACTGCGCTTCGTCTATGCCTACAACTTCAACTTCGGAAGAAAGAAGAAGAATTGAGGAAGAAGAGTCAACAGGCGTACACGTGATGGAATGGCGGTCGTGGCTCACAACATCTTCTTCTGAATAGCGTGTATCTATAGCAGGTTTGTAAATTTCCACATTCTGCCTTGCAAACTTAGCGCGCTTCATGCGTCTTATTAGTTCCTCGGTCTTTCCCGAAAACATTGATCCGCACACTACTTCTATTCTGCCTGGTCGCTGAAATTCCCCTATATTCTGGTTGTTCATCTGTCAATTAGTTTTTAGTTCTCAAAGCATAAACCGTAAAATGTTACTGTCGTTGCTTAAACTTAATAATGTGCTGCAAATGTAAGAGTTTTTTTTGAAAGACAATAACATAAAGACTAACAATTTCTGATATATCCATTTTTTTGATAACTATACACGAACCTACTCAGCACTCGGAAATAAGAAGAAAAGCAAGTTTATCTTTTACATTTCGCTCGTTTTTCCGTAACTTTGGCTGCACCGAACTTACTCAGCACTCGGAAATGAAAAGAAAAACAAGTTTCTCTTTTACATTTCGCTCGTTTTTCCGTAACTTTGCACCAAGAAAGCATTTAGCATGATTAAGGTTATGAGTCATAATAACAGGAACGGGAACTTTAACGTTAACGCTAACGATAACGGGAACTATTTTAGAGTGTTAAGTTATGAGAACTTTAACTTTAACAAAAACTGAACTATATTAAGCTTGTCAACTTGTTTACTCATGTATACATATAAATATCCACACCCAGCACTAACAGTAGATGCTATCGTCTTTGCTAGAGAAGAAGGCAGAACGAAAGTCCTGCTGATAGAGAGAAAGAACGAGCCTTGCAAGGGTTGTTGGGCATTTCCTGGCGGTTTCATGAATATAGACGAAACAGCCGAAGAGGCTGTTGTCCGCGAACTGGAGGAAGAAACAGGACTGCGACTTAACAAACTGAATCAGATAGGTGCATTCTCGCGTGTGGACAGAGACCCGCGAGAACGTGTTGTTACAATAGCGTTCTTTGCAGTAATCGACAAAGCCGTTGAGGTTGCAGGTGGCGACGATGCTTCTAAAGCCGAATGGCACGATATAAAAAGACTTCCAGAGTTAGCATTCGACCACTCTGACATTATAAAAGAAGCCATTAAGAGAGCTAAATTCCTCTTCTAAGTTTAGCAAAATGCCTTGCAGCAAGGGTCTGGCACAAAAGATATAAAGACATGAAAATATTATCTTGAAGGTGCTGTCCGTTACGACTGCATCTACATTTTCGTCATGTGATAGCCCATGCGGTTCAGTTGTACGGCAGCCCCCATCAAATAGAGTTGATGCAGACAGACAATATAGGCATTAAATGCTTCCTTCGTTCCTGGCTCAATATGCTGATGCCGTAGCGAGCTATATACTCGCGCTGCACACTCGCCAGTAAGTTTTTCAATCGCTTCATAGTCTTCTCCTCCGAGCAGCAACACATCCTGTCGGATGTATTCGTCCATGCTGTCGTAGCCACGCTTGTCGCGCATATAGGCATAGAGGTTTTCCACCTTTGAGTAAATCTCCCATTCAGCATCCCAAAACCGCGCAACAGCCATACCTATATACATCATCCATCCGAGCGATACCGTAGGGTATTCGTTGAACTCTCTTATTCCGTCAATGGCATAAGCCTGAGCTATATTCTCCCATTTACCTTCCACATCAGGACACTCAGGCAGTCTTTCGTCAACCTCTCCCCTACTCAGCAGATACTGATGGAGGTCTTTTCTTATTCCTTTTTCAAATGTTTGTTCCATGTTCTTATTTCCTAACAATTATCATACCATCAAATAAGTGGTCTGCAAAGTTACAAAAGTTATACGAAAATTCAGATAATATTGACAGATTAGTCATCAAGTTGACAAGCTTAGTATAGTTCGTAGTGCATAATGCATAGTCTTTGACGGTGCATAGTTCGTAGTGCATAATGCATAGTTGTTTTAGTTGACAGTTAAAGTTAACGTTAACGTTCCCGTTAAAGTTCTTTCAATCTGAAAGCAGTTTTCGGTCTCCACATTTCCCTGAGAGATAAACTTGCAAAAAATTGAGGCGAGTTGGGTAAAAAATTGATTAACAACCCCCTTCATAACTTAAAAATTTTCGACCAAGCAAAAAGAAGTTGCAAAATATGCGAGTATTTTGCGATTTCTTGCTGTTTTTAGTAAATTGTTCAATATCAAGACATTATACGTTTCGTCGTAAAACTCATAACTGTTAAAAAAGTCAAAGGGCATCTTTCGCAGTGTGAAAGGGCACCTTTGACACTGCAATATGCCACATATCGCAGTGCGATATGCCACGTTTCGCATCGCGAAAGGACACCTTTCACTTTTTCATTCCTTGTGCTTGTTTACATAGTTTAAGCCGATTGATTAACTAATAAACAGTTTTTCACATTCCGCATCGTGCCAAGCATAAAATCTTTCTCTAGATTGAAAGTTTTGGTTGACAGTTTTTTTAGTCAAAAAAAAGGTGCCGAATTTGTGCTTTCAGATTGAAAGCTAATAAAGAATGCAGAATAAGAATCATACGGAAAAAGCGGTAACCACGAATACTAATGATTAAAAGCACATACAGTTGGAAATAAATTCATAATATATTAGTATTGTGCAAATAGGTTTTTCTTCATAGTTTTGCAGCCTGATTATTAAATAACTGAAGTTCTAGAAGTTAGCTGTTTCTTGGGTATAAGAGAAAAAAACAGACATAAAACCAAAATATAAAAAAAGAAAAAGTGGACATCAGAAACTTAAATTAATAACACAAAACAAAAGTAGTAATATATGAAAAAAACATTGACACTAATCTTATTCAGTCTAGTTTGTGCAATAAGTGTATTTGCACAGAAAACCGATGCAATGCTTTTCGGAGACGTGAAAAGCAAAGAGACAGGCAAGCATATTGCTCATGCCACAATCAGAGTGAAAGGTACAAACCTGATGACAAAATGCGACAATACAGGTCACTTCAAATTGAGCGACATTCCTGTTGGAAAGCAGATTATCGTTGCGAGCCATGAGGGCTATCAAGAGCAGGAAATGGAAGTGATGATGGAAAGAAGCAAGGGTACTGAAGCCTATTTCATACTCGAAGAGGACATGCTTGAACTGAGCCAGGTGGTGGTTACGGGCACACGCACGCAGCACTACCTGAAAAATGTGCCTATCAGAACGGAGGTGCTGACATCGCAAGCCATTGCAAAAAAGAATGCGCTCAACCTGTTCGAGGCTCTCGAAGGTGTGCCTGGAATAAGAGTTGAGCAGCAATGTCAGGCGTGCAACTTCTCGATGGTGAGAATGCAAGGCTTGGGAGCAGAACACACTCAGGTGCTAATTGATGGCGAACCTATCTATTCTGGTCTGGCTGGAGTCTACGGACTGCAACAACTTGGAACCAACGACATCGATCGTCTGGAGATTGTGAAAGGTGCAGGTTCTGCCCTCTATGGAAGCAGTGCTGTTGCAGGTGCTATCAACATCATAACGAAGGAACCAACCTACGAGCCTACCGTTTCTGCCGACGTGCAGTTTGGCAGTTGGGGACACAAGAGCTATAGTGCATCTGCAGGCATGAGAAGAAACAAGATTGGACTGAACGTGTTTGCACAGCGACTAGAGATGGATGCTGTAGACAAGACACAAGACGGGATGAACCGCGACGAGGTGAAACACAAAGACGGAGTTTCCGACCGAGTGAAGAGCCAGCTTAATAACGTGGGAGTGGGTATCTACTTCTTCAGCCCGTTTGCACAAAACGATAAACTCGTCATTCGCGGTAAGGCTATGGACGAGTTCCGCGCAGGAGGAACACTGACTAACGATGTTTATCTGAATCCATTTACTGAAGGCACTGAGAACATAAAGACCAACAGGCTGTCGGCTGACTTAAATTACACCCTGCCTATTGGAAGCAACTCTACTTTCAATCTTGCTGCAGCATACGTTCACCACAAGCGCAATGCTACCAACGACACTTTCTTGGGAAGTTATAAGAGTTCGCACAACGACGAAAGTCCTGATGTGGAAATGATGCGTCCTTACATGGCAAGGGAAAACACATTCACTCCTTCTATGAGTTTTACCACCTCACTTGGCAACCATACTCTGCTGCTCGGTGCTCAGGGTTCATTCACAAGACTGCGCGAAACTGGTCTATACTGCATTGACGACGAGGACAACAAAGAGTATTACGGAACTGCTTACACATCACTTGGAAAGAAGCATGCCAACGAAGTTGGATTCTTCATTCAAGACGAATGGAGCAATCTTCTGCCAGGACTGACTATCGTGCCTGGTGTTCGTCTCGACACTCACAGCTCAGGAGAGGAATATGAATCAAGCCAAAAGGTGTTTGACGGAACATTCCCTAAGACTAAGTTCAATAAGACTATGTTTGCTCCACGACTTGCAATTAAATACGACATTGACCCGAAACTGGTTTTGCGTGCCAACTTCGGAACAGGCTTCCGTGCGCCTTACGGATTCTCAGAAGACCTGCACCTGTGTAGCGGTTCGCCTCGCGTATGGAAGTCTTCAGAACTGAACGGCGAGAAATCTGTTAGCTTCAACCTCTCTGCCGACTACTACGGAAAGGATGTTCAGGTAAGTCTGAATCTTTTCAGAACAAACCTCAGCGACAAGATTGAGTTTGCAAAAGCCGACGACAAAGTGAAGAAACTCGGATATACTTATCAGTGGGAAAATGTTGACGATGCTTATGTCCAGGGTATTGAACTCGGAACAAAGATAAAGATTGTCCGCAACCTCAGAGCAGGAGTAAACTGGACTTTTAATCAGGGGAAATATAAGCACATTCGCGATGACTGGAAGGACACAAAATATGCACAAGACAGCAAATACATCTCACGCTTCCCGAAAATGACTGGCGACTTGAGTCTTGACTACACTCCTGGTTCATGGACTTTCTCTGTTACAAGTTCGCTGCAAGGAAAAATGTATATTGACTACAACGCAGAAGAAGAGGCAAACTCAAAGATAAAGCAGACTCCAACGTTTATGCTTTTCAACTGCCGTGTGGCTAAACAGCTTGGAAACACTCTTACTCTCTACGCTGGCGGTAAAAATATTTTCAGCTATATACAAGATGAAAAACATACTGACGATGCTGCATTTATGTATGCTCCTGTCTATGGCGCAACTTGGTATGCAGGAGTAAGCATAAAACTGTAATCTCTGATTAATTATTATTATAAACAAAAAGTGAGGGTCTTTATAGACTCTCACTTTTTGTTTTGATATAATCTAAATTAGACTACCGATGTTATTTCTTTCCAATCAGTCCCTTTTTAGTTGCACTGATGAACTCGATAATCTTTCTTACTTCTTCTCCGTCTGGCACCTGGTCGCGCACTTGATTGAGAGAGTCAAACAGACTTGTCTGACCATGGAATATAAGACGATAGGCATTGCCAATATGCTTGACAACCTTTTCGGACATACCGTCTGATTCACACATCACGGTATTTACGCCGCCATAAAGGGCGTTGTCTGTGGCGATGATGTATGGAGGAATATCCTTAGAGAAGGTCGCACCTGCCTGAATCATAGCACGGTCGCCAACTCTTGTTCTTGCATTCTCAATTACACTCGATGAGAAAATGACGCCATTGCCTATCTCACAGTCGCCTGCTATCTTAGTACCATAGCCAACAACACAACTGTCTCCCATCTTTGTATCATGAGAAATATGGGCACCTTCCATCAGCACATTGTCATTGCCAATAACGGTTTTGCCTCCGTGATGGGTTGCACGGTTTATTACAACATTCTCTCTTATTATATTGTTTTCACCAATAATACATTCAGACTTCTCGCCTCTGAAATTGAAGTCTTGAGGCAAAGCACCGATGACAGAACCCTGATGAATCTTGTTGCGTCCACCCATTCTAGTTCCGTTCATTATGCTTACGAATGGGAAAATAATGCAGTTATCGCCTATTTCCACATCGCCTTCGATGTAGACAAAAGGGAATATCTTACAGTTCTTTCCTATTTTCGCTCTTGGATCAATCTCAGCTTTTGGACTTATATCGTTTATCATAACTATAAATGCTATAAACTTGAATACTTAAAACTTTAAACACAATACTACTTAGCACCACCTCCGAGAGCTTGATAAAGATTCACGACAGCCTGCATCTTGGCAAAGTCGTCGGCAACTTTCGACAACTGGGCATTGAGAAGAGCCTGTTGGGCTGTGATTATCTCAAGATAAGAACTGCCAGAACTGCTGAAAAGCAATTTGGTGTCGGCTACATTCTTCTCTAACACCTCTATCTGATGAGCCTCTAAACGACTCTTTTCATCGCTTGAATTGTACTGCACAAGTGCATTTGAGACTTCACTTCCTGCAGAAAGCACAGCGTTCTGCCATGTGTTGTAAGCCTGCTGATACTGTGCTTCTGCTACACGCAGACCTGCTGTGAGCTGACCACGCATGAAGATTGGCTGCACAAGACTACCTACAGCAGAAAGAAGCCACTTGCCTGGATTGACAATTCCCATTCCGCCACTGTTGGTAAATACTCCAGAAGGACTGATGGTAAGACTTGGATAGAAACGAGAACGAGCTGTCTCTACGCCATAGAAGCACTGGGCAAGCTGCATCTCAGCTGCATGAACATCGGCTCTGTTTGCAAGCAGTTGAATGCCGATGCCTGTAGAAAACTCTGAAGGGAGACTCTGGTCTGCCAGCTTGCCACGAGCAATGGTCTGTGCAGGCTGACCGAGAAGCAATGAAAGCGAGTTTTCAACTTCGCGAATCTGACGCTTCATGTCTACTGCCTGTGTCTGAACAGAATAGTAGTTAGCCTCAGCACTCTGCACACTAGTTGAGCGTGCACGGCCTAAATTCATCTGCAACTGCATCAAGTCCCATGTGTCTTTTGTCAATGTAGTCATGTCGTCTAACAACTCCATCTGACGGTCAAGCATGAGAAGCGTGTAGTACATATTGGCAACACCAGAGATGATATTGCACTTAACTACAGTCTGATAGTCTTTTGTCGCAATAAGAGCAACCTGAGCTGAACGCTTCTGAGAGAGGAGGTTGCCAAACAAATCGACATTCCAACTTGCCTGAATTGGCAACTGATAAGTCTTTGTTGGAGAATTACCATCCCAAGAAGCTATTGTTCCATTAGGAGCAAATGTGAACTGAGGAAGGAAAGCCAGTTTTGATGCTTTCAACTGAGCCTCAGCCATCTGCACGTTGAGAGCTGCATTAAGCAAGTCGGGATTGTTCTGCAAAGCTGTTTCAATGAGCTGTTGCAACTGAGGATCGGTGAAAACAGAACGCCACTCAAGGTTTCCAAAACTTGTTGTATCAGCTACAGCAAGCGTGTCGGAAGTTGAAACAACATCGCGAACCAAACCCGATGTATTCACATCTGGACGTTCATAAGTGCCATAAAGACTCTTACATGCTGTAAAGGTTACAGCGACTGCACCTATTAAAAATATATTCTTTATCTTCATATTATTACTCCTCCAATTCATATTCTACAGGTCCACCATGAGCATACTGCTCTAATTCTTCTGCTACTCCTTCAGTCTCTTCATCTTCAAACTTCATTGGGCTGAATCGCTCCTGCAATGACTGGAAGATAACGAAGAGTGTAGGAACTACGAAAATCTGGCAAAGCGTACCAATCAACATACCTCCCACAGCTGCAGCACCAAGTGTCTGGTTACCGTTCTTGCCTACACCTGATGCGAACATCATAGGCAACAGACCGATAATCATAGCCAAAGAAGTCATAAGAATAGGACGAAGACGGGCTGCAGAGCCGAGCACTGCCGACCAGCTGATAGCCATACCGAGTTGGCGACGCTCCAATGCGAACTGCACAATAAGGATGGCGTTCTTAGCCAACAGACCGATAAGCATAATCAATGAAATCTGCATATAGATATCGTTTGCATGGCCAAAGAGCTGGGTAAAGCCGAATGCACCTGCTAAACCAAACGAAACAGACAAGATTACAGCCAAAGGCAGAATATAACTCTCATACTGTGCAGACAAAATCAGATAGATAAACATCAGACAAAGTACGAAGATGATCACAGTAGAGTTGTTTGTCTTTGCCTCCTCACGTGTCAGACCAGAGTAGTCATAGTCATAACCTTGTGGCAGAGATGTTGCTGCAACTTCCTGCACAGCCTTGATAGCCTCACCTGTGGAATAACCTTCGGCAACAGTTGCCGTTACGTTAATCGCAGTAAAGAGGTTGAATCGGTTGATGTTAGAAGGACCATATACACGCTTAAGTGTACAGAACTCATTAACAGGCGCCATGCCCCCTGGTGTACGCACGAAAATGCTATTCATGCTTTCTGGGGTCATTCGTGTTTCCGGATCACCTTGAATCATAACACGATATAGCTTACCGTAAGCATTGAAGTTAGAAGCATAGAGTCCGCCATAATAACCCTGAAGTGTTGTAAGTACAGTAGAAGGACTAATGCCAGCCTGCTTACACTTAGCAACATCTACGTTAATCATGTACTGAGGATAGTTAGGGTTATATGAGGTCATAGCCATCTGTATTTCAGGACGCTTGTTAAGTTCTGCAAGATAGTCTTTAGTAACTTGGAAGAATTTATCGAGCGAACCACCTGTCTTGTCTTGCATAACGAGTGAGATACCGTTGTTTGCAGAGAAACCAGCAATCATAGGAGGAGCAAAGGCAATGATTTGTGCATCCTTAATCTGCGCAGTCTGCTTGTAAATCATACCTAAGACAGATGTATTCTCACGAGGGTTGACAAAGAAACGCATAATACCATCGCCTTGCCACAAACCTGAAATCTTATACCACAGTCCTGATGTACGCTCTTCAAATGGTTTCAGTTTAATAATGAATGTAGCTTGGTCGGAACCTTGACCTGCAATAAAGTTATAACCTTGAATCTGCTCGCGGCTCTGGATTGCAGGGTTTGCAGCCAACATTGAATCTACTTGGGCTATAACTTCCTTAGTCCGCTCAACAGAAGTTGCAGGTGGCATTGAGACTGTACAGAACAATGTACCTGTATCTTCATCAGGAACAAGACCTGTCTTTGTAGTAGACATTGTAAGAACAAGTGCTGCAATTCCGAGTATAACAACCAAGATAATGAGTTTTGGCTTGCGTACTACCTTCTCAACACTATTCTTATATTTTCCGAGAATCTTCTCATAAGAAGCATTGAAAGAAGCATGGAAGCGGTCAATCATCGACATCTTGCGTGCATTGCCATGCTCGTCTTTTGGCTTCAAGAAAATAGCACAAAGAGCAGGTGAAAGAGTCAGCGCGTTAAGTGCCGAAATGAAGATAGCAACAGCCATCGTTATACCGAATTCTCGATAGAACGTTCCACTCGTTCCTCCAATGAATGACACAGGAATAAACACTGACGCCATGACAAGGGTGATAGAGATGATAGCACCAGAGATTTCGTTCATGGCATCAATTGATGCAGTCAGCGCACTCTTATATCCTTGATCCAACTTGGCATGGACAGCCTCGACGACAATAATAGCATCGTCGACCACAATGGCAATAGCCAGAAGCAACGCCGAAAGAACAAGCAAGTTGATTGAGAATCCGAAGACACGCAGGAAGAAGAATGTACCAATAAGTGATACAGGTACGGCAATCAACGGAATAAGTGTTGAGCGGAAGTCTTGCAAGAAGATATAAACAACCAAGAACACCAACACGAGTGTAAGGATGAGGGTGAATACAACCTCTTCTATACTTGCATAAAGGAACTCGGTTACGTCGTAGTTAATCTTGTAAGTCATACCTGGAGGGAAGTTCTTTGCTTGCTCCTCCAGCTCTTTCTTAACGTTCTTAGCAATCTCGTTAGCATTTGAGCCAGCAATCTGCTGAACCATACCCATGACAGAAGGCAGATTGTTGTTCTTCATGGCAACAGAGTATTGCAGACCACCTAATTCGATTTTTGCAACATCTTTCAGTTTAAGAGTCTGTCCGTCAGAAGTTGTGCTTATGATAATGTTTCCGAATTCCTCGGCAGTCTTCAAACGGCCAGTATATCGCATAGTGTACTCGTAAGCAACATTAGACTGTTCTCCGAATGAACCTGGTGCAGCCTCAATGTTCTGTTCAGCAAGAACACCACTGATATCTGTAGGAATAAGGTTGTACTGCTTCATCACCTCAGGTTTCAACCATATACGCATAGAATAGGTTTTCATACCTGGGCTCTGAACGTCACCCACACCTTCAATACGCTTCAGTGCAGGAATGATATTGATGTTGGCGTAGTTTGTCAGGAACTCATCATCATATCGTCCATCTGAAGTCAATGTATACATGATAACCTGTGAGGTCTGTCGCTTCATGACTGTGACACCTACACGAGTAACTTCGGCAGGAAGAAGAGCCTGAGCCTGAGACACACGGTTCTGAACGTTAACGGCACTCATGTCGGCATTAGCTCCCTGACGGAACATAACAGTAATGCTAGCCGAACCTTGATTGGTTGCAGAAGAGGTCATATAGTCCATACCTTCCACACCGTTGATGCTTTCTTCAAGCGGAGCCAGCACAGAGTTTTTCACTGTTTCCGCATCAGCACCAGTGTATTGCGTCATCACCATAACAGTAGGAGGCGCAATATTTGGATACTGCTCAATAGGCAGTGTAGCCAGTCCGATAAATCCCAAGATAACGATAAGTATAGAAATCACCGTCGAGAGAACCGGACGCTTTATAAAATTAGTAAAAGTCATAATCGTTTTTGAGTAAATTATTTCATTGCGTCAATGAATCCTTTGGCTGTTCCCTGCTGTGCGCCTTTCTTCTGAGCGTCAGCAATTTTCTTCTGATACTGGTCTTGAGAGATTGGTTTAATCTCCATACCGTCAGAAAGTTTAGTAATTCCGTTTGTCACATACTTGTCGCCAGTCTTAAGACCTGATGTCACAACATAGTGATTTCCGTCGTTTTGAGGGGCAACGGTAATCTCTGTGTATTTAACCTTGTTGTCTTTTCCAACAACATAAACGAAAAGTTTGTCTTGAACCTCCATTACAACACTCTGAGGGATGATAATAGCATTAGTGTTGTGAGAAGGAATAATGATAGAGCCAGAACCGCCACTCTTCAGCAAGTGCTGTGGGTTAGGGAATCGTGCTATCATAGAAACAGAACCAGTAGCAGCGTCAATCACTCCACTCATCTTTGTAACGTGTCCAGGCTGGTTGTATACTGTACCGTCGGCAAGTTGGAGTTTCAACTCTGGTATTGATGCAATAGCCTGCTGAACACTTCCTGATGTCTTTGTCATTTCGAGCACATCTTTTTCTGTCATAGAGAAATAAACCTCCATTGAAGATATGTTAGAAACGGTGGTTAGAGGCTGTGCGCTCTGCGCGCTTGCCAATGTTCCAACCTTGAAAGGAAGGCTTCCTACTACACCCGATGTAGGACTCTTAACATAGCAGAAATCAAGAGTTTCCTTAGCCGATGCTAAAGAAGCTTGAGCCTGTGCCAACTGAGCACGTGCACTCTCATAAGAGTTCTTGGCTGTTTGAAGTTCATAAGCACCTACAACATTGTTGTCGTGAAGCTGCTTTGTATTGTCATAAGTAAGTTTAGCAGTATTTACTTGCGCCTGTGCTGTATTAACAGCAGCCTGAGCCTGACGTACAGCAGCCTGATATGTTGCATTGTCGATTACAAAAAGCAACTGACCTGCACTCACGTTCTGTCCTTCACGAACACAAACCTGAGTGATAAAACCTGATATTTTCGGACGAATCTCTACGTCTTGAACACCTTTAATTACTGCTGGATAGGTTGTCTGCATGTCTGAAGTAGACATTTCAACGGTAGCAACGGGATATTCATCGTCGCCCATTTGCATGTTTCCTTTCTTTCCACATGATACAATCAGAGCGATAGTAGCCGCAGCCAATAAAAACTTATTAATCTTCATAATCGTATTTTAATTATATTTTCCTTAATTTGCGTTGTTTTAAAACCATAAAATTAAAAGTAAATATCTCTTAGAACAACAAAGAATAAAATGTGTAAATCTACTTTATTTTTGAAATGCAAAAGTAATAAGATTATTGAAAAATAAAGAAGAAAAAAGCAGCCGTTTAACAATTATTTTTCAAATATTATTACTTATTCACATCTATAATGTATAATAGGACAAAGAATATTGCAGTTAGGACATTAAAAAGAAGCGTTTCCGAACATTCCTAAACAAAAAACATGTACAAAAAAGTTGTTTCTGAACAAATAGGACAAACCTATGGAAACAACAACTGCGAATGGAGTTTTTGAGAGTCAACTACACCAATATTCACAAACACACAGGAAGAGATTACTCACAAGGAGTAAGCCCCATCTTTTTGGCTTTCTCAAGCAGGAGCTGCATCAGTGGTTCGCGCTCATTTGCAACCTTATTGTCGAGGACAGCATCTTTTAAGGTCTGCTTCAGCACTCCCACTTCCTGCGACGGCTTAAGGTTGAACATCTGCATAATCTCATTTCCATCAATGACTGGCTGGAGCAAACGCTTATAGTCTTTCTCACGAAGGTCGGTAAGTTTCTCCCTAACAGTCCTGAAATTCTCCATGAAACGAGCTTTTCTAACAGAGTTCTTGCTTGTCACATCCGCCTCGCAAAGCAGCATTAAGTCGTCAATGTCTTCGCCTGCATCGTTAAGGAGCCTGCGCACAGCACTATCAGTTACGTCTTCGTCAGCAATCACAATAGGTCGCATGTGCAAGTCTACGAGTTTCTGGACATACTTCATCTTAGCATCAAGCGGCATCTTCATTCGGCGGAACATTTCAGGTATCATCTTAGCGCCCAGATAGTTATGATTATGGAAAGTCCATCCCTGATGATTATCCCAACGCTTGCTGCGAGGCTTGCCTATATCGTGAAGCAGAGCAGCCCATCGCAACCACAATTTGCCATCGGCAAAACTATCATCGCCAGCAGCAGCACGCCTGTCAATGGCGCAAGCAACATTGTCGAGCACTTCGAGTGTATGATAGAAGTTATTCTTATGTGATCTGCCGTTACGTGTCTCCACATTATCAAGTGCGCACAACTCAGGCATAATCAGCTGAAGAAGACCACAACGATACAAATCAACAAAGCCTCTACTCGGCATTGGCGAGAGAATTATCTTGTTGAGTTCGTCTACGATACGCTCACCGCTGATTATCTTCAGTCGCTCGGCATTACGAGAGAGCGCATCAAAGGTTTCATCCTCAATCTGGAAATTCAGCTGAGTTGCAAACCTTACGCAACGCATCATGCGCAAGGGGTCATCGGAGAAAGTAATGTCTGGGTCGAGAGGAGTAGCAATTATGTGGTCTTCAAGGTCGTAAAGCCCGTTGAAAGGGTCAACAAGTTCGCCAAAACGTTTCTTATTCAGACATATAGCCATTGCATTTATTGTAAAATCACGACGATTCTGGTCGTCTTCAAGTGTTCCGTCTTCGACAATAGGTTTTCTTGAATTGCGATTATAACTTTCACGACGGGCTCCCACAAACTCTATTTCCATAAAACCGTCTGGTTTATTATCTTTATTGCCCTTCGAATGAGTCTTAACCTTGACCTGTGCAGTTCCAAAATTGCGAAAAACAGAGAGATGTGCCTTGTTGCCAAGCCGTTTTTTCAGTTCAGTAGCTATTGCTATGCCACTGCCTACTACGACAACATCAATATCCTTAGAATGTCTTTCAAGAAAAATATCACGCACATACCCCCCAACGACATAGCACTCAAGCCCCATATCGTCGGCAACATCAGAAATGGTGTGGAATATTTTCTTATCAAGAATTTCAGCTAACTCGGAGTCTGAATATAGTTTCATAGGTTTCTTTCTTTTGACAATCGCAATATAGTTTGCGGCTGCAAAGGTACGATTTAACTTGGAAATGTGCAAAGAAAAGCCCATTGTCATTTGCTTTAATCAAATATTTTTCTTCAAAAAGCAATGCTATCAAAATGTGATTTCCACTAATTTGTCAAGATTTTTCATAACGTTCTGAGCATTCGGATTACTCAGATTTTCCGATTTTTCACTATCTAATTAGCAATCATATCACTCCCGTATAAAACCTATACCCAGCAAAGAAAACATAACCAGAAAAGCAACATTTTGATGAAGCAATAAAAGAAAAAAGCATTATTTAACAATAATTCGTCTAATTACAATTGTGTAAACCTCCCTATTTTGTGATTTTATTTTGTCATATCGTTAGAAATGAGTATTTTTGCACCGATTATGAATAGCGAAAAACCAAATACAGAGCAAGAATTTAAGGATGTGATGGCTGAGTGCCGCACTCTCTTTGTAAAAAAGCTGCATGACTATAGTGCATCGTGGCGCATCCTGCGACCTCAATCACTCACCGACCAGTTGTTTATCAAAGCAAAACGCATTCGCTCTATTGAGATAAAGCACTGCTCTAAGATAGACGAAGGAATAAGACCGGAATTCATAGCGCTGATAAACTATGGTATAATTGGACTAATTCAACTTGAAAAGGGATTCACCGACACTGTAGACATCTCTAACGATGAAGCCATCAACCTATATGACAGGTTTGCAAATGAAGCGTTGCAACTAATGCTGAAAAAGAACCACGACTACGACGAGGCTTGGCGCTCAATGCGTGTCAGCAGCTATACAGACTTCATTCTTACGAAGATTCAGCGCGTTAAGGAGCTTGAAGATATCAATGGGAATGCTCTTGTCTCTGAAGGTATAGACGCCAACTACATGGACATAATAAACTATGCGGTGTTTGGTGCAATAAAGACATACGACAAATAGATATAGCAATGCTAAAGCAGACAGCAGTAAACACTTGCCGCATCTTGCTGGCTCTGGTCTTTATTTTCTCAGGATTTGTAAAGGCTATAGACCCTATGGGCACAGTCTATAAACTGCAAGACTATTTTGCTGCTACTCCTGTTGACGTTACTTCCGTGCCAATGTGGATTCTCATAGGCTGTGCCGTTGCGCTATCCACAATTGAGTTTTCGCTCGGAATATTTCTTCTGTTTGGAATACATAAACGTCTGACAACACGCACTACACTGCTATTTATGGTGATAATGACAGTCATAACGGTGTGGATTTTCATAAAGAACCCAGTGAAAGACTGCGGTTGTTTCGGCGATGCAATAGTGCTCAGCAACGGACAGACACTGCTAAAGAACATAGTATTGCTAAGTTGCGCTGTTATAGTTGCTGTCTGGAAAGACAAGATTGTAAGATTCATAACAAAGGAATCGCAATGGATTGTTGAAAACTATACTGTGATTTTCATCATTCTGATAAGTTCATGGTGCATTTATGACCTGCCTTTGTTCGACTTCAGACCATACCGAATAGGTGCAGACTTCCGTCAGGACATGGAAATACCAGAAGGAGAAGAGCAGCCGCAGTTCGAAACAACGTTCCTGATGGAGAAAGACGGCAAAGTGAAGGAGTTTACAATAGACAACTATCCAGACTCTACATGGACATTCGTCGACAGCAAGACAGTACAAACGAGTAAAGGATATGTTCCTCCAATGCACGACTTCAGTGTTGAAGACCCTAACACTGGTGACGACATAACAGAAAAAACTGTAAAGAGCGATGGATTTACTTTCCTGCTTATTGCACCAGACCTTGCAAGTGCCAACGATGGAAGTTTTGGCGACATTGAGAGAATATATGAATACAGCATCGACAATAAATATCCTTTCTACTGTCTGACGGCAAGCGACAAGGAAGCCCAAGATATCTGGAGGGAGAAAACCGGTGCGGAATATAATTTCTTCTTTGCAGACCACACGACCCTGAAAACTGTAACAAGGAGCAATCCAGGATTGCTTTTGCTGAAAGACGGACAGATAATAGGGAAATGGAGCAACAACTTTCTTCCTAAGGACGAAGAACTTGAGGCTCTCACAAAAAAAGCAAATCAGGAACGTACAATTAAGCAATCGTACACCCGACGTGCTATATTATCTATATTGTGGTTTATTATTCCACTATTCATATTGACTATTGCTGACCGCATCTGGGCATGGAGCCGATACTTGAAAAGGGCAACAAGAATAAAGGAGTGGAAAAGAAAAATGAAGAAACAAAAACAAGAAAATAACGAAAATACATAAAAAAACGAAAATCAATATGAGAAAAAAAATTGTAGCAGGTAACTGGAAAATGAACATGAACCTGCAAGAAGGTGTAGCATTAGCTACAGAACTGAACGACATCCTTAGTAAAGAAAAGGCTAACTGCGGAGTAATAATCTGTACACCTTTCATTCATCTTGCAACAATTGCAGAGAAAATCAACCAAGACGTGCTGGAACTCGGTGCTGAAAACTGTGCCGACAAGGAGAAAGGTGCTTTCACTGGTGAGGTTTCTGCCGAGATGGTTAAGTCTACAGGTGCACGCTATGTTATACTCGGACACTCTGAACGCCGTCAGTACTACAATGAAACTCCAGAGACCCTTCGCGAGAAAGTATTGCTCGCACTGAAGAACGACCTCAAGGTTATCTTCTGCATTGGCGAATCTCTCGAAGAACGTGAGGCTAACAAGCAGAACGAAGTAGTTAAGGCAGAATTGGAAGGAAGCGTTTTCAACCTGAGCGAAGAGGATTTTCGAAAAATCATCATCGCTTATGAACCAATCTGGGCTATTGGAACTGGCAAGACTGCAACATCTGAACAGGCAGAAGAAATACATGCTTACATCCGCAAGATAATTGCTGAACGCTACAACGACTCTGTTGCTGACGACACAACAATACTTTATGGCGGTAGCTGCAAGGCAAGTAATGCACCCGAACTGTTCGCTAAGCCTGATATCGACGGCGGACTTATCGGAGGAGCATCGCTCAAGGCTGCTGACTTCAAGGGCATCATTGATGCTTGGAAATAAGAAGTAATAACTAACAACATTATTATGAGACAATACATTGCTACACTGTTTGCTATATTCCTATGCTGCACTACAGTGAAAGCACAGTCAATTGTTGAACATCTCCAGAAAGACGAGCAAGGCAAAGGCAAGATTACCGTAAAACACAGTAAGGAAATCGACAACCTTGTAAATGGCAAGTCTACGGTGGAGGTTACACCTGTTGCGCCTAAAAAGCAAGACATTACTCCAAAGAAACAGGAAACACTCCCAACGAAACAGGATGTGACCCCGAAAAAACAAGAAGAGAATAAAACGGAGAAAAAGGCTGAGCCTACTATCCACAAGACAGACAGCACTATTGCCTACAAGGAGAGAAGCAACGAGAAAAAGAATGACGAACCTTCGCATGAGACAAAGCGTGACGTGGTAAGACACACCTCAACACCGACTGAGTCGGAAAGTGAGACAAGAACTATTGACACTCGTAAAAAGGTAATGCGCAATGCGCAGAAGATTACAGGCTATAGAGTTCAGGTCTACTCTGGTGGCAGTTCACGCCAAGATAGGCAAAAGGCACAGGAAGCAAGCAACAAGGTTAAGGCTAAATTCCCCGACCTTCCTGTCTATGTCCACTTCTATTCGCCAAGTTGGAAATGCCGTGTAGGTAATTTCAGAACATACAACGAGGCTAACAAAGTGCTAAAGCAGATTAAAGCTCTCGGATATAGTCAGGCTTGTATCGTTAAAGGTAAAATTACCGTACAGTAATAACATCAGAAATGAGCATGGCATACTGATATAATAAACTATCAGCATGTCATGCTTATAAACATTTTATAGGTTAGAAACATTTAAAATATAATATGAATCCAGAAAACGAATTTCGTAGTGGCCTCGAAGAAATAGCTGGCCATTACGAAAAGATTATTACACTTTTAGGTGAGAATACTCAGCGCGACGGACTCCTGAAAACTCCTATGCGCGTAGCTAAAGCAATGCAGATTCTCACAAGAGGATATACTCAAGACCCACACAAGGTGCTGACAGATGCACTGTTTGAAGAAAAATATAACCAGATGGTTATTGTGAAAGACATTGATTTCTTCTCAATGTGTGAACACCACATGCTACCATTCTACGGTAAGGTTCATGTAGCATATATACCAAACGGCTATATAACAGGTCTGAGCAAAATAGCAAGAGTTGTCGATATATTCAGCCATCGCCTGCAAGTGCAGGAACGCCTGACACAAGAAATAAAAGACTGCATTGAGGACACACTGCATCCTATGGGAGTAATGGTCGTGATAGAGGCAAAGCACATGTGCATGCAGATGCGTGGCGTGGAAAAGCAAAATGCTATCACAACTACAAGTGATTTTAGCGGAGCTTTCAATCAGGCAAAGACTCGCGAAGAATTCATGAACCTATTGCGAGGCGAGTCAAAACGAATTTAAGTAAATATTTATCTTCCAGACAACAACGACTTAATCTCATCTAAATGAATTAAGGTAGTCAAAATAAAGAATCAATATAAAAAAAAGAAGATCATGAAAAAGACAAAAAACATTCTATTACTTATGGCAGTAATAATGGTCTCAGCCATTATGTTTACATCCTGCCTAGATGACGACAACAACAAGAAGATTTCTGACACTATCACATTGACAAAGCAGGAAATGGTTGTGAGAAACCAAACTCTTAGCGGAAAGTGGGAAGGAAAACTGTATTTCGTGAACACTGAAAAACAAAAAAGCGACTCTACTTATATCGTATGGGTTACTGACACAACTAAACTGACAATAACCATCAATGATTTTCCTGTAAGCATTTTGGCAAACTATGTTAACAATGCAAACTTAAAAGAATTGCTTGAAAAAGCTCCTACACAGCCTTTAGTTTTCAACTATTGCTCTTTTGAAAAGGATTATAGGGAATATTACAACATGTATTATTTCAGATACATCTTTGTTCCTAAAGACAACAAAATGACTTTCAAACTTAATGGTGACGATGTTACTGTTACGTTTGTTGAATCGCTGTCGGACATGAGCAATGTATACAATCCTATTGCTGTTCACTACAAAGGAATTATGTCAGGTAATATCTTGCTCGGAGACTTAAACTACAAGAATTTTAGTTACAAGATGAATACTCTGTTAGCATTTAGCGGCGAACAGATTGGAAGATAAATAAACTAAGATATATGAAACTGATTTCATGGAATGTTAATGGACTCAGAGCCTGTGTGGGCAAAGGGTTTGAGGAAATATTCAAAAAACTTGATGCTGATTTTTTTTGTCTACAGGAAACAAAGATGCAAGAAGGACAGCTTGACATTAGTTTTGATGGATATGAGTCATACTGGAACTATGCCGACAAAAAGGGATATTCTGGAACTGCCATTTTCACAAAGCATCATCCTGTAAGCGTAAGTTACGGACTAGGAATAGACGAACATGACCACGAAGGCAGGGTTATTACACTCGAAATGGAAAAATTCTACCTCATCACTGTCTACACACCTAATTCTCAAGACGGACTAAGAAGACTTGACTACCGAATGACTTGGGATGATGATTTCCGCAAATATCTTAATGATCTGGATAAAAAGAAACCTGTGATTGTCTGTGGAGACATGAATGTTGCACATGAGGAGATAGACCTGAAAAATCCAAAGTCTAACAGGCGTAATGCTGGTTTTACGGATGAGGAACGTGAGAAATTCACAGAACTACTCTCCTGCGGATATATAGACACATTCAGAGACTTGCACCCTGAGGAAATCGTGTACTCTTGGTGGTCGTATAGATTCAAGGCAAGAGAGAAGAACGCAGGTTGGCGTATTGACTACTTCCTCACATCAGAACGTGTTAAAACTGCAATAACGGGAGCCAATATACACACAGAGATATTTGGCTCAGACCATTGCCCTGTTGAACTCAACATCGAAATTTAAAAGATCACGAAATAGACTCATTACACCTTTTATATTTAAAATATTATAATTATTTTTGATATTAAACAATAAAAATATAACTTTGCAGGTGTAATTTGTAAAAATATTAACAAAAAAAGAATAAAAACAATTAGAAATGAAAAAGTTAATTTTGTCAACACTCATGCTGGCAGCTACGCTAACAATGAGTGCCATTCCAGCTAAAAGAGAATGGAGAACAGTAAGTCAGAGTGATGGTACAAAGGTCACGCTGATGCTGGTTGGTGATGAGAACTTCCACTGCTATCAGACAACTGACGGCGTGCCTGTTATTGAAGAAAACGGCAACTATTATTATGCTAATGCAATTGGCAACTATCTGCAGAAAACTGACATGCTAGCTCATGATGCAGAAATGCGTTCTTTTCAGGAGAGCCAAGCAATCGCACAATTCGGAAATGAAGAAGATATAAACCGCATGTGGAAAGCTGCACCAAATATGCAACACCTTCGTCCACACCGTGCCATTGGAGAAGCTAATGGTGTATATGAAGGGTCAAAAAAGGGTATTATAATCCTTGTTTCATTTAACGATCTTGATTTTAAAGATGAGAATGCAAAAGATTTATATAACAATATAGCAAATACACCAGGATATAAATATAATAGCAAGTCTATTGGTAGTGTTCACGATTATTTTACAGATCAGAGCAATGGTAAATTCGATTTGACATTCGATGTTGTTGGACCTTACAAAGCTCCAAAAAGCGTTAAATACTATGGAGAGAATTCATATGGAGGAGACCAACATGGACGTATTGTTGAACTTTTGAAATTTGCCTGCAATTCTGCAGATGCTGAAGTAGACTTTAAAGATTATGACTGGGATGGTGATGGAAATGTAGATCAAGTTTTTATGCTTTATGCTGGTGAAGGAGAGGCAACAGGTGGTCCATCGTATACAATATGGCCACACGAATCATATATCGGTTCAGGTCCTCTAACAGCATTCTATCTTGATGGAGTAAGAATTAATACATACGCATGCAGCAATGAGTTAACATATAATACACTCAGTGGTATTGGTACTTTCTGTCATGAGTTTACTCACTGTTTAGGATTACCAGATTTTTATGACATAACAGAAAACAGTGGTAACCAAAATGCGAACTACGCTATGGGACCTTATGACCTTATGTGTAGTGGAAGTTACAATGGTGACAGTTGGAAGCCTGCAGCTTATACTGCCTACGAGCGTAACTTCTGTGGCTGGATGGATTTAACAGAACTTACCGATCCTATCAAAGTTGAAGGAATGAAACCAATTACTGATGGTGGAGAGGCTTACGTAATGTATAATCCTGGCAACCGCAATGAATATTACATTATGGAACATCGTAACAACATATCATCTTGGGATAGAGGCTTACCTGGCAAAGGTTTGCTTATTTATCATGTTAACTATATTCCAAGCCGATGGAAAGACAACTCTGTGAATGTTGGAGATACTCCATGTATGGCTGTTGTTCCTGCTGACAATATTGCAAATTCAAGTACTACGAGAAACGATTTATATCCATATAAGAACATTATGGGTGGAGAAAATTCAAATCTTTTCTCTGATGACTCTAAACCTGCAGCTACACTATATAATGCCAACACTGATGGTACAAAACTTCTTCATGTGAAAGTTAGTGATATCACATACACCACATCATCGAAAACAATCTCATTTGTTTTCAATGATGGAGCAATAAGTAAAATAAACTCAATTGGTAATGATGATAATACAACAGAACTTTATAATCTCAATGGTGTAAAATTAGGTAATAACATAGATATTAACACATTACCTAAGGGCTTATACATCGTAAAGAGCAAAGATAAAAGTCAAAAAATTGCAATTCAATAAAAGAAAGTAACAATAAATATTACTTATGACAATTCATTAATCGGGAGATAAGCAAAATGCTTAATCTCCCGATTAACATATAAACGACATGAGTTCGTTCTACTAGAACTTGCGTTGTTTTAGTGAAATCTATTATTAACGTGAGTTCGACGTAAGAAAAGTTTTTAAAAGGTTATGGAAATAGGACATTTATACCTTTTATAGGTGATAATCAAACAGTTACAAACAAATACCCATTCCCATGACGACTGCAAATTTAATAGAAATTTTCTGTATTCTCGACGAATTCTGCAAATATTTTGCCCCAGAGCTGAAAAAACATACCCTAAAAGTGCCAGACAAGCGCCATCGCAACCGTCCGAGCCGCATGTCTGACAGCGAGATAATGACCATACTGATACTGTTCCATACACACCGTTTCCGTGATGAAGTCCTTCTATCTTGGCTATGTCTGCCAGCACATGAGGAATGAATTTCCGCATACCCTCTCATATAACCGCTTCGTGGAGCGTCAGGCGCAGGTGGGACTTCACCTTCTGCTGTTCCTGCAGACATGTGCCCTGGGCAAATGCACAGGCATATCCATCATCGACTCCACGTCGCTCGTGTCCTGCCATATCAAGCGCATGCACATGCACAAGACCATGAAGGGATGGGCTGCCAAGGGCAAGTACATGGACGACAGAACACCGCTCAAGAACAAGCGATTCACACACAAGCTCTTCGGAAAACTATTTGCCGACAGGGGATACATCAGCCAGGAACTCTTTGAGATGCTGTTTGTTGATGACCTGAACCTCGTCACTAAAATCAAGAAGAACATGAAAAACTCACTGATGAACCTACATGACAAACTGATTCTCAGAAAACGCACAATCATTGAGACCGTAAACAACGAACTGAAGAATGTATGCCAGATAGAGCACACCAGACACCGCAGTTTTGACAACTTCGTAACCAATCTACTTGCAAGACTCATTTGCATACAACCTGCTGCCAAAGAAACCTGCAATGAATATTGAAATAATTGACAAAAGCAGAATTATTGCATAAGTCTTACGTCGAACTCAGGTACTATTACTGTAGCTAAACCTATTTTTACCTCCCATATTTACGATTTAGCCACTTGCCTTCCTTTGGACTCTTTCAGCGTCTGAACGCAATAAAAGCGGGACTTTGTCTGACGTGTAAGCTATGAATCATGGTGTTTTTATTAGCGTCCGCTAAAATTCTTATAGTGCTTTCAAAAACATTAATTCCTCAAGCAGCCGATATATTTTATGTAAAAAAATACCTTTAGGGGGAAATAAAACTGTAAAATGAAGATCAAAAAGGCAAATATGGCAACATGATGACCTATTAACTTTCCATAAAACTTTTTTAGCGAACAGCAGTTAAACTTGTCAAGTGGAGCTTTCAAACAAGAAAATCAACAAGGATAGGCACTTTTACATGTTAAGTGGACAGTAAAAATTGTCAATAACCAAACTAAACATATCAATGGGATAAGATAAAAGAGAGGATGCACTAACGTACATCCTCAAATTCTCAAGATTATCTAAAATGATTTATTTCTGAATTTCTTTCCTACCATTCTTAATAACAATACCCTTGTAGTTTTTATCAACTCTCTGACCTGAAAGATTATAAATACTCTTGCTATCGACATTATTGCTAATAGTATTTTCAATTGCATTAGGTCTTTCAGTATTACCTTGCATGAATTCGAGTGCATAAGTACCATTAATTCCGTGACCTTCAATTTGAACAGCAGCATTGCGTCCCTCAACTCCCGCAGGAAGGGGCTGTGCACTGAATGTCAAGAAATAATAGCCATGATTATCTGGATTAGATTGATCTTGTTGCTCAAATAAATCATAAGCTGGTTCAGCACTCTCAAATTGAATCCAGTCTGGTAAATCCATTGAATAGTTCATGTCAGAAGTTGGATTTTGATCTTCATCTAAAACATACCAAGGCATAGCAACTTGCACAATAGCAGCTTTTACACGACCAGTACCAGCAGTAGCAAAATCACCACCTTCAGCAGGTGCTTCTAATACATTAACATGTTCATCAGCGCCCTGACCTTCAAAGAAATTATCTGAAGCAACATCAACTAAGTCATAGAATGCCTCAAGATAGATTTTAGCTGCCATACGCTGTGAATAGGTAAAATAATAAACTTGCTCGCCTTCTTGCATAATTACAGGAGATACAGATACATGTGCATTGTTTTCACCGAGTCTGAAACCATTGATACCAAAATCAACATCTGGATTGTCAAAGCCAACAATCATTACAGCAAATTCATCATTCAAAGTAAATGGCGCAGTTTCCTCAACTCCAAAAGGATTTTTCTCTTTCATAGTGAAGACAACAGAACCATCGTAAACATCTTTACTATTTCGCTTTAAACTCTCTTCAAAACCATATATATCCTTAGATGTTGCTGTAAGAGTATAAAGAATATTTTCTCCAGGCACTTTGTTACCTTTTTCATCAAGTGTTACATCTGTAATATAAGCTGTCAAAGTTGCATTATTCTTAAGAGGCTGCTGAGAGAAAGAATAACCATCGGCTCTTACACTCTGAACATACAAATCAGACATTGGTTTTGAGAAAACCAAGAAAGTACCAACACTTGTAAGATGATGTTCAACACCTTCATCATCTGTTTCGGTAGTTCCACCAGTACCATACATATTATCAGTGTCAAGGAAGCCCCAACCAGCATTATTAGAATAAATCTGACCTTGATATTCATAAGCTTCATGGTCGTCAGCTGCTGAAATCCAATTTATAAAAGGAGATGTTAACATGCGTGGGCGATACCCAGGTCCTCCTTGTTTATGAAGTAGGTATAATGAATACTCTCCAAGTGTATACTGATTATCACTGTTTTTCATTGTTGGGGTAACGTAAGCCAAGCCTGGCTCTTGTGACCAAGTAAGAGTATTTCCTGAAAGAAGTGGAGTTAAATCATCACTTTGAAGGAATTGACCTGATTGTGAATCAAACCATTCAAGTGACCAAGCATTTCCAGTCTTGTTAGACATATCAACAAACTGGATTTTTTTTGAAGGTGGTATTACTGTATAAGTTGGATAATAGCCTCTACGATCAATACCAAAACCGACAAAATACATACCATCCGGATGAGAATAATAGAAGCCATCAGATGGTGACTTCAATGGTCCATTTGCTTGATTACCTTTAGCAATTTCATAACGAATGCTATTGTTTGTTGGTAATACGTTTGCAACTTGTTCATTCTGAACACGCTCGACTTGTGCATAGCTACTTGCTGCAAAGCAAAGTGCTAATGAAAAGAATAAAGTTTTTTTCATACGTATAAAAAATTAAAAAAATTGTTTTACATTAAGAAGTTACGATGAGCCAAAATATTCCTATTATTGACTCACCATAACTATTAAAAGTTTACTTAAGATTAAGAACAAACCACAGATCTGGGTTTGCTTTTGAAGTCAACTTAACACTACGTAGATTGAATTTTGTTGTAGCAGCTGTTACAACAAACTGCTGAGAAAGTTGTGAAATCAAATCAGAAAAAGCAGGTACTGCATCATACATTTTTTTCATTTCGTTATCAACACCCTCAAATTTCAACTCAACACCATCTTCAGTAGGTTTACTTGCCATATAACAATCAATGTATTGAACATCGGTACTGTTTGGAGACTTATAACCAAGTTGAAGTATTAAACGTCCATTATCAACTTTCAAAACATTCTCACGGAATGAATACTTAAAAGCGCGAAGTTGGGAATCAATATTATCTAAAACTGATTTCATTTCTGCAGAAAGCTCTGAAGAACGAGTCCATTTCCACTGTAAGGCAGAAAACTCATTTGTATCCAATGTCGAGTTAAAGAAACGTACAGGCTTATCTCCATCAATGTAATATTGATCACCTGCTACACTTACAAATATATCTTTAGCTGCATCATAACGGAAATCTTGTACCTTATCTTCAGTATTTCGAATAGAGATTTCGTCACGGAAACGAAGATAATAGTCATCTCCACGCTTAGTAACAAGGAATGGATTAAAACTTTCATCAACAACACGGTCACCATCGTATGGATAGATATTAGGAATACCATCATTAGCATCTTCCATCTTATAAATATCATCTCCAAAGTAAACAACATCGAAAGTTGGCGAGTTGCTTGGGAACATAGCATTTTGGAAGTCAGATACATCTTTTAGGTATGACTCATAGTCAACATTATCTTCCATAGGAGTCAGAAGATTATAAGTTCCACGCTTCTTACCTTTCAACATCATATATGAAGCATCTTCAGGCGCATCTACGATAATAAATTCATAATCTCCACCTATACCTACACCAGTTTCATTCTTTGGTTCTTCAGGTGTACCTGTAGTTGGTATATCCTCTGGATTTGTAAATGCATGTAAGACTTCATTATAAGTATTGAAAGACAAAACAGGACCGTTATCAGTTATAACTTGCCAAACAGAAGTAGCTTCCTTGAATAATCCTCCAGTAAGTTCATTACGCATTGCAACATCAACAGAATAGTCATCATGGAAACGACAGAGAACAAGATAGCCATTACCATAAGGAGCTTCATTGTCGTTTGTTGGATAAAGCTGTATTGCCCAGCCATTAGGTTTAGCCATAAGACGCTTTGAATAAAGAGTGCTTGCAGCATTTAATCTTTCAGCGGCTGACTGATCAAAAATGTCATCCTCTTCTTGGACACAACCAGTGAAAGATAAAGCTGTTACCATCAGTAGAGCAATTGAAAATATTTTTTTCATAGTGATCTATTTTCTAATTATTTTGTTTGTAATTCCTTAAACTTATACACTTGTTCCAAAAGCTGTTCAATAAGGGTCTGTGAACTACCATCCACAGGTGATGTTAGACGATTGACAAACTTACCCCAACGGTCCTTAACAAAAGTTCCATCAGCATTAGTCTTGAACTGACGCAATTGAACTTCACGACGCAAGTCATCAATGTTGATACTATAATATTTCTGCATCCATTCTCGAACAAGTCCCAATTTAGTCATAATAACTTGATCTCCAAAAATTGTAGAATTGTGTATCCACTGTACTTTACCATTTTCATCAAGAATCACAGATTGTGTATCATCGCCATTTCTCTTACAAACACGGCGTACAATTTTTACCTCGCCATTGTCTGCATTTTTTTTATAACCAATAGTATCATAATTACAATTAGGCTTTATCTTATCTTCCCATTGGCTTTTGTCATAATCTATTTCTTCCCACTCATATGATGCAGACTGAAGAAGAGTTGCCCAGCTAACCGAATCACGAGTAATGTAGTTTGCAAGGGTTTCAACCCAGTCCTCGCTTGTATTCATAGAAGCATAAGGTGTTACAAAGCCACGTCCAGCTGCAATAGAGTCGTGAGTATCACTCCAACCAGTAGAGTTATAAGAACCAGTAGAAATAGTATTAAATGATAGTGGATGTAAATGTGTCTGGTCAAGGATATGACCGAACTCATGATGCATCGTCTTAAAGAAATACTTATTCATCAATTCTATACGATCAACGTCAGAAAGTTCTCTTCCATTCATATAAGGATCATAGAGCATCTTTGGCAAATTATTAGCATTGTATAATGTAATCTTCAAACCACCCTCGGCTACACCAAGAGTTTCTGTACCCTGTGATGGGTTGTAGCTCTTTGAGCCAATGACATGAATGATTCGAGGAGAATTTTCTTTTAAAAATCTTTCACCACCGTACTTAGCATAAACATCATACCAAAGGTACTTTGACAATACAGCCAAATGTACACTTGCATCATAAGAAGCAGGAACAAGATTCTTTTGGAGATCAGAACCTATATCCTCCATTCTGTATTTGAAACTCATATTATAAGGTTCAAGATAACTAACCTTTAAGAAAGTATCCAAGGGGAAAGTATAAGATGTTCTATCTAATGGATACTCAGTTGTATCAAAAATTGTTTGGGTGAAGTCATCATCAGAACAAGATGTCAAACCTGCACTTAGAACGAGAGGAAGAACAATCATCCAAAATTTAAATTGTTTTTTCATTATTAAACTCTCCTTTCTTATTTAACTATTAATGAATTATTGTCCTGTTCAACAATATTATTAGACGGGGTAGTTTTAAGAGAACTTACCATTCCTGCAGAAAGAGATTCCCATGGAACTTCTATAGCACGACGTGGGTCTTTGCCTTCAAGTGTATAAACCTGCTTACTTGGACCAACAACATGCTTGATAACCATGCCCCAACGCTTGTTGTCAAAGAAACGGAATCCTTCAAGAACGGTCTCATAACGACGGAACTCGTTAATACAATTCATGTATGGTACTGCTTCAGCAGGAATTACATAGTCACTACTTACATTTGTAGATGTGAAATCCCAATTATCAAATAAGTTGTCATTATCTTTCATGGCACCTTTATAATACGAGGTTAACACTTCTGGAGTAAATCTTCTCAAGTAGTTAGTCTCAACGTAATTCTTTTTTTGTTCATCATCAAAACTATCAATTCCGTTATTCCAATATGCAGCCAAATCAGCTGCACATCCATCATAGTCTCCAAGCATCAACTTTGCTTCTGCACGTTCCAAAAGCAAAATATTTCCGGTGAATGGGCGTAATATCTGATGAGGATATCCAATACCAGCAATTTTATCAGAATACTCAAACTCTTCACCAATCTTTGAAGTAGTTATACCATAATCTTGAGAGCTTGCAGATGCAACATTGAAACTTGCTGCAGAGAAAGCTGGTATATAGTACCCACTCCATAATGGATTACCAGAGCGATATAAGAATGCATCGCGTGCTGCAGGGCCAGCACAAGAGAAACGATATCCAAATACTCTACGACTTAAAATAGAATAAGTACTAAGAAGCATTAAATTATTTGCTTCATTTGGTGATTGCCATACTTTGGCAAAATCAGACAGAGAAGATAGTTCCTTTGTGAAAGAAGAGTAATTAAGTGTATAACGCTTAGAATCAGCAGGATCAACTCCAAGAACCGCATTTGCATGTGCTACAACCTTCTGCCACTGTCTTGTGTAAAGATAGAATCGCGCTGCAAAAGCATGTGCGGCATTAAGATTAAAGTGCCATTTAGGCTTAGTATAAAGCTGATCATTGATGTTTGGCAAAGCCTCTTCCAAATCTTTTTGAATTTTAGAGTATGTCTTTTCAACAGTCTCACGGTCATAGTCTTTCAATACAACATCTTCAACTTCTGTAACATAAGGCACACCTACATTTTGAGCATTGCTACTTGCGTCAAGATAACCTTGTGTGAAAATATTTGCAAGCATGAAATGGCAATAAGCACGAAGAATTTGTGCTTCAGCTTTAGCAGCTCTAAGTGTTGGGGTCAGACCTGTATTAGGATCTGCTCCTGTTGCCTTTATTGCTTTATTTTTCTCAGCAATCTGATCAATAGCCTGAAGCGCATGATTAACAGTAGCAATTGAATTGTAATAGCTACTCCACAATGTACCTGGAGAGTCCCAATCATTGTAAGTTGCCTTAGAAGCAGGTTCAAACTTAAATAATTGCTCATCCCAGCTATCTCTCATAGGGAAGTTATAGTGTGACTCAATCTGCTTCAAATTAGCTTTAGAAGGCATGTGCGGTGCTGTGTTATCTATAATATTATCACTCAACAACTCACCAATCCACTGATAGTTGCCTGTAGGATAAGCAGAAGTAAGAAGCTTGACCACCTTCGTCTCATTATCAATTAAAATACGCTCATCTGGATTCTTATCCAGAAAACTGTCGCTACAAGCAGTAAAGCCTAATGCGACAAAGAGCAAAAGTGCTATAGATTTAATTGATTTCATAATATATCTTTATATAATATACAAATTTAAATTATAATTAAATTAGAGTCCCAAACGAACTGTTAGAGTAAACTGCTTTGAAAGTGGAGAAGCCACACCACCTGCATTTACGAATTCAGGATCCTGTCCATTGAGTTTACTATCAGAGTAGATCAAGAAGAGGTTTGTAGCATCAAGCTTGAGAGAAGCAGAGCCAAGACCAATCTTGCGAATGAGTGATGGGTTGAAATCGTATGTGAGAGAAATATCCTTCATACGAATAAATCCGCCATCAGCTACACGAGCTGTTGAATAATTATATGCATTGTATGCATAACCAAGTTGAGAATCGTTATAATACTGCCTAACAGATGCAATAGCAGGTATATCTGTCAGTTTCTCATCACCTGGAGTTACCCAACGGTTCTTGAATTCCTTAGGCATAGCTGTCTGATCTGAATATCCGGAAGAGAATACAGGGTCAAGACGGAGCTTGTTTCCGAAAGAATAAGTAATGAAGATGTTCAAACGCCAGTTCTTCCATTGGAGCATATTGTTCAAACCACCTGTTACAGTTGGCTCTGATGGACCTTCATACTTTAAGAAACCGAGTTTATCAAATTCCTGAAAATTAATTTTTGTTGTAGTAACATCACCATCTTCATTGATAATCTGTGGGATACCTTCATCGTTTAGACCTACAAAAGGAATAGAGAACAATGAACGGTGTGCATAACCAACACGAGCGAAACCGCTACCAGAAACGAGGTCAATAACACGTGACTGAGAAAGGAGCTCAGTAATAGTTGTTTTGCTGTAAGCAAATGTCAAGTCAGTATGCCAGTTGAAATCCTTTGACATGATATTGTGACTAGAGATAGTTGCCTCAACACCATGAGAACGCATAGATGCAACGTTAGCAAACTTACGGATCTGACCACCAGCACCCTGAGTATTGAGGTAACCCATCAGGTCAAAGTTGTCACGCCAATAGAAGTCAGCAACTAAGTTTAAGCGGTTCTGTATGAAACCGAGGTCAACACCAACGTTAAACTCGTGTTTCTTCTCGTAT
>JAGAGD010000087.1 GCA_017627765.1 Prevotella sp. | reverse complement strand
GGTCCATGCCAGCCTTTGCTGCTGCTTCATCTTTGCCGTCTCGGCGTCTATGTCTGCCTGAATCCTGTATGCCTCTTCCTGGTCTTTCCTTTGCTGTGCAGTCACTTCCTCGTTCATCTTTCTCGCCTCTTTGGCTATTGCCGCCGCCTCGTCACTCCGTCCCTGCTCGTGCAGCCATTCAGAGTACACCTCCATGATAGGGGCTTTCAGGTATGGGCGTTTCTCTTTCAGAGCCTCTTTCCACATTTTCTCAGCCTCTTCCTGTCTGCCTTCCTCTGCATATATCGTTGCAAGCAGGTAGAAGTTAGGCTCGTAGGGCTTAATCTCCATTGCTTTTCTCAGGACAGCCTTCGCCTTATCATTGTTTCCTTGCTTGTGATAATAGTCGGCAATATAGTAGTAGTTAAGCACAGCATCTTTATCAGGTTGCTCGTTTATGCATTTCTCCATCTCATTTATGTATATTGCAACACTATCCTTAATGTTCTTTTCTTTATATATCCTCATTAGCAGATAGTCGCAAATTCCTTCCCATCTCAGATTATGTGTGTTCCTTGCAAGCTTAATTCCTTTATAGGCATATTCTTTGGCTGTATCATAGTTTCCAAGTGCAATGTTATATGATGCCATTTGCACAACGGCATCTCTTTTTATTTCTATTCTTTCTGCGACATCATCTGCTTTTTTTATATAGTCTAATCCATATTTAACAGACTTTAATTCTGAAATTATTCCACCTTTATAAAGATATGCCCTTGCTATCTCGTCTTTAGTTCCATGCTTTTCATAGTATCTTACAACCCTGCTTATTACAGAATCATTTTTGATAGGCTCATATTTCTTGAAGCGTACAATCGTCTGCAACAAATCATAATAAGCATGTTCCCTTTCGTTCATGCCTATGGTATCAATATCATTCAGTATTTTTTGTGCGGAGTCATATTCCATCCGCTCAATCATAGCGTCAGCCTCTTTCATGCCTTGCATTGATTTCTGCTCGCAGCCAGTTAGCAGAAACAGAAAAATGGTCAGTAAAATTATAAAAGTAATTTTTTGCATTGTTGTTGCTTAATTGAATCGTTTTTTTCCTTTGTCTTGCAAAATTACAATTTTTCAGTAAAAAAGCATCAAAATTGTTTTTATTGTTTATTTTCTTTTTTTCAGGGTGTTACATTTTATGTTAAAAACATGCTTTGTTTTTATTCCCAAAATAGGGCTTAAAGCCTTTGTTTATCGGCATTCTCTATACATTCACGAGAATGTAACACTACCGTTTTTTATTCTCATTTCTTTTTGCTATTTAATTGTTATTACATAACTTTGCAGAAAAGAAAACTATAAAACAACGACTATTTAATTATTTAAAAAAACAAATAAATACAAAAAATGAAACAACTATGAAAAGATCAATTATCACAATGGCACTTGCAGCAGCCATGCTGCTGAGCGCATCCGTTGAGAGTAATGCGCAAGGCTGGTTTGACAAGTTCGCAAAGAACAAGTCTCGCATTTTGTCAATGACCCATTCAGGCAATACTCTCTATATCGGGACCTGCAGCTACGGACTTGTAGCCAAGGACCTCCAGAGCGGCACAGAGCAGCATTACCAGACAACCGACAACTATCCTGTGAGCATGTACTACGGCAACAAGACCCTCTATGTAGGCTCTCTCATATCTGGCATGAGTGAGCTGAAGGGCGGAGAAATGCGCTATACGGACAATCTCCCTACAGATGACGGCATCACGGCAGTAGAGTATGCAACGATAAATAATGTAGACCTTCAGTTCATCAGCGACAGCAAGCGCATCTATATTAAGGCAGCAGGCAGCGGCGCCTGGCAAGAGTGCCAGAACCAGAGCATATTTAATGCTATATGGATAGGCAGCATCGTAACCGACAAGAACGGCTTGACATGGATAGGCTCAAACGAGGGCAGCATCGGCGTAGAGGACTACAGCCTTAAGCGCCTGCTTCCTGCCTACCCCGCAATGTCTCCAGTAATCAATCCAGAAGACTGCCTTCATGGTGTCAACGGCATGTGCAAGGGGAATGACGAGATACTCTTTATAGCTTCAGATAAAGGTCTCTACAGCTACGACTACCATAGATTCGCCTGCTGTTACGGCGAGTCGGCATGCTACGATGTTCAGCAGTCAGATGACGGCACGGTATGGGCAGTAACAAAGGATGCTCTCCTGAAGTACGACGGCGAGTCGGTTACATCATATCCAACGACCTCATTCGAGAGCGAGGGCAATGTTTGCCTTGAAGTTGCAGGCGGTGCAGTATATGTAGGCGGCATGACCTCAGGCGTGTATAAGTTCGAGAACGGCGAGTTCACGAAGCTGGAGTATGAGGTAGCCAACGGCATAGATGAGGTTTCTTCATCATCAGCCATTGCATCTCCGAAGGTATATTCATCCGACGGCAAGGAGCTTGACGGACTGGCGAAAGGTCTGAACATAGTCAAGTCGGCTGACGGAAAGACGGTGAAGGTTATCAGATAACATCAACGGGAACGATAACGGGAACGGGAAGGGGAACTAGTTATAAGTTATGAGTTATGAGTGTTGAGTTATAATTTATGAGGACTTTGACAGGTCATTAATCATTAATCTTTCATCCTTAATCTAGCATAACTATGAACTATGAACTATGCACTATTTTCATACGTCCCCGCCCGCGTTGGGACCTTAGAGGGGGAATAGCTACTGACATAGTTTTTGGCAGTGCATGGTGTATAGCTATGCTGGATTAAGGATATAAACAGAAATCTGTTTTTTATGCAGAAATAATTATAGAAATAAAGTTTTTTTAAAAAAAGTAGGAAGAAGCGTGCAACACATTTATAGTCCATACGTTGTATATAATAGAAGATAATGTTACTTACAGATACATTTTCTTTCGCTTAATAAATAATTAACAAACTATATTTTTTTGTATCATGAAAAGAAAAAGACATTTGTTGCTCCTGCTGTTTGGAGCCGTGCTGATGAGTTTCTCTGCATTGTC
>JAGAGD010000086.1 GCA_017627765.1 Prevotella sp. | reverse complement strand
GGTCCATGCCAGCCTTTGCTGCTGCTTCATCTTTGCCGTCTCGGCGTCTATGTCTGCCTGAATCCTGTATGCCTCTTCCTGGTCTTTCCTTTGCTGTGCAGTCACTTCCTCGTTCATCTTTCTCGCCTCTTTGGCTATTGCTGCCGCCTCGTCACTCCTTCCCTGCTCATGCAGCCATTCAGAGTACACCTCCATGATAGGGGCTTTCAGGTATGGGCGTTTCTCTTTCAGAGCCTCTTTCCACATCTTCTCAGCCTCTTCCTGTCTGCCTTCCTCTGCATATATCGTTGCAAGCAGGTAGAAGTTAGGCTCGTAGGGCTTAATCTCCATTGCTTTTCTCAGGACAGCCTTCGCCTTGTCATTGTTTCCTTGCTTGTGATAATAGTCGGCAATGTAAAAGTATTGTAATACAGCATCATTCCTGTTTTGTGCATTTATGTATTTCTCCATCTCATTTATGTGAAAAGCAACACTGTCTATTATGTTTTTAGCATCATAGACTCGCATCAAAAGATAATTACATGCTCCTTCCCATCTTCTATTCTTGGTTTGCCTTGCAAGTTCAAGCCCTTTATAGGCATATTCTTTGGCTGTGTCAAAATTATTAAGGCATATATTGTAAATAGTAATCTGTATTGCAATGTCTCTTTTCATATTTTTGCTATCAGCGAGCTTTTCAGCTTTCTTTATATAAGACAGCCCTTTGTTGTCAGAATATAATTCCCCAACAATTTCTCCTTTATACATATAGGCGCGAGCTACTTCGTCTTTAGTTCCATGCTTTTCATAGTATCTTACAACCCTGCTTATTACAGAATCATTTTTGATAGGTTCATATTTTCTAAAACTTACAATTGTCTGCAACAAATTATAATAAGCATGTTCCCTTTCGTTCATGCCTGCGGTATCAATATCATTCAGTATTTTTCGTGCGGAGTCATTCTCCATCCGCTCAATCATAGCGTCAGCCTCTTTCATCATCTGCATTGATTTCTGCTCGCAGCCAGTTAGCAGAAACAGAAAAATGGTCAGTAAAATTATAAAAATAATTTTTTGCATTGTTGTTGCTTAATTGAATCGTTTTTTTCCTTTGTCTTGCAAAATTACAATTTTTCAGTAAAAAAGCATCAAAATTGTTTTTATTGTTTATTTTCTTTTTTTCAAGGTGTTACATTTTATGTTAAAAACATGCTTTGTTTTTATTCCCAAAATAGGGCTTAAAGCCTTTGTTTATCGGCATTCTCTATACATTCACGAGAATGTAACACCACCGTTTTTTTATTCTCATTTCTTTTTGCCATTTAATTGTTATTACATAACTTTGCAGGAAAGAAAACAACAAAACAACGACTATTTAATTATTTAAAAAAACAAATAAATACAAAAAATGAAACAACTATGAAAAGATCAATTATCACAATGGCACTTGCAGCAGGCATGCTGCTGAGCGCTTCTGCACAGGAGAAATCACGCGTGCTGTCACTCGCACATGACGGCGACAATCTCTTCATCGGCACTAACGGCTACGGACTTGTAGTGAAGAACACGGCAAGCGGAGAGGAACGCCAGTTCCAGACATCAGACAACTACCCGACCTGCATGGCTGTAGGCTCAGGCACGCTGTACATAGGCTCAAAGCACGGC
>JAGAGD010000085.1 GCA_017627765.1 Prevotella sp. | reverse complement strand
GTCTTGATATTGAACAATTTACTAAAAACGGCGAGAAAGCTCCAAATACTCGCATATTTTGCAACTTCTTTTTTCTCGGTCCAGAATTTTTAAGTTATTGGCGGGTTTAGTTAATCAATTTTTTACCCAACTCGGCTCTGAAAATTGCAAGTATTTCGCTCGGCAAGGACAAGAAACCGAAAACTGGTTTCAGATTGAAAGAACTTTAACGGGAACGGGAACAATGAAAACTTTAACTTTAACGTTAACTTTAACAATGACATACGCCCCCTTACCCCCTCTAACTTAGAGGGGGAATTGAAGATTGGGAACGGAGAACGATAACGATAACGGGAACTTTAACTTTAATCTTTATTCCTTAATCCTTAATCCTTAATCCAGCATAACTATGCACTATGAACTATGAACTATGAACTAAATAAAGACTATGCGCTATATTATTCTATCTCGTCAGCGAGAGTTTGAATGATACACCAAAGTCGCGCGTTGTTGTAGGATAACTGTTAGAAGAAAGCAGAGGCGTGTTGGTCTGCTGGTCGTAGTAGAGACTCATAGTGATGAGCTTAGAAAGAGTGTAGTCAGCAGAGAACGAGAACTTGAGAGCAGTGTTTCCGCTACTTGCCGAACTTGTCATAGTGGCAATATCGCGGCTGATGGCTGCCTGATTGCGCAAAGAGAAATCGAGTCGCAAGTTGAGGTCTCGATTTACACCACCCTTGCTGTTATTGTTCTTCTGGTTTTGCGACGACTGCTGCTCGTTGTCTTTGTTCTTATTCTTGTTCTTCACCCTGCGATGGTTCTTTCCGCCAAAGAGGTTGAAGTCGCTAATCTTATAGCCCATGCCGAATACCCAGTCCTTGCTGATAGCCTCATTTATCTGAACACTCGTCATGCTGAGGTTGAGCACCCTTGTTGTGCGGTATTCCAGTTTGCAAGTCATGTTGTTGTGCAGCGTAACGTCAATACCGAGAAGCGGCGAGAAAGCCTCGTTGATGCTGACAGTTGAGACATTATACATAGAACTTGGTATAGGGTTGCCTGTTGTTGCATCGGTAATGAATCCGAGTCCGTTCATGTATTCCATCCATGTACTGTAAGAAGCGTATGAACCGACGGAATATACACTCTTATAACCATGATTGAGGTTAACACTCTTGAAGAGATTGCTGAAGAAAGGCAACTGCGACAGTCCGCTATAGCGAATTGTCCAGTTAGGCAGAATGCTTGCCAGCGTTGGGAATATCTTCAGACCATTGCCGTGCATTGAGGTATAGTTAGACAAGAAAGCAGGTATCATCACATCAGCACTGTAAGGATTTACTCCGCCATTGTCATGACTGAATGTCTGTCCTGCAAGAGGCGTACCAGCTGGATATTTTGCTCCGCGATATTGACGCTCAACCTGATTGCGGAAGCCTTCGAGTGAACGGCAGAATCGCTCGAACGATGCCGACTTGTAACCGTTGTTAGCATTGCCCATGCCTTCGAGAGCACTACCAAGCGAGAGCGTAGTCATGCTGAATGTTCCGCTCTGCGTTGTAGGATTACCTGCATACATATACTGAATGCTCTTTGAAACGGTCGATGCCCGCGAAGCGTTGAGGTCAATCTTCAAGTCTTTCAGAGGTTCAAGCGTTACCTTTATCTGCAAATCCTCCATCTTGCTCGTTGCTGCAGGAGTCGCCACGGAGTCGCTCTGCAAGAGCCATCCGTTACGTCTTGCTTTCTCAATATAACTGTCGCCTATAAAGCCGAATGCGAAGTCAAGACCTGGAGCCATTGCATCGCCGCGCCGCTGACCGAACACATCGCCAATGGTGGGCATGAATCCTGGCAACGACATAGAATACTGGTTGCGGTAACTTACGTTGACATTGCGAACAAACATTAGTCCGCGAGCAATTACCTGTGCAGTCTTATACCATGGTTTGTCGTCGAGAGGTTCTTTAGGAGTGACTGTGAGTTTAAGAGTTATGGCAGAGTCTGCCTTGTTGTAGACCTTAATCTTATTGTCGTCAACCTTCTTGTATTTCAGCTTTGTTGTCTTTCCGTCTTGTGTCTTTGCCGATACAATCAGTCGCTTGCTCTTCTTCGAGTGTGTCACAATGATTGCTGTGTCGGCTGCTATTGTTATTTCCTTCTCAAAACTCTTCTGGTTCTTAGGCAGAGCCTTGCTCTTGTCGTCACTGGCTTTGCCTTCGTTGCCCGCTCCTGTCTTAGAAATCTGCTGCTGCAACTTGCTGTCTCTGCCTGCTGCTCCTCCTCGCGAATTACGCAAATTGTTGGTACGCTTGTTAAACCTTTCATTGGTCTTCTTCAAGAAAGGAATGTGGTCGTAGAGTTTCTGCATATTAAACGAGCCACTGATGTTAAGGCTTCTGTTCTGCGAGATTGTGTTGCCGAGCGACGTTCCGTCTTCGAGTGCTGTTCCTCTAACCCAGTTATAAGTAGAAGTATAGTTGGCGTCGGAGTTAATCCAGTCGAAAATAGGTATGAGGTTAAGCGGCAACTGATATGAAGCATTTACAGTCTGAGCATAGTCTAATGGCGTACCGAAGTTTCGGATGCTTGTCCACACTGAGTCTTTCCATGCAGAATACTCGTCTGGATAGAGGTCTTTGTTGACAGGAGTATAAGGTTCTTCTATCTCAGCATTGGTAGCCGACTGGAAATTCAAGTGCAGGTTCTTTGTCAAGTCCCATCTCATAGAGAAGTCGCGGCTCCAAAGGAACTGTTCGCTAAACGTGAGAGGCAGTTGCGAACCACCTAAGTCTTCCATGTCGCGTTCCTGCAATTCGTAATAGTTTCGGGTTATCTCTGTGTTGAACGAAACATTCTGCGGCAACCAGTTTAGGCCGAAACGCTTGAATATATCAAACCACTTCGACTTGCTCTTGATAAGTTTCTTGAATGGTTCCCATGCCTTATAGACTGGTGTCCAGCTATAGTTCATTGCTCCGCGCCACTGGTCTTCATTCTCAAATACGGTTGTTTCACCCGAAGTGTTTCGGTGTGAATGACTGTAAGAGAAAGAGAAGTTGGCAGGGTCGTAAGGCATAGGATGACGCTTATTCTGAATACCCACGCGAACATTAGAGAGAGAGAAGTTGCGGTTTGTTGTCTTCGTAACTGCTATTGACTCTACAGAGTCGCGCTCTGCCTTGTTAGTCGTGGCGTTAAGTGCTTCATCTAAGCGCATATCGGTATCGAGAGGATTATACTTAGGACGTACTTCCTCCTTCGTTATACTATAATATAAAGGTGCAGAAACTTTCGCCTTTTCGGGGAAGAACTTTCCAAGTTCGAGGTTTGCCGTCACACTATAGGTCTTATAGTTATCGGTTGAACGCTCTGCCACGCCTTGCTCCAGTCCGCCAAAGCCTTCAGTCATATATTTTCCTGTTACGTTCACAGTACCGAAGTCTGACAACTGCATATTCAAGTTACCTTGAGCTGCCCAGCCTCCATCGTTGTCGAACTCCTTGAGGCGCAACTCATTGACCCATACTTCACCCGACTTAATATCGCCCGAAAGGTTTCTCACACCGATAATCATAGTCTTAACCTCGCCAAGACTCGGATTACCCATGATGCTAATCTTATTTGCTGGGCGCGACTCATCGTAGGCTGTATAGAGATTATTGTATGAAGCCCTGCCTTCAGACTTAGCTATATTGCGTTCCTTCTTCAACTGTGTGAATATCTGAAGAGGTATATCAAGCATGTTTTCTTCTGGCCAAACCATCAACCTATCTTGTACCGAATAGCGGTTGTAATCACTCCTTGGCGGTGTTAATTTCAAAGGAATCTCATATTCGTAGAAATTGCTCTTATAGTCGCTTCCAAGACGAATGAACACAGCAAGCTGGTCGTCATGCAGGTTAGTTGTGTTCTCAAGCATCTCGTTGGCATGCACAAACATCTGCAAGCGCTTGTAGTGTCGCATGTCAATATTGGTATTCCTGTAAACGCATTTCGACTCTCCGTTGCTGAGATTTTCAACAATAAGGCTTAAAGCCTGCTCGTTGCTTTCAACCAACTGAGGCTGCGTTGGGTCTTGAGCTCGTGAGATGCCTGGAGGAATAACATAGTTTACAGGCTGTTTGTCGCTGTTTTCTTCAAAACTTACAGCACTGACTGACATGTGACCAGTGTTTGATGAGTTAGTAAGATTCTGCTCATAGACACGCCACTCGCCCCTGACAAGGTCGAGACTTGCAAAACGCAGAGTGATAGGACGCTTGAAATTGGTGAGGAACATACGCATGAAACGAATGCTCGTGAAATCGCTTATTGAGCCGACACGCTTTTCAAACTGGTCTAAAGGTATTCGGAACTGATACCAGTCAACCTTATATGGCTTGCCGTTACGCAGCGTTGCAGCATCTTCTCGCTTGTCAACGATGTAGTTATGTCCTACAACCAAATCTTCAGGACGAATGGAAATGCGATACTGATAATACTTCTCATATTCGTTGAGCGTAAAGTCTTGGTTGATATCTTCCACATCAGGTGTCGTCTTATATGATGTGTCATAACTTTCGTTACGAGTATCTGAGTCGGGAGAGTTGCCCTGCGGATTGTTTATATACTTATAACGGCGGATAATTGAAGCCTGCATGCGGTCGTAGTCAGAACCTCTGAAATAGTGATAGTTGTCGTTTGCAGGGTCGTTCATTATGGAATCGAATACAGCCTGCGACACCTTGCCCTGAATAGAAGAAAGGAACGACTGATAAGCTTCGAAAGATTTCTCTTCGTCATCGTTAAGACCGTTGAAACCTAAGTCCTGACGTGCACGCGAACCTGACGATGTTGCGAAGGCATAAGTGACGGTTGGCTGATTTGGAATCTTACCCCACTGCGTGAAAGTGTATGCCTGCGAACCATCTACAGGAAGCCCACTCTCGTAGAATTTCTTACCATCGCGCAGAATATCTTCAGACACTTCACCGAGATTTATGTAGAAGTCACCACCATACTGGTCGGCATCGCCTTCTTCACGAGAATAGATGAACGGGTCGAGAAGCCAGAATTCGATATACTCTACGTTGGCAGTTTCAAAATCATTGGTATCGAGTTTTCTCATCATACCGCCCCATGTATTCTGAGGCATGGTAAGACGGCCGTTTGCATTAAGATTAGGATTGAAGTTATAAGGACCGCGCTCATCAGGATAGAAAGTAAGGTTGAGCACAGGTATCGTTGCGGTTGCTCCGTTGTAGCTGCTCTGATTGCGGTTAGGATAGAGGTTGCGCACATATACTTCGCGCACATAGTGGTTTGAAAGTTGTTCCAAATCGCTCTTGATGTGACTCGGAGTGAGCGAAGAAGAAATGCGGGTGAAAAGAGGGTCGATGGTATACCACGACAACAGAGAACGGTTATAGCCGCTCGTCAGTCCACTCTTGTCGTTTGATTCTTCAAACATTGAAGGCACACTTGATATAATCCACGATGTTGCAGTAGACACATCAATAGCATTCTTGGTGTTCTCGAAGTCGTCAAGATAAGAGGCATTGTCCTGAGTGCCATGACTTTGACCTGCAATCAACTGTGCAAACTCAGCATTGAAAGAAATGTTTGAGGGCTGGGTGACGTGCAGGAAAGGTATCTTATCAAGCATATTCGTAAGCCACTGGCTCTCTTTCTTCCAGTTAAGGTTTACACCCCACAGGGTATTGTTAAGCGGTTCGCTACCCATGTTGACCTTAGTTGTCAGCGACTGCTCAGACAAATGCTGGAAAGTACCGCTAATCTGGAAATTCTTAGTGAAGTCATACGACCAGTTAAGTCCAAGCATTGTCTTTCGCTGCTGTGCATAGTCGGTGTTGCTTTCGAGAGAAACATTAACTGCCGTTCCCGCATCAATGATGCTCTGATTGAGGATAGTAACCTCACCAGCAGAATAGTTTACACTATAGTCGCTGCCTTCTACTAGAGTCTGTCCGCCTGCTGTAACGATGACAGACCCCTGAGGAACGTTATAGGCACCAAGAGAGATGACGCTTGACGACGTGCCTCTGAACTGGCCCATGAGCAAATACTTGTTCTTCTCGGCTATCTGCTTCGCAACAGTCTTGGTTGAATCGTATAGTTCGTTGAACGTATAGCGCTCTGCGACCTGCGCTGCTACTCCAGAAGCAACCAGCGCATCGTACATGTTCTGTCCGAAAGGCTCGACTACAGGGAAGAATACGCGGCCGTTGGAAACAGTATATCCGTCAACGTAGTCGAAGTAGCCGTTAGGATGCGCCTTCATATTGTTGTCGAGACGGTCGGCACCTAAGAGTTTTATTATCTGCTGTTCCTTTACTTGCGGCTCTGGTATATAATTAAGGTATACACCTGCTGTGTCGCTCTGGAACTTCACATCGAGACGGAACTTGTCTTTCTCTACCGACGAAGCGAGATAGTAGACGTTTTTCATCATCAGGTCCCAGTTGCCCTGTCGCGGATTGTTTGATGTATTTTTCAGCGACTTAACGAAGAGAGCCTGGCTGACATCGGTGATATCTGACGAGAATTCTCCCACCTGATATGTTACTCCGCCATAGGTATATTCATAGGCTATGGCAAGCACTTGGTCGGTCTGCAATCCTGTTTTCAAAGAGACGTAACCGAGAGCAGTATTAACAGAATATTCTGTAGACTTAAGCAGTCGTGCCTTTTCGAGTTTCTCATAGTCGTTGCCGCCTACAAATCCTGGTATCCCGTCAAGCACGCTTGTAGTCTGGTCGATGTTACGCGCATCGCTATATGTACTAATCATCTGACTATACTGCGAGTTGGCTTGGTTTGAAGGGACAGGCATTCCTGTGGTAGTCCACATAGGATTAGACACTTTCTGATTCTCACCTAAGTCGGTAAGGGCAACAATGTTTCGAGTGTCTTGAGTTGTTCCGCTCTTGTTTGTAACCCATATTTCTACGCGATTGATTTTAACGCCTGTCGTGAGGTTAGGCAACGTGCGCATACCTGCATCGTAGCGGTCGCGGAAATACTGCGAAAGGAAGAAGTGGCGGTTTTCTTCATAGTTTGAAACGTCAATCTCGAAAGGTGTTGTCTGCGCCCCACCCTTCGACTGCACGCTCTTTGTAGACGACTTCTTCTGCGAGAACACAGTCTGGAGTTTCAGTTTACCAAACTGGAAATCGGTGCGCACACCAAACAAGGAACTGGCTCCACGAATGAGAGAAGAGTTGGCTGGGAAGGTTACATTACCTGCTTCTACGAGCTTGATAATTTCGTCTTCCTTACCGTCATACTTCAGTTTCATGTTCTGCGCATCATAGTCGAAAGTAGCATCGGTGTTGTAGTTAAGGCTCATGTTCACCTTGTCGCCCACCTTACCCGTAACGTTGAGATTTATTTTCTCATCGAAATTCATGTTAGTCGTCTTGCGGTTTCTGATAGGCAGCGACGGGTTGTCAATGTTTTTCAGCGTAGCACCGAACTTGAGTTCTGCTGTTCCTTGAGTCTTGATGCGAACTCCGCCAGGACCGAAAATCTTTTCAGCAGGACCTAAGTCGAAGTGCATATCGGTGAAGTCGAACTTCTCTTTGCCTTGATTCTTTACGATTTCTTCATTCTTTGAACGGAAGTAGTCGTTGATGAGCTTGCGCTCGCTCCACTTCATGTATTCTTCGCTTGTCATCATGATAGGTGCATTGACGTATGTTCCACCTATCTTCTGTCCGAACACATAGCGGTCGAGCGTATCGTTATACTCCACCTGCTGCTTCATGTTCTCGGGTCTTGCAAGGTCGGCAGGCAGTTGGGTAAGGTCGTCGAATGTAATAGGAGTTGTGCGCTGAATGTCCCAACGCGGATGCAGCAGCGAGTCGAGTATCACTTCATCGTCGTCTAATATAGGCTGAGCATTTACAGCCAGCGTGTCGCGCTTAGGCTGCTGCCCGTTTTGGGCAGTTCTGTCTTCCGACTGGCTGACCTGCTGGCGTTGGTTCGCTGCACGACGGCGGCGAGTTGGGTCGTCTTGCGGTACGGACATGACATTGCCTGCCACAACAACTATGGCACACACAATGAAAATCGCTGTCAATATCCGTTCTCTCATCCTTTTCTTTTTAGTGTTTGTTGAGTTTTAGGCATTCAGCTATTAGCAACTTGTCTACTTGTTTACAGAAAAACTATGAACTATGAATTATGCACTATGCACTGTATTAAGCTTGTCAACTGAAAAACTATTTAATCATCTTAAGAGCCAACTTCACTACCTGTTCAACAGGCATATCTGGCTGATTTCTAAGTAACTCGTCAACGGCCTTAGCCGATGGTGCTGGCGAGAAGCCCAACATGGTCAACGCTCCCACAGCTTCGTCTTTCACGGCATTGTCTACTATCGCAGCCACTGAAGATCCGCCTGCTGGCAGTTCCTGAGCAATGCCCGAAGAAATTATCTTGTCGCGCAAGTCGACAATGATGCGCTGCGCAGTTCTCAGACCTATGCCCTTAACCGTCTTGAGCATCTTCTCGTTGCCTGTAGAAATAACATTACACAGTTCGGCACTCGTCATGGAAGAAAGAATCATGCGAGCAGTGTTTGCGCCTACACCCGAAACGGTTATAAGCAGACGATAGAGTTGGCGTTCTTGCTGACTTGAAAAGCCATAGAGGGTATAGGAATCGTCACGACCGCCAGCCTGAATAGCCTCGTGGACAAGGAGTTTAACTTCTTTCTTACCCTGTATAGCCGAATATGTATTGAGCGAAATGTTAAGCGCGTAACCCACTCCAGCAGCCTCAACAACAGCCAGCGCGGGAGTGAGTTCTGTGAGTTCGCCCCTGATGTATTCAATCATGTGGTATCAATTTGCGTTGTATATATACAAAATTATAAACGCTCAACACACACGATTTATTGTATTTGTTAAGCAAAAATATGGAATAAAATTGTGTTTTTTATTGTTTTTCGCAAATCCTAAGCTCGTTTTCCACCATGTTTGTCAGCGAAATAAACTCGCTTATGGTCAACTGCTCTGGGCGGCGAGTCATGATGTCGCTTGCGAAAAAGTCTGCCGAAGGCGGCTGGCTGTTTGAGAATAATTGCTTCAGCGACACCCTGAGCATCTTGCGGCGCTGGCCGAATGCAGACTTAACCACACGCTTGAAGAGCGACTCATCGCATCCCAGCTCAGTTCGGCTGTTGCGAGTCATGCGGATGACTGCACTCTTCACCTTTGGAGGAGGATTGAAAACGGTCTCATCGACGGTGAAAAGGTATTCCACGTCATACCACGTCTGAATCATGACCGACAATATTCCGTAGGCCTTAGTGCAAGGCTCGCTGGCTATGCGCAGTGCCACTTCGCGCTGAATCATGCCCGTACAGCAAGGTATGAGATGGCGATTGTCGAGCATCTTGAAGAATATCTGCGACGAGATGTCGTAGGGATAGTTGCCTGTCAAGACAAACTCCCTGCCTTCGAACACTTCGCTTAGGTCCATGCGAAGGAAGTCGGCACCGATAATCTGTCCTTGCAGGCGGGGAAAATTCTCGTTAAGATAAGCCACACTCTCGCGGTCTATCTCGACAACTCGCAATTCGCGGGGCTTTTCAACGAGATATTGTGTCATCACTCCCATGCCAGGTCCCACTTCGAGTACAGGAATATCGGGATAGGCATCGACGGTATCGGCAATTCGGCGTGCTATCGAAAGGTCGGTCAGGAAATGCTGACCCAGATTTTTCTTCGGTCTTACTTGTCGCATTATCACTTGTTTTCAGATTGTCTGCAAAGGTAATAATTATTATCTAATTATTCTAACTGAATCGGAAAAAGATTTAAGTCAGTTCTTAGTGATTAATTGATTTAAGGAATAAAGATTAAGATTAAGGTTCCCGTTATCGTTAATGTTCCCGTTATCATAACTCATAACTACTTCCCGTCATCGTTGAACAAATCTGTGTGACTCTAAAGACTCAAATAAAGAAATTGCTCCCCTAAGTTAGGGGAGCTGTCACGAAGTGACTGAGGAGTATGTCTCCACAATGCAATGGCATCGTGGATGATTAAAGAAGAAAGAATAAGAATTAAAGTTAAGGTTCCCGTTCTCGTTCCCGTTATCGTTATCGTTCTCCGTTCCCAATCTTCAATTCCCCCTCTAAGTTAGAGGGGGTAAGGGGGCGTATATCATTGTTAAAGTTAACGTTAAAGTTAAAGTTTTCATTGTTCCCGTTCCCGTTAAAATTCTTTCAATTTGAAACCAGTTTTCCGTTTCCAGTCTTTGCCGAGAGGAAAACTTGCAATTTTCAGAGGCGAGTTGGGTAAAAAATTGATTAACTAACCACGCAAATAACTTAAAAATT
>JAGAGD010000084.1 GCA_017627765.1 Prevotella sp. | reverse complement strand
CATTATCTGAAAGTTATAAAGGCTCTTCGACCCAAATACTTTGTGATGGAAAACGTAAAGGGCATTCTAACTAAGGATGAAGGGCGAATTAAAGAGCGCATTTTAAGAGAAATACGCTCAATTGTTGATGACATGAAAATGCCCAAACTGCTATCTTTCCTTGATGATACATTGAAGCCTTTGTTGCCTAATGCATTGTATGAGTCAATTTATCTGCGTCTTCAGATGGAAACGGCAGATAATAATTGGGATAAGGTCTGGGAAATGTACTTTAACAACTTAGACCAACAGCTTAAAGACGTAACCAAGAACCTTCCTTACAATGTTAGTAAAAGTGATGAATCTGTTAATACAGTTCGCCATGGTTTGATTTTGTTACAGATGAGACCACAGCGAGAGACCATACGAAAACAAGTCATTCAACTCAAAACCTCAGCGCACATTGACAACGATGTCTTTGTCAATGGTTATAACGCTATCGTAGATACTATTTCAGACGAGCAGATTCTTGATAAAACGATTGAAGCAATCGGAAAGATTGCCCAGATGGGAGATTGTAAGAAAGAAGCAGAGATTCTTAAACAATCTCTTGAGATACTTGTTGCCACATTTGATGAATGTATTGAATTCATAAAAGAACAAATAAAGGGCAACAAAAAAGCTCTTGACAACTTTGAGGCGCTGATGAATGAAATACGTTTATACAACATAAAAGCCCCCATCGTTGTTTTATCCGCCAATTATGGGGTTCCTCAAAATCGCGAGAGGGTTCTATTTATTGGATGCCGGAATGACCAAGAACTGATTACCGAAATACCTTCTACCGTTACCGAAGAAGAAAAGGTAAAAGTTTACGAGGCTCTGTGGGACATGGATATGGTGGGAAATGGAGATTCTGCCGATAAGTACAAGAAACCACATACCATTGTAAAATATGAGTCGGTGAAACTTCGCCGCCGATTGCAAGGTGAACCAGATGAACGTGGCCTTCTTTTCTCTGAATGGTCACGTATCGGACGACTCGGACATAGATTCACATTTGACGAGGAGCCTTTTTATGTAGCTAACATGGCAGAATTAGATGACGTAAAGAAACATCAGCACATGGAACTTTTCAATCATCAGACAAGCCAACAAAATGACACAGTTAAGGAAAGATTGAGAATAATCGCCAAACACGGAGATTATGATGCTGCAAAACCTGAATTGAAGGAAAAAGGCTTAGAGTCTCAAAAACGCAATTACACAGTCCTTAATCCTCTCGGACAGAGTCCGACTGTATGTACTATGCCGGATGATTTCATTCATTATTCTGCATACAGACCTACAACTGTTAGGGAAATGGCAAGATTACAAAGCTTTGATGATTCCTTCGTATTTCAGGGGAAAAGACAGACAGGCGGCAACAACCGTCAAAAAGAAATACCACAATATACTCTGGTCGGTAACGCTGTCCCGCCATTGATGGCAAGGGCTATCGCTAACACATTATTAGAACATATAAAGTAAGAAACAGATATGGTTAATATGCGTCCATTTACTGCTTTTGAGCAGGAGAACTTGAAATTTCTCGTTAATCACAACGTGAAGTTCACTCAAGTTGAAATTACGCCAACAGGTCTGGGAAAAGGTATTCTTGATTCCACAGCCCCAATGCGTGCCTATTTCATTGAAGAGGGTGTTCACAACTATGAAGAGCAACTTCAAGGTCAAGAACATAAGGTGATGCGTGATGCCGTTATCCTTACTGAAACGAGTCAGCACCTAACTCAGGCATCGTTCTATCGTCCAACAACAAAGAAGGGCGACCCTCGTATGTGGATTTATAAGCTTGGTTCATTCACAGAAGGCAATGACATACATGTGTTGTTTTACTTTGAGAGGAAATTGTACTCTATCAATATAACTCACATTAACATTGCGGCTTGTTATAACTCTCCAATCATAACGCCTATTAAAGAGGTGCTGATGGAGATAAACCATCGAGGGAACTCTGTTTCAGAAGAGTTGCTGGGCAAGTTCCGTTCGGTGAGCGGTCAGTGGTTTGAGTCAGAAGTGTTGGCTGATACAGGCATAGGCAGAAGCATTGAATCCTTTTTGGGTATCAGTATGAACAGCGATAAGACACCCGACTATAAGGGCATTGAATTGAAAAGTCATCGTGAGAAGAGATCATCCAAAAAGAATGTTCTCTTCACTCAAACACCAGACTGGGATATAAGTGTCCTAAAGTCTGGACGTGAGATTGTTGCGAAGTATGGATATTTGACTGATGACGGCAAAAAGACGTATCAAAATACTGCTCAATGTGACCCGCCTAATAGTCAGGGTTTATTCCTGAACGTAAACCAACTGAAAGAATTGTTAGAGCTTCAAGCACAAAAGTCAAGAGTGGAGGATGTTGCCGCATGGCGTTTGATGAAACTACACCAAAGGCTAACAACCAAACATCACGAAACTTTTTGGATTGAAGTTGAAAATGCCATCCACGACAACAAAGAATATTTCTGTTACAAGCAGATAGAACACACCCGAAACCCCAATGTTGGTCAGTTCGATGTGCTGCTGGAGCAGAATCTTATTACTGTTGACTTGCTCCTATGTAGACCTAGTGGACACGGCGATACATACTCTTTCAAGATAAAAAAGAAGGGAATGCCTCTATTGTTTCCTGAAAGTATTATTTATAACATTTGAACACATTCTATTAATATGAATAAAAAAACTTTCTTCTTGGGTGTCGTGACAGGTGTCATCGTGACATTCGTAGTTTTTTTTGTTATTGGGTTAGTTAATCAAAGTAGTGAAGAAACTGACCAGATACAGTATCTTGAACAGCCTGTAAGCTATGAAGACAAGACCGAAACATCTTTCAAGGTGTTTCAAGTTCTTGGCAATGCTGCATTGGCAAGAGAAGAATCGGACAAGTTCGGTAATACAGTAATGTACCTTGGTAATGCTGTGGTAATTTTGGGCAAAAATTTCTATAGCGACCAAGTAATTACTATTAAGAATCCGATGCGTGTAGGCACATATAGCTATACTACGAATGGTGGTATGCCTATGACTGTTCCTGTAATCAATGGAGAAATGAAATAATCTTTTCAAGATTGATAACGAGACGAGCAAACCCACTGGCTTTCAGCAGTTATGCCAAAGGTCAGTTGGCTTATTGTTCCCGAATAATCCCATAAGGTGACAGATTTGTGTATTGGCTATTATTATCTTTTTAAGCACAGGACAGGTTGTTATACATACTTTCCTCGCAGCCTATCGTAAGATTCGTTCTCGCCTGACAATTCTTCTGAGCAGGTATATGTCGTGCTTGTCCTTGTTTCTCAGTTTGTAGCCAGAGTGGAATTTAAGTTGTCCATTGATGGAGATACACGGTATAACTCTGTTTTCAAATAATGTCTCACTAAAAAACTCGGCTTTGATTTCATAATATCCGCCATCTGGGGAGGCTTGTCTTGCGCTTCCGTCATAGCAAAAAGTTAAAGGGTGGATGTCTATATATCCATGCTTAAGGCTGTACATTTCTATTCTCACGGGCAGCAAGTTATGCTCTGTCTTATATCCATGTCGCTGCAGAAGTCTGATTAGTTTTCCTATCTGCTCGCTTTCAATGTCGATGTCGATGTCGCGATGTCTTCTTGTCTGCCTTCCGTAGAGAATGTCAACGCCCCATCCTCCGTCAAGCCAGTATTTTATACCGTTATTCTCCATCATAGACAATACGTCAAGAAGATTTTTTTTGTTGGTAGTAGCCCTTCTCTTGTATTGACGAGCTGTAATGATGGTTAGATTGCTTGCATTGATAGTGATGACTACCTCGTTAGTTTCGGCATACCAGTTCTTGCCTTTAATATATATGTAAGTGTCTGTTTTTTGTATTATCTCTTTGCACCATTCCAATACGTTGTCGTTCTGAAGTCCAATGTTCTTTTTTATTCGATTGGTGGCTAACTCTGTAGAATGGAGTAAGTCTAAATTTCTAATAAGTTCATTCATCTTTTCTGTCTTTTTATTGTCATCGTTCCATGCTTAGTCATTTCCTCAGCAAAAGCCTGTTCGCCATACTGCTTTATGAAGCTGATGCACGCTGCGCGATTGCTGTTGAAAAGCAATGAGAATAGCTTTCCTATGAAGTTGTTGTGTATGTGGCACTCTTTTACGTCGCAGTCACATTCGGCACAAGTGAGTATTCCCTTGTCAAGGCAGCATTTTCTTATTTTGCACCATGTGGCTTTCTCATTGTTATGGCATCCTAAACACTTCTCTTTTCTGTATTTTCGGCATCCTCCGCAGTAGAGTCCGCATGCTCCTATGGCATTTCTGTCTGCAACAATCTTCTTCATCTATCGCTTTATTACTGGTACTTGTATTATTGTCAGCCATTTGTTTGGGTCTTTCTGGTTCCACTCCCCGTCGACATATTGTGTGCGGTATGGTCCAGCTACCTCAAACCCATGCTCGTCAATATGGCGAAACGCTTCTGCAAACTGGTCGTAAATTTGCTTGTATGGACCGTAGCATTTCATGCACACAGCCATAGGCACTTCTTCTAACTGCTTAAACATGATGAGTGCAGAATCGTTTGCCATTTCGTCAACTTGCACACAATATTCTATATCAATGTTCTCTGGTTTATATTCTTTTTCGTGTTCAATGTCGAAACAGTAGTAAGGCTGTGTGCGTTTGCATCCAAGCCGCTGAAGTTCTGGGTCGATAATGTTCTCGCAGAGTTCTTTGAGGCAGCTTCTGTATTTCAGTATGCGGCGATGCGATGCAACGATTATAGGTGGCAAACGCTGGATTGAAATGCGCTCCATGCCCTCTATGTGTTTGAGCGAGTCTGCCATGTTGTGCAATGCTTTCAGGCGGTTTTGCAGTTCAGCTATTTGGCTCTCCACTTGCATTGTCTTTTCTTCTATCTGCGTGATGCTCGGTTTGTGTGTGCCCTCGTCAAAGAGTTCCCTTATTTCCTCTAAAGAGAACCCCATAGCCTTGAGCCTGAGTATGCCATTTAGCTGACGCATCTGCGACACCTCATAGTATCTGTAGCGTGTCCACTCGTCTATCTCGTTTGGAACAAGAAGTCCCAACTTCTCGTAGTGCTTTAGCGTCTTTACCGTTACATGGCAAAATCTGGAGAACTCACCTATAGTTAATCTCATGTTTTGATTCTTCATATAATGCCTGTTTTTCTGATTACATTTGCAAAATTAATGCTATACCTAAGGTACGAGTTGCAAAAAACAACCGTTTTTTATGATTTTTTTGCAAAATGTTTGCTACAGTGCCGATGGTTAGTATTGTGCATACATAAAAAAAGCCTGCTTTATAGGCAGGCTCTATGTGTGCTGATGTTATTTTGAGGGTGATTATCTTACCTTATTATAATTAGTGAGAAGTAGGGGATTTTGCGATTTATTATGGTCTCGCGGTCGGTTGTGTGATATGTTGACGGAGTTCCTACATTCTCAAGATAGTGGTATTCGTGCGACGGATTGGCGGCGATGAAGTTCTTTACAACATCTGCACAGCGCGACAATTTCATAACGACAACCACATTTCCACTGTCGAGCAGCGACTTCAACTGACCTTCTTGCAGGTTGCCTGGTATTATGGTAAGACGCTCTTCGAGACTTGCCAGCGAGAGTTGTGCCTCTGCTGCTGCACAGATAAACGACGAGATGCCTGGAATCCATTCGGTGCTGACACCGCTTTTCTTTAGTCGTTCAAGTACATAGAATACCGATGCATAGACTGCCATGTCGCCTTCAACGCCTATAGCCACGCACTTTCCTTCCTGCCATGCTGCCAAAGCCTGGTCGTGCATCTGGTCGTAGACTGCCTTTGCTGCTGTGCGGTCGCTCGACATGGGGAGTGGAAAGTAGCGGCGCTCGCCTTTGATTTCATCATTTTCAACCATGATTCCTGCTCGTGAAGTTGTCTTTCCCGAAGGCGAAACAGTGGCGGGTAGAAAGATTATGTCGGCTTCTTTAAGCCGTTTCAGTGCCTTAACGGTCATCAGCTCAGGGTCGCCAGGACCTAAGGAAACAAATGTTACGTTGTTTTTCATGCTGCAAAGTTACTGATTTATATTGGCAATAACAAAAAAGATGCTGACAACTGAATGTCAGCATCTTTTTTAGTTTAAACTGTGCATCATGCACTATGCTTTAAGAACTAATTATTTGTATTCTTTAGCCTCACGCTCGCCACGCAATACTGCAAGAGCATTCAGAGCAAGAGCTTCAAGTTCGTCTTCGCCTGGATATACATGAACAGGAGCAAAGTAGCTTACACGCTTTGTCAGTTCGTCAACGATATACTTCCAGTGAGCAATTCCGCCAGTGATGATGATGGCATCAACCTTTCCGCAGAATACTGCGCCTTGAGCAGCAATGCTCTTAGCAACATGGTAGATCATAGCGTCAACAATCTTCTTAGCCTTCTCGTCGCCTTCGTTCACGCGGTTTTCAACCTCGCGCATATCGTTTGTTCCGAGGTGAGCAGAAAGACCAGACTCCTTGCCTGAGATGCGAGATAGGATTTCCTTTTCGTTGAACTTGCCACTGAAGCAGAGACGAACAAGGTCGGCTGCAGGAAGTGTTCCAGCACGTTCTGGAGCCATAGGACCTTCACCGTCGAGAGCGTTGTTTACGTCAACAGCGCGTCCATGGTCGTGGGCAGCAACAGAAATGCCGCCGCCGAGATGGCATACGATGAGGTTGAGGTCTTCGTAGCGTTTGCCCTGGTCTTGTGCAAAGCGGCGAGCAATGGCTTTCTGGTTAAGAGCGTGCCAGATGCTTACGCGCTGCAAGAGAGGAGAGCCGCTGATGCGAGCCATATCGTTGAGTTCATCAACAACAACTGGGTCGGCAATGAAGCTGCGGCAACCTGGAATTTCCTTTGCAATGTCGCTGGCAATGATGCAACCTAAGTCGCACGCATGAGAGTGAGTAGAGGTGCGAATGTCTTCCTTCATGAGTTCGTTCACTTCGTAGACACCGCCTTCCAGAGGCTTTGTCAGTCCACCACGACCAATGATAGCATTGAAGTTCAGTTCGATATTGTTGTTCTTCAGTTCGTTAAGAACGAGTTGCTTACGGAATTCGAACTGGTCGATGATGCTCTTGTATTGCGCTAACTCTTCGAGTGAATGAGAGATGCTGAGTTTGAAAACCTGCTTCTCATCTTCGAAAACTGCAATCTTTGTTGATGTTGAACCTGGATTTATGACTAAAATTTTCATAGATCTATTTGTTGTTTTTTTATTATTTCAGACGCTCTGTTGTTTTATTTCTCGTTGGCTGTGATTACAGCAAGAGCCAGACTGTAGAGTTTAGACTCCTTGCTGTCGCCGCGTGATGTCAGCACAACTGGAGCAAGAGGACCGCGCAGGGCTGCCGCCATGCTTGCATGAGAGAACAGAGTTACAGCCTTATAGAATGCATTACCTGCCTCAATGTCTGGGAAGATGAGAGCGTCTGCCTCGCCGTTGATAGGAGAAGAGAGGCCTTTCTTCTTCAGTGCCTCGATGCTGCAAGCACATTTCAGGTCGGTTGGTCCGTCAACAATACATTTGCCGAACTCGCCTTTGTTAGCCATTTCAATTATTTCTGGATATCCAACAGTGAATGGGAAGTGCTTTTCCTGTACCTTCTCAGAACTGTGGATGAGGGCGATACGAGGTTCCTCCACACCGAAAGAACGTGCCATGTCAGCAACATAGCGTACCTGCTCGATGCGCTGTTCCTGTGTTGGGTAAGGAATTACGGCAGCGTCGGTGAAGAAAAGAATCTTCTTGTAGGTTGGAATCTGTGCTGCTGCTATGTGGGTCAGTACTCGGCCTTTTGGCAGAATGCCAGTTTCCTTGTTCAATACTGCGCGAAGCATGTTGTCGGTATTGATAAGACCTTTCATCAGAACGTCTGCCTGACCTTCTCTTACGAGTGCAACAGCCTTAGCAGCTGCATCGTCTTGGTCGGTTGCATCCATTATTGTGAAGTTGTCTTTCTGAGCCATGAGTTCTGCATTTGCTTCAATCTCTGCTCTGCCTCCAACGAATGTGGCTGTGATAAATCCACCTTCGAGTGCCTTTCCAACAGCATATTGTGTTGAAGGGTCTGTTGCACATACAACGGCAACGCGTTTCTTCTCACCTTTTGATGACAGGTGAGCAATCAATTCATCAAAATTTTTAATGGGTTCCATAGTATTTTTGTATACTTTCTTTAATTTTCTGCAAAAGTAATCATTTACTTTTAATTATTGCACAAAAGTACCCAAAATATGCAATTTTGTAATACATATTTGCAATTAAACGACTAATACAGTGGTGATTTAACAACTTTTAAAACCAACCTTTTCACATCTGATGTTACTCTCTTTATGCTAACCTTTTCTATTGTTATTTAGTGTTGTGTTGATGGCTTGCATAATAGATAAGATGAAAGGATTAAATCTATTATAAAAAATGGAGCATAATGTTATGAACATACATAACTCAAAACCTGACTATGGTAGTAAAAAATGTAAACCTGAAGTTCGATGCAATAAATAAAATACAAAAAAGGCCGACTTTTCGCAAGCCAGCCTTTCGTCTTTCCATAGTTGAAGATTTAGTTTTATACTTATGAAACGATTCTTTATTATGAAGAAATTTTTTATTAACCTCTGTGACATCACGTCACTGAATTTGGTCTAAATACCTAATTATGAACTTTAATATGCTTATGAAAAAGAGAAATTCTTAGTTATGTTATATAGCAATTCTTCGTACTATTTTCTTTAAGCCTTTCTTTTCTGATTCTATATTAAGCCGTAGGGGAAGGCGTCCTTATGCTTCTTGCGTTTTATTTTTCCCATTCAGTATAGGGATGTCTTCTCCATTTCGGGCTTTTTCCAGCCCTTACGGTCTTAATATCAGCTTTTTCAATAGTATAGTTGTAATCAGTATGTCTATATATAGTTAATTTCTATGTCTGTCGTCGGTCTCCTTTCGGAGGTTTGTGGAAACTGTTTGCTTTTAAGTTCCTCTGACAGAAGACGTCAATCACTATCTTCGTCATTTTTCGAGGGCAAAGGTAAACCATATAAAAATTACCTCCAAATTTTTCTTGTCTTATCTTTTTCATTTCTGACAATTTGCTAAATAGTAACCTTTTTTCTCCTTATTTAAGGCGTTTTATCATTATTTTAGGGTGTAAAATGTTGCTTTCAAGGAAAAAAATGTAATTTTGCAAGCGATATGAAGAAACTTGTTTTCTGCTTGTTTGCAGCATTGTTGTTTTTTCCTTCGCTCGTGTTGTCGCAAGTAAACAACCATGCTAAGGTTAATCCAGAAGACCGACAGGTGAATATGGACGACCCAACGTTTGTGCCTACCGTGAAAGTCGGAAAGGTGTTAAACAATGGTGACAGCATCCAGTATATGCAGATGAACAATGTGTATGTGTTTCCCGTTCCTGAGTTTAAGAGCGAGAAGCAGAGAAAACAGTTCAGCAGACTTGTGGCAAACGTGAAGAAGGTGCTGCCTATTGCTAAGGAAGCCAATCAGATTATCATTGAAACCTACGAATATCTCGAAACGCTGCCAAACAAGAAGGCTAAGGACGAGCACATGAAAAAAGTGGAGAAGAGCATCACTCAGGAATATAAACCGAGAATGAAGAAACTCACTTATGCGCAGGGCAAACTGCTAATAAAACTGGTTTATCGTGAGTGCAACTCGTCAACCTACGACCTTATACAGGCTTTCATGGGTCCAATTCGTGCAGGTTTCTGGCAGGCTTTTGCGTGGGCTTTTGGTGCTTCGCTCAAGAAAGGCTACGATCCGAATGGTGTTGACCGCATGACAGAGCGCGTGGTGCTTATGGTGGAATCGGGACAGTTGTAGTTTTCTCTCTTTTCTTAATCTCCTTTTTCTTTTTTAGTAATCGTTCTTTCTGCGGTTATTCTTTCTTTTCCCATATTCAGATAAGCATACTATAATCAAAAGTTAATCGCTATTTTGACGTCGTTGCATAATTGTTAGTTGTCTGATTGCCTTATTCTCTGTTTCCATTCCGATTTCTTCGAGCCCAACTCGTCAATTACAATCGGTTGAAATTTGCTGCTATGGTTAAAGTTTTTTGTTATGAAATGGCTTGGCAAAAGAAAGAATCGCACGTTGTTTTCACAACGTTAATGCTGACGAGTACATTCGCTTGTCAGCAGAAAGGATAAAAAGCGGCGGCGACAGCCATTAAGAACCATCGCCGCCAGGATTGTTAGTTAACCATAAACATTTTAGAAAGCTTGTCGCTTTTATTTCACTACATATTTCTTTCCGTTGTGGATGTAGATGCCCTTTTGAGCAGGTCTCTGAACCTCTAAGCCATTCAGGTTGTACCACTTGTTAGCGTTTTTCTCGCCAGTAATGTTGTTTATGCCCAGTTCGGCTACGTCAACATATACTATATCAGAGCGATGCTCCTCGCCGCCAGCACGATAAATTGTCTGCACGCCAATCTTGCTGAAGTCGTTAGTGTAGTAGTAGACAGTGTGCTTTCCGCCATATATGTAGATGTCATAGTTGCTTGTGTCTTGGAATTTGTAAGGAACGTCAGTCATTTCCTCAGTCAGTCCTGTGTAGACATCAGGTGTGAAAGTCAGAGGCTGGTCGTCAAGATAAATGTTATAGAGCACCTTGTTCTCGTTCAGTTTTCCGCCTTCAGTGTCTTTCAGCACAATCTCAAACGACATTTTGCCCATTCCGCTATTCTCATTAAATTTCATTAGGTCGTCGGCAGTGAATATAGGGTTGGCAGGAGTTGCAGCCTTGTCTTCGACGTAGGTGAGTTTTGGTGCAACGTAGTCGCTGATAATATAGAGGTTGTTAGGACCAATGTTGGTTATCATCGATGCAGGATAGGTAGCCGTAAGCGTCTTGCCCTCGTCGTCAACATCGAAAATGATGTTGTCGGTCAGGTTGTAGTTGAAGAAAGGACTATCCTCTTCGCCGTCAATAAAGGCATTACCTGTAAGCACATAGGCGTGTCCTCCGTAGTAGGCGTCAGGTCCGATATACTGCTTTGAGGCAAATACAGCCTTTCCGTTGTCTATGTTTCCCTTTATGTAACTATCTGGTGTGTTGTCGTTTATGTTGCCAAGATAGATGTCAGAGCCGTCAATTATAACGTTCACCATGCGTTCTTTCGTAGCACTTTCGTTCTTAGCCGAACTGCGATAGGTAAGCAGATAGTTGTCGGGACTGAGTCCTTCAGGAGCGGAAACTGTCTGGTCGGTCTGCGGGCGATATACAATATTCTTGTCAGCCATGTAGAACCATTCACCGTCAGTGTCGCCAAGTCCGATGTAGCAGTCGTCAAGTTGTGTCAGAACGCCATCGTTCCAAGAGAAGACAATGTCGGTATTCTCCTCATCAACAAAGCATTTCTGCTCGTCTTCAACCCATTTCATGCGATATGCATAGTAAGGGTCGCCAGCGTCGTAGGCATAGACCTGCGGAGTCTTCAGCACATAGTTGCCGTCGGCATTCTTCTCAGCCTTCAGCCAAGGCAGTTGGGTAAACCAGATGTAAGTTTGTGAAATAGGCGCATATATGTAAAGACAGCCGTCGCTACCTTCAACCACTCCGCCTATGCCTCCGTCGACATCCTGATAATAGAAACCGCCAAAGCCTAATCCCATTGCGTCTGATGTGGCATAGAGATTTTCGTAGACTGTGCCTTCGGGAATGTCGAAGATTGGTTCTTCGCCTGCTTTTGCTGGTGCTTTAGCCTGTTTGTTGCTATACAGATGTTGTGCGGTTTGTGCAAGAGTTGTAGTTTTTGTTGCGTGTCTTGCTTGCGCCATAGCCGTTGTTGCGATAAAAACAGCTGCAATAATTAGAGTAAACTTTCTCATAAGCAATAATTTTTTAAAGGTTTAATGTCTTGGCAAAGATAATAAAATAATCATAAATACAATCATATTTGAGCAAGATGTTGCATTTTGTGCCTAAAATATAACAGAATGTAACAATAGTGGTTTGTTTTTTTTAAAGTGCAGACTGCCAGATTTGTCGTTTTTAGTGCATTTGTTTTTAAACATAGATTAGTGGAAGAAAGCAAAAGGAAGAATGTTGTATATATATAATATAAGGTATATTTTTGCACGAGAAAATAAAAGATTTAGCAATGAATAAAATCACTTGTATTTGTCTTGGGGTACGCGATATGCAGAGGGCTGTCAGATTTTACCGCGATGGTCTTGGTTTCAAAACCGATGAGAAAGGCGACAGTCCACAGGTAGTTTTCTTCAATACGCATGGAACAAAGTTTGAACTCTATCCGCTTGAACTGCTGCCATACGACATTGACGAGCAGAATCCGCCAAAGGTTGCCGACGGATTTGCAGGCATAACGCTTGCCTATAATGTACGGTCAAGGCAGGAGGTAGACGAAGTCATTGAGAAGGTTCGCAAGAGCGGAGGCAGGATAGTGAAAGAACCGCAAGAGACTTTCTGGGGAGGCTATCATGCTTATTTTGCTGATTTCGACGGCTACTATTGGGAAGTGGTCTGGGGTCCAATGTTTGAGTTTGACGAAGACGGACTGCTGAAGGACTTTATTTTGTCAGACAAATAAGCCTTGAACTCATCGTTTCCAATCACGTTGATGTCGTCGTAGAGTCCGAGTACAAAGCGGCCGATGCCGAGATAGCTGCAAACGGGCATTGAAAGCAGTGTTAGTCCGTCTTCTTGCTGCGTCATGTATTGTTCTGCCTGCGGATATTCCTCGCGCATGATGTTGGCAGAAAGGCTGCCCAGCGTCATGCTTACGGTCTTAGGATTCTCATCAGAGAACATGAAAATGTCGGTGAACATCTCCTTGTGTTGGTCGGCATAGCTCCATTGCAGGTCGATTAGTTCCACTCGTTCCATTCTCGACAACTTGAAAGTCTTGCATTGTTTAGATGCAATCTCGAAGCAGCGCACCTCATTGTTGTTGTTCATCAGCATGAAAGGCTCCACTATTCTGTCGGAGACGGTCTTGCTGTGAGGCGATGAGTAGCCGCATATTTTAGCAATCTGCCTGAACTTTATAGCATCGTAGAGCGTTGATACGTTTTGCGACCGCCGTTCTCTCAGTTTCACGTTCTGAATGATGTCGAAGTCGTAGAAGCGTTCCAGTTTGCGCTTTATGCTCTCCACCTGCGGATTTTTGTTGTCGGCTCCTTCGAGCAGTCGTCGCAGAAAGATGGCTTCGTCTTCGGTGAAGTCGAGCATTTCGAAAAGTTTCTTGAAGAAAGGCGACTGTCTGTCGATGTGATAGTATCTGCCTCTGCGCTCAAAGCGGAAGTTGCTGAAGCGGAGAAAGTCGAAATAATAATATAGGTTTCGGCGCGAGACGTTGAGCCTTTCGCAAAGTTGCTCAACGGTATATGTGCGGTTCTCGGCTAAGAGCAGTATGAGGTCGAGTTCTCTCTGAAGTTTGTCGTGACGCATTTTTTT
>JAGAGD010000083.1 GCA_017627765.1 Prevotella sp. | reverse complement strand
TTGCCTTTATAGTTCGACTTTGTTAAATTAAAAATATATCTGATGGTGCATTCAATTTTCCTTGCGTTGATAGTTTTTTTCATATAAGAATCTCTTAAATCGCAATACATAGTTGATATATTTTTCCTGTTCGTATTAAAAATGTCGTAGGCTGCAAGCTTAATATTCCAATGTTTTCCCAATACCTTTGTCACCCCAATATTTACATGCCATGTTTGCTCAATATACAAGTTTTCTCCATTTCCCTTGCTTCTATAAAATAGTTCTGCATTAAGAAACGATGTGTTTGTTAGGGTAAGCATGTTTGAGAATTTAATGATGTATATTGGATGATTGAAATGTTTTATACCATCTCTGTTTCTTTCCTTGTAGAATGGCGCAAGAAGTCCTATATTTAGTGCAGGATAATATTTCTTGAATGTTGGAGAAAGGCTTATCATTAGCTGCAGCTCATTCAACTTGTATTCTGAATTGTCTTTTTTGAGCAGTGTTACATTTGGGCAATCTTCATACTGTGTGGCATGAGATATTATTTTGTCTTTTATATGATCAAAGTTAAAAAGCAACATAGCCCACCCATATTTTAGGTTGAGTGTAATGTTGTCAGTATAAGTAGGGCGCAGTGAAGGATTGCCACCCTCTATAAGATATCTGTTTACATAGGTAATGGTATTAGATAATTGCGAATAAAGCGGGCGCTTGTATTTCTTTGAATAGCCCCATTGCATAAAGGCTTTACCTAACTGCGCAGTTATCATTAATGTTGGAAAAAGTTTGTCATATGTGCGGCATTGCTCATTTATCTTGTTATTAGAAATAAAGTAATCGCTTTTCGTGTGTTCATAGCGTGATCCAAGCCTAAGTACCATCTTGCCCACTTTTTTAGAATATTCAATATATAAAGCAGAATTTTTTTCTTTCGTAATAGGATTTTTGCTTTCAAGAAAATTCTCTTTATAATATTCAGACTCATCATGAAGACTATTTGTATGTTCTGCACCGAATTGAAAGAACCCTTTCCACAATGAACGCGATAAGTGTAATTCGCCTGCAACCATGTGGGAACGTATTTTGTCCATTATGCTTACTGTCCTACTATCCATAACGCTAGACGATTCTAAACTCTGAGCATTTCCATTAATTCTTCTCCACAGTATATTTAAGGTTGCCTCAACTTTCCACTTTTTAATATTGCCATAGTAATAACCATCAATTAGGTGAGATGTGTTGTTAGAAGATGAGTTATAGTTGGTATTTCCATTTTCTTCAAGTATGTCGTCTATCCACGCCTGTGTACTTATTTGTGACCTGTTTTCTTTCCTTTTGTGCGTTACCTTATAAAATAATCCCATTGATTGTTCCGGTGAAAAAGTGTATGAGAAACCAAGTTGTCCATCATATAAAGGTTGGCTTTCTTTAGTGTGCATATTGATGTCTTGTACATTTTTTGAGCTAAGCCATGCTGTTTGTTCAAGATAACTTAATGTTTTCGTCTTATTTCTATCATACTCCAAGTTTGTAAAAACTTCGAGTTTCTTATTATGATAGTTTAGAGATGTTATTTCAGAGTTATAAAAATAGTCACTCAATCCTTGCTTGGTACTAAAGTCTATCGAAAAGCCTTCACCAGTTTCTTTCTCAGAAACAATGCGTATAACCGATTTTGCAGTAGCACTATATCGTGAACCAGGATTCATTACCACCTCCACTTTTTTTATCTTGCTTGCGCTCACTTGCTCTATCATTTTGTTGTCCCTTACAAGCCTGCCATTTATGTAGAACAATGGTGTCCCTTTTCCAAATACCTCAATGTTGCCTTGATTATTTATCACTCCTGGCAGGAAGCCTAAAACATCTTTGGCAGTACCAAATTTTTCCAGTATTGTTCCTTTCACATTTGTAACGAGCGCATCTCCTTCAAAGCGGGTAATAGGTTTTGAAGAATAGACCACAACCTCTTGTAGTGGAATATATTTTTCTTTAAGTATAATTATGGAAATATTATTTTTTGTCGCATCTATTATCTCACTGTCGTATCCTATGCACGAAACTTTTATTATACCCTTTGATGTAGTATTTAAGGAGAATTTGCCATCATGTCCAGTAAAAACACCTTCTATGAATGTGGAATCTTCTGGGCTAAATAAAGCTACATTTGCAAACTCAATTGGATTGCCCTCACTATTCATTACAGTTCCGCAGTAAAGCCTTTGTGCATGAATCATAATAAAAGTATTGAATAATAAAAGGACAGTTGTGAGATAATTCTTTTTTACCATATAATTCTATTATTTGTCAGGTGAATCGTGTTAACATCTTGACTTGTTACATTCTGAGCAAGTGCAGCAGAAGTCTGCAAAAATGTAAATAGCAAAGTTGCTAATAATGTTTTTGTAATTGCCATATTTTCCTATTGATTTAAATTTGCCTGCAAAGATAGGTTGGAACCATTATTTTTTCCAAATTTTTTTATTACAGATTTTACATGACAAAATTGATGAATTTAGATAATCGGTTAATCATCAGTGTGTTAGCTGCAATTTTACATATTTTACACGGACGGCAAAATGTTTACTTTTTTATGTTTTTTTGATTAAATCGCGATTTAAATCTTAAGTTTAGTCTTAACATTTTTCCTTGTTGTCTTTCTGATTTTCAGGAAAAAACTTAACTTTGCAAGCAGATAAGCAATTTATTAGCGATTATGAAAAACTATTCAATACATTTCCTTAAGTGCGGCATGGCTTATTCTGCCGTAGTTACTCTTTTGCTTTTTCTCACCTGTTGCAGCAACCATAGCTCCTATACATCGCAGCTTAACGCTGTAGACACGATGCTTGAGAAGGGTGACTTAGCCGTTGCCAAAGCTGCGCTTGACAGTCTTAGTGCCAGCAGGTCTGGCATGTCCCGCAGCCAGCTTATGCACCTTCAAATGCTGGAGACAAGCTATAAGAATAAGAACTATGAGGACATAGGCGGCGATACGATTATGAAGGACGTTGCAGAATACTATGACAATCACGGAAGCATGAGGCAGCAGATGGAGTCTTACTATCTGTTAGGCTGTGTCTACCGTGACCGGCAAAGTCCACTTATGGCTCTTGATTGCTACAAGAAGGCTATAGGCAAAGCCGATACA
>JAGAGD010000082.1 GCA_017627765.1 Prevotella sp. | reverse complement strand
GATGCGAAACGTGGCATATCGCAGTGCGATATGTGGCATATTGCAGTGCCAAAGGTGCCCTTTCACACTGCGAAAGATGCCCTTTGACTTTTTTAACACTTATGAGTCTTGAGGCGAAACGTATAATGTCTTGATATTGAACGATTTACTAAAAACAGCAAAAAGCCGCCAAATACTCGCATATTTTGCAACTTCATTTTTCTCGGTCGTAAATTTTTAAGTTATTTGCAGGTTTAGTTAATCAATTTTTTACCCAACTCGGCTCTGAAAATTGCAAGTTTTTCTCTCAGCAAAGGGTGAAAACGTAAAACTGCTTTCAGATTGAAAGAACGTTAACTTTAACGTTAATTTTAACGTTAACCTTAACTTTAATTGTCAACTAAAACAACTATGCACTATATTATGCTTGTCGACTTAACTACTTCGTAATTAGACTTTAAAACTCAGAAACTTCTGTAAAACTGGATAGAAGCATAATTATTCCATTCAAAAGCATCTGACTTTTGCATATCACCCATTACCTTCAAGAATATTTTTTGTAAATTTGTAGCCAAATTATAATCTATTGCAGTAATATACGGCAGCAGTGAAACCAAATGCATATTCTGCAAGACTAATCTTGCCTCTGCTGTCTTTCGGGAGAAAATAATCCTTATTAGTTAGTGTGTAAGCATAATAGCTTAGTGGAAAAATCGAAATGGGGAACAATGATATGTGATTTATATTAAACACTTATGCCCTGAGATTTAGAATAATTAACGGTTGCCTGTGCAATATTTCTTTTAGCCACATCGTTTTATAAATGCGGCAAGCCGATTAACCTCTTTTGGCGTTTAATCAAATACGACATTAACAACAAAATCATAACAAGAATGAAAACAATTAAGATTTTGAGAAAATCGCAATTAAGTGAGAGCCATGCAAACTCGTTTGCAAACGGCAGAGCGAGAGCGATTTATGTTAACCTTTTTAATGTGTGCTGCCATGCTCTTCCTCGCCTCTTGCAGCAGCGGCCATGCTTCCATCAACGAATTTATCTGCCAAGCTAATATGGAGGGCATCAATGCCGTTCTCATTGATGAGGACGTGCCGCTCGGCAACCGCCAAGCAACCTACACGAATGGAAGTGAGAAAGCTGTTGAAATCATTAGAAAAAATGCAACGTTAGAAATATAATTCATACAAGTTTTGCATATTTGGGAAGTTAATTTTACTCTCCATAGTTACAATTATCACCAATATTTAACTTTCAAAAGTAAAAATGATAATAGTTTTTTGATATTCAAAAGTAAAGTTGTATCTTTGCACATGAAATATGAGTTTGCAATATGGACAGAATTTATAAGACTTACGGACGATTACTGGCTGCAACTGACTTGGGCTTCACCAGATACCTGTACGACAAAATCAATTGGGACAATAAACTGATTGTCATCAAAGGTGCAAAGGGCGTGGGCAAAACGACCATGCTCCTTCAGCATATACTAAAAACATTTCCCGACAAGCAGAAGGCTCTTTATGTTTCGCTCGACCATATTTGGTTTGCCCGCCACTCTTTAATTGACTTAGCGGAGTATCATTATACACATGGGGGCACCCATCTGTTCCTTGACGAAGTACACAAGTATAAGGGATGGCAACAGGAAATCAAGAATATTTACGACTCTTATCCTGATTTACACGTCGTGGTGACGGGTTCTTCCATGCTAAGGCTGGAAGAATCGTTGGTCGGCGATTTGTCACGCCGCCATCGTCAATATACTCTGGAAGGTCTGTCATTTAGGGAGTATTTGGAGTTGGAACAAGTGGTTCATCTGCCTGTGTTGTCATTAGAGACCGTGCTGAACGACCACTTCATGCAGGCATCCCAGATTACTTCAAAGGTTAAGGTGCTCGGCTATTTTGAAAAATACATAGAGGCTGGCTATTATCCTTTTTATCGTGAGGAGGGCGACGGGTTCTACGATCGCTTGCAGCAAGTAATAGACACTATCATCAACACTGAGATTCCATCTGTAAGTAACATAGAGTATGATTCCGTCTATAAAGCCAAACTCCTGCTGGCTGTGCTGGCAGAAAGTTCTCCTTACACGCTGAACATTTCCGGATTGTGCAACACGCTTCAGGCTTCACGCAATAATGTCCTAAAACTTCTTGACTTGATGGACAAAGCCGCATTAGTGCGTAGACTTTATTCCGCGAACATCGGAATGAATATGCTGACAAAACCCGAGAAGGTGTTGTTTGCCAACACCAACCTGATGTATTGTCTGACACCCAGAGCCGATGATGGAACAATGCGTGAGACATTCTTGGCCTCCCAGTTGGCGGTTGCTCATAAGCTTAGCATGCCCAGACAAGGAGATCTTGTTGCTGATGGCAGATGGCTTTTCGAGGTCGGTGGAAAGAACAAGGGATTCTCACAGATAAAGGGCATAGAAAACAGTTATGTTGTTGCAGACAAGATAGATATAGGGCATGGAAGCAAGATACCTCTTTGGCTTTTCGGTATGCTTTATTAGTAACTATGGTAATTGTTCCGAATTCGACATAATAAAATCTCAGGCTGGATAGAACCGTTTACTCCTTGTGCTACCTAATAAGATAGCCATCAATAATATTCATGTGTCGGAGGATGATGATAATTGGAATCTATTAAACTGACAAGAGCAGATAAAATTTAATATAGAACGACATAAGGAAACGTTGACTTTTTGACTTTTTATTCAGAAATTTAGCCAGAAGAATCTATTAAGATTATAGAAATTGATGCTTGCGTTTAGGCGATGGCTGAGACTTGTATCATGCTGAAAGGCGTTTGGCGAAGACTCTGAATCGGATACGGTATCAGACTCGTACTATCTTTATGCCCTGATATTTAGAATAATTAACGGTTGCCTGTGAAATATTTCTTTTAGCCACATCGTTTTATAAAAACGGCAAGCCGATTAACCTCTTTCGGCGTTTAATCAAGTAGAACATTAACAATAAAATAATAACTAAAATGAAAACAATTAAGATTTTGAGAAAATCGCAATTAAGTGAGAGCCATGCAAACTCGTTTGCAAACGGCAGAGCGAGAACGATTTATGTTAACCTTTTTGTAATGTGTGCTGCCATGCTCTTCCTTACCTCTTGCAGCGGCGACTACCCAGACGGGAAGTGGGACCCGATGGTTTGGAAAGCAGAAGTGCCAGTACAGATAACCGATGGTGTTTATTGTGTTTCTAACACTGGCGGTGAATTTGTCTTCTCTTGTCTGAACTATTCATCTCCGTGGATTTCGAGTGCCGAGTCGAATGGAGAACACTATTATCCTCCCATTGAATCGAAAGACCGTCGTACGATAAAGACGGATTGGTTCAAGGCAGAGGTAAGTGGGAACAAACTAAAAGTCGTTTTCTATGCCAATGAAACAGAAGAAGGGCGTCCGCTCCACCTGACAGTTACGGCAGGCGACATCTTCGATATATTCCGTTTCAAGCAGTTTGCAAATAGATAATATGAATAACGAAAATGAAAACAATTAGATTAGCAGTACTCATCCTCGCAGCTATCGTTTCGATCGGAGCGAAGGCGCAGCAAGCAAGTGAAACTACCAATCGAAGTGTCTATCTTGAACTGCTTGGTGCATCAAATATAGTAGGTGTCAATTATGATGCACGGTTTAAGCCCAGTTCTCCATGGGGATACCGCATAGGTTTGGGCTATACCTATTCCAAACAGTACAGTATGTTCTCTGGCTCAAATTCGCTTCGCGGTCCAGACATTCCATTGGAAATCAACTACCTTTTAGGAAAGAAACGTAGCAAACTCGATCTCGGATTTGGTCTCAACCTCGGCTACTACACGGAAAAGTACGATACATGGAACATCAGGAAGGCTGGCGAAGTGGATGGCGTTCCTTACTTTGAGAGTGAATATGCAGGAGAAGCCAAACACAGTCTTTGGGGCTATTTCTTCTTTGGGAACATAGGCTATCGCTATCAGCCGACGCGCGGTTTCCAGTTTCGCGCAGGTATCAGTCCCAGTTTCAACCTCGGTGGAAAGCATGCAGTATCCAAAAGCATCTCCCCCTATGTAAGCTTCGGTTATGTGTTCTAACGCTAAGAGCAATTAACAAAGAACAAAATGAAAGCTGTTAAGACTAGGATAAAATAGCGATTCTGTGAGAGTCATGCAAACTTGTTTGCAAATGGTAGGGCGATAGCGATTTAAGCAATCGCCCTACCATTTGCTTGCTGCTTTCTCCTTCGGCTCTTGTAGCAGCGACGGTGATAGCTTGTAATGCTCTTTGTGTCTGCCGAAACAGGTACATTTTGTAATGTGTCAAATAATGACCTTGAAGAAGGTGTGTTGTGCAAACACACGAATAAATGCTTATGTCTTTATGTGGGTTGACTGAAAATATCATAGTGAAAAAGTAAAAAAACAAGTTAATCTTTCAGTATAAGGCAAAAAGTTAGTATTTTTGTACCCGAAAAAGAAGTGTATCTTAAAAAAGGAACACATCTCAGAATCCTTAAAATCATTAAATAATTTAAATAAGTATAAAGGTATTTACCTTTCTAAAAAAGAGTAATCAACAACTAATGAAGAAATTACTGATTAGTGCGCTGATGTTTTCTGCTGCTGTCTTCGGATATGCGCAGGGCAACAATACAGGTATGGGCGGCGATGATGAAAGCCAGTCGTTGGCAGAGAGAGTTTTGAAACTAGAAAAGAAGAACGACATGTTTAATGTCTATTTCAACTATGCGGCTTCGGCTTCTGTCCGCGACGATAGCGAAGAGTGGCGCTCAAAGTTTGCCAATCGCGAACTGCGACTTGAGATTAGCGGCCACATCACCGATAAACTCTACTATCGCCTGCGTCACCAACTCAATAAGAGCAATGCTGCCACATCGTTAGACAACTTTGCTAAGGCAACCGACCTTATGTTTATTGGCTACGACTTCAACCCGCACATTGGCATTCAGGCAGGTAAGGTGTGTCAGACTTGGGGAGGTTTTGAGTATGACGAGAACCCAATGTTCATCTATCAGTATTCCGACTTGGTTGACCGAATGAATATTTTCAAGGCTGGTGTAACCGTATCTGTTAAGCCTGTAGAGTCGCAAGAGATTGTGCTTCAGGTTACCGACGACACCAACGGCAAGCTAAGTGACGAGTATGGTGCAGGTGCTGTTGCTATTGAGGGCGAGCACCAGAACTATAGAGTACTTCGCGAAGCCAACCATCCGCTTGCTTTCATTGCAAACTGGAACGGAAGTTTCTTCGACAATCGTCTGCAAACACGCTGGGCTTGGGGTATTCAGAACGAGGCTCACCACAAGTATGCTAAGATGGTGATGCTCGGACAGCAGCTCAATCTGCCTCGCCTGCAATGGTATTTCGACTTCATGTATTCTACCGAAGCACTTGACAAACTCGGTTTTGCAAGCGAAGACTATGTGAAGATGTACGCCCCAAATCTGACTATACAAGATTTTGGACCGCATATATATGTTAGCGACGTTCACTACACTTCGCTGGTAACAAAACTCAACTGGCAGTTCTATCCAAAGTGGAACCTGATGCTCAAAGGAATGTATGACGTGGCAAGCGTAGACAATATTGACATAATGAAAGACTACCGCAAGGCATACGGCTATCTCGCCAGCCTTGAGTATTACCCAATAAAGAATGAGAACCTCCGCATCTTCTTGGCTTACATCGGCAAGAAAGTTGACTACTCTGACAAGTGCGGACTGAAAGACTATAATACAAACAGAATAGAACTCGGATTCATGTATCGCATGAAGGTGTTCTAAGAACTTTTAATATATAAATTGTTTAATTCATTAAAACCAACTACAAACCCTATGAGAAAATTATTCTTAACTATCATGTGCGTTGTTAGCGGAATTGCTGCAATGGCACAGTCGCAGGGGACAAACCGACTCGTTGTTCACAAGGGCGACAACACAATTGTTGGCTATGCCATCAATAATGTAGACAGTGTCACATTCGATGCTATTGGCGAAGTTAAGGCTGCACTCTCTGTTGTGTCAACCGAAGAAAGCAGCATGACTATCAACATTCAGCGTACTGCAGACTGCAAGACCTACTACCTTGCCTATGAGATTGCTTCAAACTGGGACGGCTACGGAACAGTGGCTGACAGAATAAAGGAAATAAATCACACAACCTACAGCGTGGATGGTAATCAGCAGTTGCAAAGCCTCCATTCTGGCGAAACCTATAATGTGTACACTCTCGGATTCGATAAATATGGAATTGAGGGCGAAGCTCAGATGGTTACAGTTAAGGTAGGTACTGGCGAAGAAGATATGTTCGACATCGTAGTTAACAACATTACAAGTAGCAGCGTATCTGTCAAGATTACCCCGAAAGACCAGAATATGTATTATAGCTGGATGCTTCATACAAAAGAGCACTATGATGAGGCTATAGAGAAAAATGGCGATATGAACGGCTATGACAATGCTTGGTGGAACTGGGTTGCTACACAATATGGCACTACATGGGAAGAGGCTATGCACAATGAAATTGTTCAGGGTGTGACAGACATTCCTAAGTCAGACTGGCTTTTGTGGGATAGCGACTATGTTGTGACAGTATATGGTATTGACTATAATGACGGATCTGCACTTACCAAGACTATGGTCGTTCCTTTCCATACATTAGTTCCTGAACCATCCGACAATCAAATTTCTGTAGAGATTAAGAATGTTTACAGCGATGGTGTTGACGTGAAGATTACAACAACCAATAATGATACATATCTTGTTGGTAGCGAGTCTGCATCTTATGTTAACTTCTATCAGCAGAATGGCAACTTCTTGCAGAAGTGGATTAGTGATGTTCACGAGAATGCATCATTGTTGCACAATGGCGACGATGAGTTCAAGAAGACGGTTAAGAAAGCTGATACCGACTATTATCTGATTGTTGTTGGCTATGATGGCGGACCGACTACCGAAGTCCAGCTTATTCCGTTCCACACAGCAGCACAGTAATAAGCAAAATAATACAAAACGATAGGAGGTGGGAGTCTATCCCACCTTTTATTATTAAATTAAAATAACATTTTCTAATTCTCAATCACGGTAATGACTTATAGGAATTTCTGGACTGCGCTAATGCAGTGCTATGACGAAGGCGAGGCAAAGGCTATTGCCCGAAGGGTGTATGAAGATGTTTTCTGCCTCTCGTTTGCCGAAATCTGCATGGGGGCAGATGCTGAACTGTCAGAAAGGCAGCAGAAAGAATGTAAGCATATTCTTGGCCGTCTGCTCAATAACGAACCGTTGCAGTATGTTCTTGGAACTGCATCTTTCTTTGGCAGGCAATTCCGTGTGGCTCAGGGTGTGCTGATTCCTCGTCCCGAAACTGAAGAACTATGCCAGCTATGTATCTCTCATTTCAGCGAGTGCAGCAGCAATTTGTCTGTATTAGACATTGGCACAGGGTCTGGTTGCATCGCTATCACTTTGGCTTTGCAGCTACCAGAGTCGAAGGTGGAGGCGTGGGACATTTCCGACAGTGCGCTTGCCATTGCAAGTGACAATGCCTCTCGCCTGAATGCTCGTGTTGACTTTAGAAAACATGATGCGTTAAACCCTCCTGCCGATGTTGATAAGTGGGATGCAATAGTTTCAAATCCTCCATACATCTGCAATGAAGAAAGCGGGCAGATGGAAAAAAACGTGTTGCTGTATGAACCTCCCACTGCGCTTTTTGTCCCCGACGACAATCCTCTATTGTTCTATTCTGCCATTGCCCGATATGCTATTAAGGCTCTTAGACAGGGCGGAATACTGCTCTTCGAGATAAATCCGCGCTTTGCCAGTGACATAGAAAAAATGCTTGCCGGCTGCGGCTTCACAGATATAGAAATACATCTCGACCAGTTCAGCCGAGAACGAATGATAAGTTGCAAGAAATGATGAAAGAATTAACCGAGAAAGAAGTGCTAAGCCGATTGCAGACGCTATGTGCTCGCAGCGAGCATTGCAGCCACGAGATGCGCGAGAAAATGATGCGTTGGGGCGTTGCAAGCGATGTTCAGGACAAGATTGTCGACAGGCTCATTGACGATAAGTTTATTGACGATGAGCGATTTGCGCGTGTCTTCATCAGCGACAAACTCCGTTTCAATCACTGGGGACGCAGAAAGATAGAGCAGGCTCTTTTCCAAAAGCGCATTCCTAAGCAAATATCGCAACCAATTCTTAATGAAATTACCGACCAAGAATATATTGAGCAGTTGCTTCCGCTTATAAAGAGCAAGCGTAAGAGCCTTTCTTCTGTAGAAGACGACTATGAACTGCGCCAGCGGCTTGTTCGCTTTGCGCTTCAGCGTGGTTTCACTTTCGACGTCATTCGTCAGGTTATTGATGGCGCCGACGATTTTGACTTTGAATAGTTATGATGCTCTTGCAGTTAATTCTCAATCTCGTCTTACCGCGAAGATGCCCAGTCTGCGGTTGCAGAATGAACAAAAAAGAAGGCTCGCCGTGTGTTGCCTGCTATCTGCATCTGCCAAGAACCCACTATGCCTCTTTTCCTTACGATAATGAAATGGCTCGCTTGTTGTGGGGAAAGATTCCTGTAGAGCGCGTTGCGGCTTTCTTCTATTTCAAACCTCAGTCGGCTGCCGCCCGACTTGTTTACCAGATTAAGTATAACAACAAACCTGAACTTGCTGTAGAAGTGGCAAGCCGACTGACAAAAGAAAGCGATTTCTGCGACTTCTTCTGTGATATTGACTGCATCGTGCCAATGCCTTTAGCCAGAAAGAGGGAGAAGGAGCGAGGCTACAATCAGTGCTTGTCTATAGCCGAAGGGCTAAGTCGAACTACTCATATCCCAGTTGTTGCAGATGCAGTTGAGCGAATATCGTTTAAGGCAAGTCAGACAAAGATGAACCATTGGGAGCGAATAGAGAATGTTGAGGGAGTTTTCCGTTTGAAAAATCCTGAATATATAGCAGGTAAGCACGTCCTACTTGTTGATGATATCATGACAACAGGTTCAACTATCTGCTCATGCGCTAAAGAACTTCTGCGTGCCAGCAACATAAAAATAAGCATCTTTACATTAGGCTACACAAAGACTATGTAGGGTTATATGTGGATAATAAGGAGTCAAGACGATGGTGTTTGTTATTAAGCATTAACTCTCCAACTCGCTACCCCACATCAACTAAAAAAACTATGAACTATGCACTATGCACTAAAACAACACTCCCCCTTCTGCCTCTTTCAGCTTGTTCATGAGTGGAGTAGGGAGGTCAGGATGCCTCTCAATCCATTCGTCAACAATCACTTTAGCTTCTTTGCTGCGATGACCTGACAGCAAGGCATGCAGCCAGTCGGCAGGGAAGAATATGTCGCCTGTTCGCTGAATCTCTTCCAATGCATCAAGCGCAGGACGGAGATATCTGTTAGAGAAAGGTTCGTTTATCTGCTTGTTTAGCAGAGTTAGTGCAGAAGCAGCCCACACTTCCACTTGCCTGTTTTCTGCCTTTAGCAGCTCGTTGAAGAATCTTAGTTGTGCCGTTGTGTCTGGTTGGCATGCCTGAACAACAAAGTTAAACTCTCGTCGCAAGTCTTGGTTCTCTATTCTGGCAAGTTGTCTTTCTCTTATTTCCTCAAACTTTGTTGGCAAAACCTGCATCAGATGATACGACATATTGGTATAGTCGCGCTCTGTCAGCGTAGTGTCGCTTTTGCTTTCCCACATATTATATATATACGACACAGCATCTTCACAGGTAGCGCTCTGTGACAGCAGTCGTTTCAGTTGAAGGCAAGCCGAAGGCAAACTGATTTTGTCTATGCCTTCTATCAGGAGTTGCTCTGCCTTAGTCCTGTTGCTACGGTCTAAGTAGGTGAGTAATGTTCCGAGATAGCTGATGCACTGCGAGGCTATTAGTTCGTTCTCCTCCATGAGCAGTCCGCCGTAAAACGAAATGAAAGCCTTGCTTGCCTCAATGCGCTTCATGCGAAAGTTCTCGTAGAGAGTCATTAAGGCAGCCATGCGCTGATTGTCTGGCAGCTGGGTGTATAATTGCAAGAGAGATTCGGCATCGCTGTCGTCAAGCACAAAGCGGCCATATCCGTCGCCGTTTAGGTTTGGTATTGATATTCTTACGTTGCAATCACTTATTGTGTCGGTTGTTTTCTTGCTTAAGTCAATATCAACTTCATTTACAGTCATTGGTACATCAGCAAGTCCGTCTGGAGTTACTATTCCCCATTTGAAGTTTTGTTGCCAGTGTAGTCCGTTCCCGCTCTCGTCGGTTTCGTTTATTACTAAGTCTTGCTTGATACTTTCAGAGTCTGCATTAATCTCTAGCTTGTATGAAATAGTTGGCAGCCCAGCCTCTTTCACCCATACTTGGCTGAATTGTTCAATGTCAGCCTCAGGGTTTGCTTTGTCAAGATGAACGATGAGGTCGTCCCAAGTTGCATTGCCGTAGGAGTGGGCTTTGAGATATTCGCGCAGCCCCTCTTGCAGCGACTCTTCTCCCATCAGCGTTTCCAGTTTCTGCATCATGATGGGTGCTTTGTGATAGATAATATTGCCATAGAGCAACCCTGCTTTGTTAAGGTTTTCGAGTGGTTGCTGTATAGGATGAGTGCCCGCAGTCCTGTCGGTAGCTAAAGCTGGCGGATAGTGGGCACGTAGAAAACTCAGTTCATGATTGATTGAAGGGAAACGCTGGCGCGAAATCTTGTCTGCCATGAAGTTTGCAAAGACTTCCTTTGTCCAGACATCGTTGAACCATTCCATAGTAACAAGGTCGCCAAACCACATGTGGGCAGTCTCGTGCGCTATCAGGTTCAGGCGTGAGAGTTCTTCGTCAATAGTAGGATTATTGCCCAAGAATATGCGCCGCTCGTTGAGTTGGATTGCTCCTGGATGTTCCATTCCTCCAAACTGATAGCCAGGCAGTACAACAACCCCGAACTTCTTGAAAGGATATTTGATGCCAGTATATTGTTCGAGCCAGTCAAGCGACAGGGCTATTTCCTCGAAAACAGTCGATAGTTGTGCTTCTTTCTTCTCGTCTTGCTTTCTGTATAGAGCCTCTATCTCTCTGCCGTTGCATTCCTCTTTTCTCGTTTCAAACTCGCCTGCAACAAACGAGAACAGGTAGGTTGGCAGCAGGTCTGTCTCTTCAAATTCGTAGACTTGCAGCATGGTAGGCGCAGCCTTAGGCTTAGGCTCAAACTTCTTTACTGGGCCAATGCTTGTTGCAGGCGCATTGCTTATGGCTTTCCAGTGCTTTGGCACAGTGAGTTTTAGCGAGAACCGCGCCTTCAGGTCGGGTTGGTCGAAACAAGGGAAAACAGAACGGGCATGGTCTGGAACGAAAAGCGTATAGAGAAAGTCTGCCCGTCGGTTCAGATTCTTGTCGCTGGCAGTGAATCCGTCAATCCTTACGATGTTGCCTTTCTTCCGCAAATATTTCTTTGCTATGACGAAATGCTCATTCTCGAATATCGTCTTAGTCTTTTTCCCGTTTATCAGTATGCTTGCAGGTACATCGCCTTTGCTGCACTGAAAGTCAATCTGCAAGTCGTTATTGCCAGAATAGTCGAACAAAATAGAGGCGCATCCAGTCACAGCCACGTCTTTTTCTTCGGGTATGCTGAAAGCCAGTTCATACTTTATGTTGCTCACGCTCTTCCGCCTTTCTGCTGCCAGTTGACGGCTCACTCCGTTCTCAATCTTTGTTGGTTGCCCCTGTGCCTTTAAGGCAACAGCACTTTGCAAAACCGCAGTAAGAAGCACTGCCGACAACATCCAGTTTATTTTATTTCGCATAGATATCTTTTTTTAGGTTCTGATTTTTTAGGCTGTGGGCTTTTTATGTCTTTAGGTTAATTTTGGCTGATTTCGTTTTTGATTACTATCCATAACTTCCTAACCGTCAAAACTTAAAACCTCACATTCTTTACTTTGCAAAGGTACGATTAAGCGAGTAAAGAGCAAAAGAAAAAACCTTTTTTCTTTTCTATCTCGAGCGTAAGTACCTTATCTAAAGGTACGATTAAGCGAGTAAAGAGCAAAAGAAAAATCTCTTTTTCTTTTCTATTTCGAGCGTAAGTTCCTTATATAAAGATAGTGTTTTTTTCGTTAATAATCGGCAAAAGGGTTACAATGTGGTTAAAAAACGCTAAAGTGATATAATAATTTGCTTGCTATATCCGTCTAATCTGTATATTTGCAAAGAAGAAACTAACCAGAAAAATAATTAAACGAAAGGAATAAAACGATGAAAAAGAAAAATCTTTTGTGGATTGTAGCCATTGCAGGCGCTTTGACAATGAGCAGTTGTGCAAGTAAGAAGGCTTTGACAGAATGTCAGGACGAAAACAAGGCTCTGTCTGAAAACTATCAGTCTACACGCGAGCAACTGGCAGCAGCCCAGAGCCGTCTGAGAAGTCTTGAAGACCAGCTGGCTCAGTCTAAGAGCGACTATGCTAAGTTGCAGAACTCTCTCGATAAGAGTCTGACTAATGCTAACCAGAACAACATAAGCATTGAGAAACTGGTAGACCAGATTAACGAGTCTAATCAGTATATCCGCCACCTTGTTGAAGTGAAGAGCAAGAGCGACTCGCTGAATATGGTTCTTACGAACAACCTGACTCGTTCTCTCTCTAAGGAAGAACTCAAGGAGGTTGACGTGCAGGTGCTTAAGGGGGTTGTATACATCTCACTCGCCGACAACATGTTGTATAAGAGTGGTTCTTACGAAATCAACGACCGCGCAGCGCAGACCCTCTCTAAGATTGCTAAAATCATAATGGACTATAAGGACTATGACGTTCTTGTTGAGGGTAATACCGACAATGTTCCAATTTCTCGTGAAAACATTCGCAACAACTGGGACCTCTCTTGTCTGCGTGCATCAAGCGTTGTTCAGTATCTGCAAACCAACTATGGCGTTGACCCTAAACGTCTGACAGCAGGTGGTCGCGGAGAGTATAACCCTCTGACAACAAACAACACAGAGGTTGGCAAGCAGCGCAACCGCCGTACACAGATTATCATCACTCCTAAACTCGACCAGTTTATGGAACTGATTGATAAGGCTCCTGAGAATGACTAATTGCTGGAATTCTTAAAAAACCTTCATAATTAAATTAGTTTAGTGAATTTGCGAGATTCACCCTGAGGATATGGCGCTTCGTGTGTCATATCCTCTTTTTTTGTAAACAAACTTAATATAGTTCATGTTTAATGTTAGTGTTCCCGTTAAAGTTGAAAAATCTGAGAAATTTGTGGCATCTGTGTGACATTAATCGTGGATGATTAAGGATGAAAGAATAAAGATTAATGTATTAACTTGTCAACTTACAAACTGTAACTTCCAAAATCAGCCCAAAATCTTGACGAAAAAAGTAAAAAATCTTGACAAACGGAATTTTCATTCTAGAGAAGGATTTTCTGCTTGGTACGCAGTGAAATGCTAAAAAGCGTTTAATTGTTAATCAATCGGCTTAAACAATGTAAACGAACATAAGGAACGAAAAAGTGAAAGGTGTCCTTTCGCGATGCGAAACGTGGCATATCGCAGTGCGATATGTGGCATATTGCAGTGCCAAAGGTGCCCTTTCGCACTGCGAAAGATGCCCTTTGACTTTTTTAACACTTATG
>JAGAGD010000081.1 GCA_017627765.1 Prevotella sp. | reverse complement strand
TTTGCGACCAAGCGAAACGAAGTTGCAAAATATGCGATTCCTGAGAGGTTTCTCGCTCTTTTTAGTAAATCATTCAATATCAAGACATTATAGACTTCGTTTCATAATTCATAACTGTTAAAAAAGTCAAAGGGCACCTTTCGCAGTGTGAAAGGCCACCTTTGGCAGTGCAATATGCCACATATTGCACCACGATATGCCACCTTTCGCATCGCGAAAGGACACCTTTCACTTTTTCGTTCCTCATACTTGTTCACAAAGTTTAAGCCGATTGATTAACAATTAAACACATTTTTGCATTCAGCCTCGTGCCAATCGGAAAATCTTTCTCCAGAATGAAAATTCCGTTTGTCAAGATTTTTTACTTTTTTCGTCAAAAAATCGGGCTGATTTTGGAAGTTACAGTTTGTAAGTAGTAATTGCTCTCCTAAGTTTAGGGGAGCTGTCACGAAGTGACTGAGGAGTGTGTTTACACGATGCAACGGCATCGTGGATGATGAAGGATGAAAGATTAATGATTAAGGAATGTTGCCGAGTAAACAAAAACTTATAACTCATAACTCGTTCCCGTTATCGTCCCCGTTAACATTAATCCTTATTCTTTCATCCTTAATCTTGAATAGTGCATTAAAAATTTTGGAGAATGAATTTGAGATATATAGAATATTTTGTAATTTTGTGCGATGTAACAAATAAAACAACATGAAAAAACTGATTAGCATCCTACTCCTGTCTGCCGCTATGCTGTCGGCAAGTGCGCAAGACAATGACGACAACAAACTGAGATTTACAACCATAAAAGAGAATCCCATAACCTCTATAAAGAACCAGAACCGAAGCGGAACGTGCTGGGCATACGCTTCTATGGCATTCCTTGAGAGTGAGATTCTGAGAAAGACGGGCAAGACATACAACCTTAGCGAAATGTTTGTAGCTAACAAAGACTATATGGACTGTGCCGTCTATAACGTGAGGATGCATGGCGACAGCCGCTTCTCTGAGGGCGGTTCGGTTAGCGACGCGTTGCAGATAGCACGCCGCTACGGTCTTTGCCCTGAAACGGCAATGGCTGCTCCTGGTTCGCTTACTGGCGACTCGCTTGCCAACTTCGGCGAGTTCTTCAGCCTGCTAGAACCATACGTTTCGGCTGTGGCTAAGAACAAAGCACAGAAACTGTCGCCGCAATGGCGCGTAGGAATGCAGGAAATACTTGATGCTTATCTTGGTCCATGCCCAGAATCGTTCAAGTATGAAGGCAAGACATACTCTCCTACATCGTTTGCACAGAGTCTTGGACTTGACTTCAACGAGTATGTGAGCGTTACGAGCTACACTCATCATCCTTTCTACACATATTTTGCAGTAGAAGCACCGTATAAGTGGCGATGGAGCCTGAGCTACAACGTGCCGATGGATGAGCTGATGAAGATAATAGACGAAGCGATAGAGGCTGGATATACCGTAGCATGGGGTGGCGACGTGAGCGAAGACGGCTTCACACGCACAGGGCTTGCGCTGGCATGCGACTTGCAGAAGGTGCAAGACCTGACTGGAAGCGATGCTGCACGATGGCTAAAACTGACAAAATCGGAGAAGGGCGAAAAGATGGTTGCTCTCGGCGCTGACGTGCCAGAGATAACTCCAACACAGGAACGCAGACAAGAACGCTTCGACAACCACCAGCAGACTTACGACCACGTTATGCTGATTTACGGCATTGCCCGCGACCAAAACGGCAGGGAATACTACATGGTTAAAAACTCTTGGGGAGAGACTGGACAATATAAAGGCATCTGGTATATGTCGAAAAACTATATTGCCGACAACACAACGTATATTGTAGTAAACAAGAATGCGACACCACGCCTCGCTAAATGTACTATAACAGAATAGAACAAATTAGTGCATTGCTACATTAAATTAAGGATTAAGGAATAATGATTAATGAATTAACTTGCTAACTTGTTTACTGCACACATCATTACTCCTTAATCTTTAATCTATCAAAAAAACTACTTAACTATTTTCTTTCCATCAATTACATAGACTCCACTTGGAAGACTATTGAAATCTTTATCCTTCTTTGTTCCGTCAATAGAATAAACTGACTTATCGGGATTCGACTTTACAGGGGAAATACCAGTAGAAATATCTGGTTCTATTACTACCTCAAGTGTGCATACAGCTCCACGAGTCATCACCGAACCACCCTCAATGTAGCCATTAGCAGGCAAAGTAAGATGGCTATTCTCAAGAACAATCTTCCTGAAATTGAACAGAGAGCCTTGAGTGCCTATTGCATGGACTGTAGCATTTGTAACGATGAAGTCTTCTTTCTCATCCGAAGAGTAGATGCCTTTCTTGCCCTTAGCATAAATTGTTGCTAAATCGGATATTTTCAGCTGCATTCCTTCACTGCCATCTGTGAAAATAGCAGCATCGGCTTCACTTGCGAAGTATGCAATGCCATCGCCGAAGATCTCAACGTCTATAGTAGCGAACAACGCATTCTTCCTCTCCGAGAACATACCATTCTCACCCTTAAGTGCTATCTTATATCCTCTCGATGTATCATTGTAACTGAAGATATGGATAGCATGGTCAGCCTGAGAAGATATGTTAGCATTGACGAGTGTGAGAGTCTTTGCTTCTGGTTCAAAATAAACCTCACCACCGACGATTGCACTGAACCCATTGGCTGCTGAAATATCATGATAGTTTTCGGATGTAATCTCCACACCGCCAATCTCTATACCATAGCGCTGCGGATGTTCATCATTGTCGGTCTCCATGACTTTAGCAGACAGAAATTCGGGGAACAAGAACAACATGCTTAAGGCAAACATAATAATTAGGTATTTATTTGTTTTCATAGACTATATCACCTCTCTGTTTACCTCCCATTATCGCTTTGAAATGAGAGTAGTGCTTATAAGAGGTCTGGCACTGATTCTTCAAAACAATAATATATCGTTGCTAATATAATGATTTTATTTCATAATTAAAAATAAGGCAATTAAAATATAAACATATTTAAGCAGAGGTGCGCATTGTCAACACTTCGGTTTGGCTGGACATAGACACAGAAAGCAGAAAAGCAGAAGAAGAAAAGACATAAAGACCTGAAAAATAGAAGTTTTTAATGAAAATGTAACGTGCTTTGTTTTGTTTCTTGAAAGATTGTTGCTATTTTTGCAAAAAAGAATATGGAGAAACACAGGATATTAGTAATTGACGACGAGCAGGACATTTGCGAGATTCTGTCAGTCAACTTGCAGATGGCAGGCTACGAAGTGGAAACGGCTAACTCGGCAGAAGAAGCCTTGCGACTTGACATTGGGAAGTTTCAGCTGATTCTTCTCGACATAATGATGCCAGGAATGTCGGGCTACCGTATGGCACAACTGCTGAAAGAAAACAAGCAGACGGCAAGTATTCCAATAGTTTTCATTACAGCCAAAGATACAGAAGACGACTTGCTGAAGGGTTTCAGCATGGGAGCCGACGACTATATCCAGAAACCTTTCTCTGTCAGGGAAGTGCTGGCAAGAATAAAGGCTGTGATAAACCGCACTTTGGCTAAAGCCACCAGCAACGAGAAACAACCTACAAGCAGCAGCATTAGTTATGAAGGGCTGAAGATAGACACCGACAGAAAGACTGTGAGCGTCGACGGAGAGGCTGTCGCTTTTACACCAACCGAATACCATCTGCTGCTATTGCTGCTGTCGGAACGCGGACAAGTTTTCTCCCGTCAGCAACTAATAGACAGAGTATGGCCAAGCAATGTTGTAGTGACTTTCCGCACTGTGGATGTAAACATAACGCGAATAAGAAAGAAAATTGGCAGATACTCTAACAACATTGTAACCCGACAAGGCTTCGGCTACTGCTTTGAAGAAGTATGACAAGCCACAGAAAGCAACATAAAGACTTCTGAACCATACGACTATGGCAATCAAATCTCAGCATAAACAAAACTAAAACGACATGAAAAAAATCACTGAAGGGCGCAAGATGTTTATCATCGTCATGGCTATTTTCTTAGTCTATGCTGCCGTTTTCATCATCTTTGACGACTATGAACGAAACATTCTCTCGCCACTAAACGACGTGAGCGACTGGCACTTGCTTATCTTTGCCGTTGTTGTCATAACGGGAATGGGATTTCTGTTGCACCACTATTCAAGAAGGATGGATGCCCGAATAAGCCGAGAACAGGCTGAGAAACAGAACGAGATGAGACGCCAACTGACCCAAAACATATCGCACGAACTGAAAACTCCAGTTGCAAGCATCATGGGTTACACTGAAACAATGATTGAAAATCCATCGCTTGACGAAAAGACTAAATTGCAATTTATAAATCGCTGCCACGCTCAAGCTCAACGACTCACATTACTGCTCCAAGACTTATCAACGCTAAACAGAATGGACTATGCACCCGATTTAATAGAAATGTCAACGGTTAATATTGCGAACATTGTAAACGAAATATCTCAAGAAACTACATTCGCAGCAAAACAGAAGCAAATCTCATTCGAAAATCATCTGGCTAATGAAGTCATTGTTGAAGGTAATGCTCCCCTACTCTACAGCATCTTCAGAAACCTTATTGACAATGCCATAAACTATGCAGGTGAACGCACAACAATTACGCTATTTGCCGTTGAGCATTCCGATGAGTGGCTGTTCACGTTTTTCGACAACGGATTAGGAATTTCGCCAGAACACCTTCCGCGACTCTTTGAACGTTTCTACAGAATAGACAAGGGAAGAAGCAGAACAATGGGCGGAACAGGACTTGGACTTGCTATTGTGAAGAATGCTGTTATGATTCATGGCGGCACAATTTCGGCACGAAACGAGCACGGACTACGCTTTGAATTTACAATTAAAAAGAAACAACAGCGAAACTAATAATGCTAAATAGCATAGCTAAATACGCAAAAAAGCAGAAAGGAAAACAAGAAAAAGGATAAGCAGAAAAGCACTTTAAAAGACCTATAAAAATATTCCAACAAAGATTGCATCTTCTGCTTAGTTTGCAGAAAAAGCACTTAAAAAGATTTCTGACAATATCTTTATCACCATAAGCCAGAGAGTGGGAACGAGAACCATCAAGTATGAGACATAAAAAATATTTATGTGTAAAGGTCAAAGTTTACATTCAAAACTCCCGAGCGCTAATAAAGAAGTATTATTGAGCAATATGCCGCACGTTCCACAATAGTATTTAACGACAAAAAATAATGCCCTACGCTGTTGTAGGGCATTTTATTTTACGATAAAGAAATGACAACCTTAGAGCGACTTTAATTGATTTTCAACAAAATCTAGAATCTTATATGTTGCGCCAGAACTTTCCTTCACATAGTTGCCAGCAATCTCAGACGCCTTACTCTTGAAGTTTTCATCGCTGCGCAGCTTGTCCATAATCTCGCGGAATGAATTCTTACAGCAAACCTGGAACCCACCTTTAGCTTCAAGCAGGTCGTGAGCCTCTTGGAAACGCTCATTGTTTGGACCAAAGACTACAGGCTTATACCACACCGCAGCCTCAACAATGTTGTGTATTCCCACTCCGAAACCTCCGCCAACATACGCAATATCGGCATACTGATAGATGCTCGAAAGCAGTCCGTAGCAGTCAATCAGCATCACGTCGGCTTCGTCAAGAATACTGAGACTTGAAGCATCCTTGCCAGAAACCTCGCTATATCGTACAACCTTACGGCCCATCTGCTCCAAACGCTGCTGAAGTTTTGCCACCCTTTCCTTACTAACCACATGAGTTGCAATGATGAGTCGCAAGTCCTTGTGCTGCTCGAAATAAGGCAGATAGACATCTTCGTCAGCCTCCCAACTGCTGCCTACAACCATAGTCAGCTGGCTTCCAGCCTTTGCAAACCTTTCAACATGAGGCAGATTCTTAGCCTGTCCCTTTATTTGCAGCACTCTGTCGAAACGAGTATCGCCAGTAACAGAAACATTGCTGATGCCAATCTGCGACAAGAGTTTGCGGCTAATCTCGTTCTGAACAAAGAAATGAGTGAAACATTTCAGCACAAGTCCATACTGTTTTCCATACCAACGGAAGAAAATCTGCTTAGGGCGGAATATGCTTGAAACACTATATACAGGTACGTTCCTATGCTTCAGGATGTGAAGATAGTTATACCAGAACTCATACTTGATGAAGAAAGCCATTTCAGGACGTATTGCCCTGAGGAAACTGCGTGCATTAAGGATGGTGTCTAACGGAAGATAGCAGATGATGTCTGCGCCCTCATAGTTCTTCCTCACCTCATAGCCCGAAGGCGAGAAGAAAGTGAGAAGAATTTTCATTTCTGGGTGTCGGCGCCTAAACTCTTCCATGATAGGCCGTCCTTGTTCAAACTCGCCTAACGAAGCAGCATGAAACCACACATAGCGTGCATTTGGGTCGACCTTTTCGCGAAGTATTCTTACAGCCTCGCGCTCGCCTTTCCACATTTTCCTTACTTTCTCATTGAAAAGGCTATAGATAGCAACACCTAAGAGATATAAATATATTATAAGGTTATACATGTAACAATTGAGTTATCAGTATCAACTTTTTATCGTCTCGATGGCTTTTCTCATGCGGCTGATGGTTTCTTCCTTGCCAAGAAAAGCAGATATATCGAACATGCCTGGTCCCTTGCCTTCGCCAACGAGTGTCAGTCGCCAAGCATTCATTACGTTGCCCATCTTATACTCTTTGTCTTCAATCCATTTGTGTACAACAGCCTCCTGATTCTCAACAGAGAAGTCGTCGAGACCTTCAAGCAGATCGGCAAGTTCAGCCATGACTTGCGGACTGTCTTCCTTCCAGCGCTTGCGCACGGTCTTCTCGTCATAGCTTGTTGGAGGTATGAAGAAGAAAGAGCATAGAGGCCAGAGTTCCTTAACAAATGAAACTCTGTCTTTCATCATTCTGACAACTTCCACAATACGGTCCATTGGTTCCTCAATGCCATTGCCAGCAACTATTGGCGCAAAGAGCTGTGCAATCTCCTCGCTCGACTTTTTCAGGATATATTCATGGTTGAACCACTGTCCCTTCTGATAGTCGAATCGTGCACCAGCCTTTTGGCAGCGAGTAATGTCAAACAGTTGTATGAGTTCATCGAGTGAGAACACCTCCTGCTCGCCACCAGGATTCCATCCCAGCAGAGCAAGGAAGTTGACAACAGCCTCTGGGAAATATCCGCTTTCGCGATAGCCAGAAGATACCTCGTCGGTCTTAGGGTCGTGCCATTCAAGCGGGAACACAGGGAAACCGAGTCTGTCTCCATCGCGCTTAGACAACTTGCCCTTGCCCTCAGGCTTGAGCAGCAGCGACAAATGGGCAAACTTAGGCATAGTGTCTTCCCATCCGAAAGCGCGATAGAGCAGCACATGAAGCGGCGCGCTTGGCAGCCATTCCTCGCCGCGAATGACGTGGCTTATCTCCATCAGATGGTCGTCGACTATGTTTGCAAGATGATATGTAGGCAGTTCGTCTGCACTCTTATATAGCACTTTGTCGTCGAGAATATCACTCATGATGACAACATCGCCGCGAATCATGTCGTTGACATGAACCTGTTCGCCAGGCATCACCTTGAAACGAACAACATACTGTGTGCCGTCGGCTATTAGCTGGTCTACCTCTTCGCGAGGCATCGACAGCGAGTTGCGCATCTGCATGCGCGTCTTAGCGTCATACTGGAAGTTTTCTATCTCCTTACGCTTAGCCTCAAGCTCCTCTGGAGTGTCGAAAGCGATATAGGCCTTTCCGCTTTCCAGCAGTTGGTCTACATACTTACGATAAATCTCGCGGCGCTCGCTCTGACGGTAAGGGCCATGACTTCCTCCGAAAGTAACACCCTCGTCGAATTTCAGTCCGAGCCATCTGAATGCCTCAAGGATATATTCCTCTGCGCCAGGCACAAACCGGTTGGAGTCAGTATCCTCAATGCGGAAAATAAAATCTCCGTCATGCTGACGTGCAAAGAGATAATTATACAGTGCCGTACGCACACCACCGATGTGAAGAGGGCCTGTTGGACTTGGTGCAAAACGCACACGAACTTTTCTTTCTGCCATATTTTTCAGTATATAAAGAGTGTTATCTAATATATAAATAAGGTATAACTATAATAGAGATACAATTCTGCACAAAAAGCCGATATTCAGTAAGTTCTATGATTTTGGCTGCAAAATTACAACTTTTTCTTGATATAGTTGCTTTTTTTCCTGTTTTTTACATAAGCAAAAAGCCCAACGCATTTTGTGCGCTGGGCTTTTCTTTTTATTTATAGACTTTTTCAGATTACAAGTTTGGGTTGATTTCGTTCCATTTTTCGATAGCAGGAACGATGTTGAGTGTAACCAGTTCGTCACGCATCTTGCAGAGGTGTTCGTAGCTTGCGTCGAGTTTAGCATTCTCTTCAGCAGTACCCTGTGGCACTTCGAAGTGTGCACCGTCTTTGTCAAGAGTTGTCTTCATAGCCATCATGATGTGGTCATACTTGTCGGTCTTAACGTATGTACCTACAGGGAAACGGAAAGGCTCGCCACCCATCACTGAGCGAATCATCTCAACAGAGAGATATGCTGGGCTCTGGAAAGAAGAACGTCCGCGCAGTTCGATGATCTTAGCACCACCCTGTGTAACGTCTTTCTTCATCTGCTCCCACTCTTCTGTTGGGAACTCAGCTGTGCCGATGATGTCGGTAAGAGCGCGTCCTGCAATCTTTACGTGGCTTCCGAATACAGCCATCTGCTCACCGTGACCGCCATAAGTAGCGCATCCTGTGATTTCGTTCTGCATTACTCCGAACTTCTTAGCCAGAGCAGACTGCAAACGAGTAGTGTCGAGACCTGCAAGTGTAGTAACCTGTGATGGTTTCAGGCCAGAATAGAGCAGAGTTACGAGACCAGTGAGGTCAGCAGGGTTGAAGATGATGACAACGTGTTTAACGTCTGGGCAGTATTCCTTGATGTTCTTACCTAATCCTTCAGCAATCTCGCAGTTGCCTTTCAGCAAGTCTTCGCGAGTCATACCAGCCTTACGAGGAGCACCGCCTGAAGAAATGATGTACTTAGCATTAGTGAATGCTTCCTTAGCATCGGTTGTTGCTGTGATTTTAACACCGTCGAAACCGCTCTGGCGCATTTCTTCTGCTACACCTTCTGGAGAGAAAACGTCGTAAAGACAAATGTCGTTGGTCAGACCCATCATGAGTGCTGTCTGAACCATGTTTGAACCAATCATACCAGCTGCACCTACGATAGTCAGCTTTTCATTAGTTAAAAATGCCATAATTGTTTGATTTTTTATTGTTGTTTATCTGAAAATTCCAGTTTGCAAAGTTACAACTATTTTTCTAATCAACCTATTTTTTTATACTATTTTCACATGAAAAGCAGATAAAGGGGAGGTGGTGGTAGTTCATAGTGCATAGTTGTGACAGATTAAGGATTAAAGAATAAAGATTAATGTATTTAACTCGTAACAAACTGTAAGTTTCAAAAACAGCCCGATTTTTTGACGAAAAAAGTAAAAAATCTTGACAAACGGAATTTTCATTCTAGAGAAAGATTTTCCGTTTGGCACGAGGCGAAATGCTAAAAAGCGTTTAATTGTTAATCAATCGGCTTAAACTATGTAAACGAACATAAGGAACGAAAAAGTGAAAGGTGTCCTTTCGCGATGCGAAACGTGGCATATCGCAGTGCGA
>JAGAGD010000080.1 GCA_017627765.1 Prevotella sp. | reverse complement strand
TTGCCTTTATAGTTCGACTTTGTTAAATTAAAAATATATCTGATGGTGCATTCAATTTTCCTTGCGTTGATAGTTTTTTTCATATAAGAATCTCTTAAATCGCAATACATAGTTGATATATTTTTCCTGTTCGTATTAAAATACTATTAATATTTCTTATTTAATTAAATTATAACTCAGACGTATTATCTAATACTACACATCTTTCATTAAGAAAAAATGTAATTATTATCAGCTATATTCTACAAAAACGTAGAATAAGTTGAATAACTCGTTGTAAAAGGATTGCTTCCTAAAGATTACAACTATCCCATTTTTATTGATGCAGTATTACTTTCTGCGACTCTCCATGTAACAGTAATACCTTTGAAAATACTGTCGCATGGTTCAAAGCCTGGCGTAGTAAGTCCTCCTTTAATGTTAGCATTCTTGTTGTCTGTTTTCGAACTATGGCCCTGACTGCCACAAGAACAAGCTTTGTCAGACGACAAATCAGGAGAACCACCACCATTTAAGAGATTCATTTGTGCATCGCTTAGATGCTGCTCTTCTGTTAGGAAGAGGTTGATTTTTGTTTTTTCATAAATAAAAACTATTTAAATTAAACATACAGAAGCTCATCGCTCCATTTTTATTAGATTTGGTATTTTCCATTTCAGGCTTCCTGGAGTAAGCACTTGATTGGATTTCTCGGCGGAGGAGCATTCCACACCAAGTGCACTATAGGTAGCTACAGGGTCTTCGTAAAGATTTGTAAGAAAGTTAATGGCTTTCTCACGTGACATTTGTTGTCGCGGACGGGCATAAGTATATATTTGTTCCCCGTTATGACCTTTCCTTATTCCTATGGCTTGCCATGATGCGCCTTCCATCTCAACTTTCATAATCAGTCCGGGCAGCCCTGCAAAGCAATAAGGACCAGCATCGTATGGCAATTCCTCAGCAAACCATGCGGTTACAGTCTTACCACAATGGATAGTCGTAGCTTTTGAACAAGCGTACCCCAATACTTCCTGTTTTTCGTCATCACAAAAGCTCCACTGCAAAGCATTGATGGGGCGGGTAAATGATACCACCATGTTGTCGAAAGGTACACGATAGCCTATCTCCACCATTTTTGCTTGGCGGTCTGTCCAAACCTCGTATGGCACAGTAGGGTTGGAATAGAGGGGTACACCCTTTGCACCTTTCGTGATTAGTGATGTTGCTATAGAATCATTCTGATAGAGAGCTTCATTGCGTGAGTAAATGTGTCTGCGTCCCACGAGCAATGTTCTCTGTTCTGCATGTGGCAGAGATTCATCAGAATAAGTCCAAATAAACTGATAGCGCACTTCCACGAGCACTGCATCGAGCGGTTTCTTGTTTTTCAGATTTAATGCTGAGAATGAAGGAGTACTACCAAACACTAAGGCTTGACCAAAAGATTGTCTCGAAAAGATAGCCACAAAGGCAAACAATACTCCCCAACGTAAAAGGCATTTAAAAGATGTTTTCATATTCTACAAATTTATAAGTTGAATTTTAATGAAAGGATCATACTACGTGGTACAAGATAGAATATATCGCGTTGCCATTCTTGTGCATTTACACTAATAATGTTCAACTGATGAGCATTGAGCAAATTACGAATATCCAAACTCCATTCTGCTTTTTTTGTCTTATAATATACTTTCACATTTGCAAGAAAAGTATTGGCATGGTCTTGCTGCGTGTAAAAGCCTTGACAAACAACAATCCATTTATTGAGTGTAGCTGTTATTTTTCCTGTTAGCATGGAACGAGTTGTAACTATATCTGTGTGGTCACTATTTTGTCTTGGCATACGGCTACGATTCACAAACGCTTGTATTTCAGTCGTCAATCCTTTAGTGGGTGTGATGCCTCCTCGCAACGAGATGCTACTCTCGTAGAGTTCAAACGGCAATTTGACACTATTGAGCATTTGCGAAGAGGAAAAACGTGTGTGGTTGGCTTTCAAGCTTACATTGACTTTTTTCCAGAAAAAAGCTTTCGATACCTCACCGCCTAAACTTAAGGAATGTGTACCATAGGATTGTGGAGCCAAATGAAGTGTCACATGATTTTCTTCCACCACCTTGTTGGTTATCATTTCACTGTTCATATTGGTGTATTCTATGCGAAGGTTTCCGAAGAGCAAGTTGAATGCGTTGGTATAATTAAGCTTGGCAGCAAAATGGTGATAATCAGTTGAGGTTATCTCATCCATTTTTGCGTGTGTCTGCTCATAACTGTTGCGGATAATGAAAGCATGAAGAAAGTCTTCCGACTTGTTGTCATGAAGTTCTCGTGACCATTGCAATTGCAGGGATAGATTGGATGCTAAAGGGCGTTCTATTGATAGGTTTGGGTCAATGTGTAGGGAATTCCTGCTTGGTCTGATGTATGGAGAGTGTACCTGAATATATGAATACACTAATGGAACATAGCCACGAATGCGAAAACGTGCCACAGTAGACTGAAACATCAAACCTATTCCTAATTTAACCCTGTTATAGTGTACGTCGTCTTCCAAGATGCGATTATTATCCAAAGAGAACAATTCAGAGGGATGTTGTGTCGTTGTTAACGTATTTTTATCTACCATACCAAACCAATACGGATCAATCATCCATCCACCAAGCCTTATCGTGGAGAGCATCTCTTGTCGCAGTTCTGCAAAATAGAAACCTTGCTTTACCTTTTGCCGTGCTCCAATCTGTGGTTTTATGTTTGTGTCCATGCCTTTTAGCAAGAGATGCTCATGGCTGTTGGCATATTGGAGGTTGAACCGAGTGTCAAGTCCGTTCACTTCGTTCCAACGATATATAAGCCGAAACTGGTTGTCCAACATATATTGATTTTGGTTGAGATTCTCACCAAGTTGTGTGGATTGTATGTTTTGTATGACGTATGGTAACTCTTTGTTCCATGCCCCGACCAATTTGTTCATGAGGTAGTAGTGAGGCTTGTTTTGTTCGTACGTCAATAAGAAATCCATATTACTGTAAGTGTTTTCAAAATCAAGATTGCGCTCATGATTTTTTTCTTGTTGCCCAACATAATAGATATGCTCCATGTCAGTATGCCCCTCAATTTTCTCATTCATAGCCGTCACGGCATAACTCCATTTGGTAGTTTCACTATTCTTGTATAGTCCGTTTAGCGATAGAGCCTCACTTCTGTTCAGCATATAGTCATTGCGGTTGAGCATTGAACTTCGTGGAGTGGATGAGGAGAGAACGTTGTCTATCAATGTTGTCAACGGCGTGGCATAAATATCTCGCAACTGTTCGCCACTGTTGTTCGCTGCTATTGTGGCAAAGATTTGGTGTTTGGCATTGAAAACTCCTCCGTATAAACGTGTGATATATGCCAAATTGTCTTTTTCGCCACCTCTATAACCGCTACCTACTTCAATCTTTCCCGTCAGGTTGCTTTTTGCATTCGGTGAGAGTTTCAGGTTGAGTGCCACATCATCCGTGATACGGTTGCCTTGCAGGGCGCGAATTGGCTGATGGTGTTGCATCACGTCCACTGCAATAATATCTTTCGGGTCTATTCTTTCAAGGGCTATAGAGTATTTATTCCCAAAAAGATTCCCACCTTCTATCTGAAACTCAGTAATCTCCCGACCATTGTACAATACTCTCCCCGCATCGTTTACGGTAACGCCAGGCAGACGATCCAATATCTCGCGAAGTTTTCTATCATTTTTGTCTCTAAAATAAATAAGGTTGTAGGTTAGCGTATCGCCTTTGGCTTTTATAGTGGTTGGTCTTACAACCACCTCTTGCAAATCTATTTTATGAGACTCTGCAACAAAGTTTACTGTCTGTGAGATATTGGCAATCTCTCGCTTTATGGGCTTGATATTGAAATTGGATACATACATGATTATTCGCTTGCTGCTACTCGAAAGAGTTATGACGTATTGTCCTTGCTCAGAAGTTGTCGTGCTGGCTACAATACGCTCCCCTTTGTCTGTTGGCTCTTTAGCTGTGATAATGGCATTTTCAATCGGACTGCCATCATATAGATGGACACTGCCTATTATTCTGACCTGTGCAATACATTTGTTACAATTAAACAAACATAAGCACAAATAGAAGAGTATGACAAGAGTAAATCTCATAAGTAAGAATTTCTCATTTTGATTCTAAATGTAATTTATGTTTCAAATCACTAGTATCCACTAAAAATGGACGAGTTTAAGAATTAAATAAATTAGGTTCACCTGAACCGCTTCGGTCTTTGTCATTTTTGAATATAGTTTTGATGAAGAGATTTCTGAGATGCGTTGTGTCTGTAAGTGACATGCTGCGGATTTGCAGCACCTCATAAGTGCTATACTACTATATCAATTAGCGTAATTAGATATTCTTGTTTTAAATTTCTATATTTCCTTCAAAATACTGGTTTCCATATACGAATCTGATAATGTATAGTCCAGATAAATATTCAGGCAGTTCAATATAGTCTTCGCCAAACAGTTCTGTCTGAAAAATAATGTCTTCGTCAAAGTCCAGAATCTGTAACGTGTATCCGCTGAAAGCACCATATAATAATAAGGTGTTAGCTTGGTTGCAGACCCTTACATTAGCTGCTGGAATGCTGAGATGTACTTTTTCTTTCACTGTTGGATCAAAAATCCCATACGTCAGTTGAATAGTGTTAACATCTTGATTTGTTACATTCTGAGCAAGTGCAGCAGAAGTCTGCAAAAATGTAAATAGCAAAGTTGCTAATAATGTTTTTGTAATATGCTATATTTCTTAATTGATTTAAATGTGTCTGCAAATATAGGTCAAAAAACTTGTTTCTTAAAATATTCCTTATACACATTTTACACTACTCTTCTGCTCTTTTGGTTTAATCTGTTGATTTTAAGTTCATTAATTGCAATTATACACTTTTTACACTATAGATAATAAGCGTTATTTTATGTTATCCTGAAAGATTAATATCCATTTAAGCAACCTGTGTGTGGCATTCCAGTCTCAAATATAAAATGCTCACTTTCCATGATACTGCTCATCGTGCAGGAATAATGATTAATGTATTAGCTTGTTAACTTACCTACAAATTCACTGCAAGTCTGAATATTATTTCTCTTGGGCGTAGTCGGGTAGAAGTATAAATCCGTTGAGTATCCATAATGACACGCCTGTCGTAAGTTTGTTTTCCGAATATATTGTTAAGCGTTATTCCAATATCATAGTTTTTCTTTTTATATGCCAGCCAGATGTCGGAGAAGCATGATGTTGATACAGTCTTGTCGTTGCTGTGGTATAGTTCGTTTGTCCATGACAGAACCCAGCTGCCCGTATATAAATTTATGCGTAGATTTTGATAATAGTTCCATAAAGTCATTTCCGACAGATTTCTATGGCTTCGGCTATGTTGTCTGCTCATATTTATCGACGACCTCTCACTGACAGAGAGCCATCTGAATGGTCTTATTGAAATTCCCAGATTTGCGTTTGCCGTTTGGCTTTGTGCTGCAACAATTTTTTCGCTTATCCTCATTTCGTAATTGTTCCAATTATAGCTTCCCGAAAGCCTTATGTTCAGCCGCACCCAGTCAAATCCTTTGCTGATGCTTCCATTTAGCGAATAGTTCGACGACTGAGTGCGATGTTGTGATGGCATAGTTATATAAAAGAAATAAGTTGTATCTATTTCGTTTTCATACATGATGCTGTTTCTGCTGTTTGAGTAAGAAAATGATGCATTGGCAAACAATTCTTTCAGTGTGTTCTTAAACTCTGCTGAAGTACTGAAGTTATGTGAGGTAACGTGTTCAAGATTGCCAGTTCCTTTTTTCATACTGTTGTATGAATAGAATATAGGAGTGCCGTTTATTGTTCTTATTTCCATTGGTATCCAGTTATATTTGTAGAAGAACGAAAACTGCCATTTTGCAGTAGGTTTATATTGCAGCACCAGATTAGGTTCTGCTGTCAGTTTGTTCTTGCTCTTTCCGTTCAGGCTGCGGAAGTTCAGGTCAATGTCGGCAGAAACTCTTGTTTTGATGTAGTCGTTCTTATATTCTATTGCAGGGGTAACGAAAAGCTTGAATGATGAATATCTGTCCTTTGCCTGTGCAATGAAATTATCTGTACTTAGTCTTTGGCTTAGCAGGTCAACCCCTGTTTTATAGTCGAAGTCCAGTCCGAGCAGTCTGTGCCGATAGCCAGTAGAAGCATTCCACATAGTAGAGTGCATATTGAGGCGTTCATGAGTATTGTTTGCTAGCAATATCAAGCCTGGCAGATAGTTATACGAAAAGTAGGTCGTAGCAGAAACAAACTTACCATTTTTCAGTTTATTGTTGAATCGCATGAAGTCTGTAATATATCTCTTGCGAGGTTTCACGCTTTCGTGTTGCCTTTTTCCGTTTAGCATGATGTTGCCATTACTGCGATTGAAGTCGGCATTAGCTGTCAGTTTGTTCATAAAATAAAACCGCTCATTGTTGATAGTGTAGGTTATTTCTCCGTTATATTCTGTCTTATATTTGCAAGCATCGCTTTCTTCAGTCAACATCGGTTCTCCTTCTATGTTTGTGTATATAGTCTGCCGTTTCTGTTCCTGTTCTATTCGGTCGTATAGTCCTGTCAGCTGTATTCTCATTTCGTGTTCTTTTCGTGGAGCAAAAAGCCAGTTTGTTGCAACAACATGCGCATCGTTGAATTTGCTCCTGCTCTCATCCAGTCCTGTTCCTCCAGTTGATATGTCGGTGAGTGGACTGCTCTCTGTAGGAGTGTGCTCAAATAGCATTGTCTTTGATGTCAGTTCTTGCTCTGGCGACTTACCAGCATTACTGCTTTTATACATTGACAGACTCTGTTTTTTCTTAGAGAACAACATTCCCATAAGTCTTATTTCTCTCAGTAATTCACCACTGCCTTGCAGTGTATGACCTAATCCTGCATCAACAACGCCCTGCCAAACATTCTTTGCATCGTCGGTGAGGACAATGTTTATGGCTGCTTGTTCACTAAATGAAGCATCTTTAAGCGATTTCACTGGCTGGTGTTTTTCGTAGACTTGCACTTTCTTCACTTTGTCGGCAGAAAGGTTTTCTGAAGCTATAGCATATTTGCCGCCGAGCAAGTCCATTCCTTCTATGTAGAATTTGTTGATAGGTTTGCCTTGATATAAAATCGTACCGTCTTGTTTCACAGTCATACCAGCCATTTTCGCTATTACGTCGGCAATAGAGCGGTCGTGCTTTTCCTTGTAGTTGCTGACAAGATAGTCAATAGTGTCGCCATGCTCACGAATACGTTTTGATTTGACTTTCACTTCCTCAAGCATCAGCGTTTTCTCATGCAAGGCTATTGTTTGCCCTTCGCTGAAATCGGTTAGCATTATTATTTCCTTTGCAAATCCCATGTAGCTGAACTGCAATGAGTTTGCCTCTTTGCCTTCTGGCTTTGATATGGAAAAGTGCCCGTCAGAGTCAGTTGTTGTGAATGTGATTGTCGAGCCCTTCTCATTCTTAAGTGCTACAGACACACCTTTCAGCGTTTTGCCGTTCTCGTCAACAACCACACCACTGTAAGTTTGAGCCTTACAAATAAGTGGCACAAACAACATTAGTAGGGCTATTATAATGCTTTCAGTTGTTCTCATGTATTATGTTTGTTGACGAGCACTAATATAGTGCATAGTCCATAATTAATAGTGCATAGTTTTTCAGTTAATGAGTTGACGAGTTTAATCTCACATAAAAAACTGAAAACCTCACAACCTTATTTCTTCTCATAGTCCTCTATTAATATTGGAGTCTCATAGCCATCGCCTCCATATTCTCTAATGAATTGAGCTGCAATCTCCTCACCTAAACCATGAATAGATTCACGATAATATTTTATATCCAGTTTTTGTATCTCCTTGGGTGTGGATTTTATAACGTTCTTTTTGTTTATGCTGATAGGTTCTTCGTTCCCGTTTTCTATTCCAATGCAGCTGAAGCTATAAATCCCTTCGCTCTCTTCTGCTTTCATAATAAGTCCAGGCAGTCCCCATAGCTTCCAAGGACCATCGGATATTGGAATATCCTCCGCATACCATACATGCCATGTCCTTCCTCTAAGTTCTGCCGTTGCAGCCTGACATTTATATCCGAGTATTGTCGTATCGCGCATCTCCATCTGCCATATTAGTTCGGCTTTTGGCTCTTCATAAGTATATAATTCGTACCTGCCACCTATGAATGTTAGCATTCCTTCTTTTGGTACTTCTTTATATATATGTAAGTCCCTGCCACCGCTAATATCTTTAGTTGCCCTTCTTAATAAGTCAATGCTTACAGAACCAGTATGGTTTATGCTATCAATAATTTCTTTCTCACGCCTTCTGTTTGCGCTGTAAAAATATGAGCAATGCTCTCCAATATCAAGATTGTGTATGTCTTTTTTCTTTCCACCTTCAACTGTGTTCTTATATATGGCCTCGTAAATAAAGCGGTGCTTCACTCGGTCTATTGTCTCCTGTGCAATTATTGTTGTAGAATTGTATAATAACAGGATAAAAAATAATATTCTCTTCATTTTTCTTATTTTGTTAATTGTTTTCTTTTTTTGCTGTTGTCGTGACGCATTATGTCGGTTAGTATTATCAAGAATGTTAATGCCCCAATTATTATCATTGCATTTTTTATATTTGCAGGAGTATCTTCATGAAGTATGATTGGCTCGACAAATAGAACAAGAGGAACGCAGGCATATATATATGTCAGTGTTTTCTCGTTATCAGCAATCCTTTTGAACTTCTCCCTATTTGAAAGGACGAATGAGTTGATTATGCAAATGAGAGCGCCTACTATAAATGATAACATTCTGAAAACATCTGCCTGCTTGAAGCCAAAATAAAAGACAGCCGATAATAAAACTATTATCAAAAGTTGCTGTATAAGACTTATTGAATTGTAGTGGTCTGAATATAGTGGATTATTTCCTTTTGTTTTGTTTTTGATGAATCTTACAAAGTCTAAACATGGTATGAGTAGCAACAGTAATAGAAGTGGCAATTGCTCAAATCCTACTATGTAAGTAAAGAGGAATACAGCTCCAATAAAATAGATGTCGCCAACTATAGTGAAATTATTATTTGTGTATGGTGTTAATTTTGGAGGAATAGAAACCAAAAAAAGCATAAGCACTGTTGACCTCACAAAATCCCATGCCCAGCTATAAGATGTGATATAGACTGTAGCAGGATATAGTAAAACTAAAGCAAGTAATAGGGTAATTGTAATTAATTTTATTCTTTTCATATTTTTACATTTGATTTAAATGTGTCTGCAAATATAGGTCAAAAAACTTGTTTCTTAAAATATTCCTTATACACATTTTACACTACTCTTCTGCTCTTTTGGTTTAATCTGTTGATTTTAAGCTCGTTAACTGCAATTATACACTTTTTACACTATAGATAATAAGCGTTATTTTATGTTATCCTGAAAGATTTACGGACGTTTAAGTCTTAAATTAAGCCTTAACATTTTTCTTTGTTGTCTTTCTGGTTTTCAGAAAAAAACTTAACTTTGCAAGCAGATAAGCAATTTATTAGCGATTATGAAAAACTATTCAATACATTTCCTTAAGTGCGGCATAGCTTATTCTGCCGTAGTTACTCTTTTGCTTTTTCTCACCTGTTGCAGCAGTCACAGTTCCTATACACCGCAGCTTAATGCTGTAGACTCGATGCTTGAGAGGGGTGACTTAGCCGTAGCCAAAGCTGCGCTTGACAGTCTTAGTGCCAGCAGGTCTGACATGTCCCGCAGCCAGCTTATGCATCTTCAAATGCTGGAGACAAGCTATAAGAATAAGAACTATGAGGACATAGGCGGCGATACGATTATGAAGGAAGTTGCAGAATACTATGACAATCACGGAAGCATGAGGCAGCAGATGGAGTCTTACTATCTGTTAGGCTGTGTCTACCGTGACCGGCAAAGTCCACTTATGGCTCTTGATTGCTACAAGAAGGCTATAGGCAAAGCCGATACA
>JAGAGD010000079.1 GCA_017627765.1 Prevotella sp. | reverse complement strand
TTTGCGACCAAGCGAAACGAAGTTGCAAAATATGCGATTCCTGAGAGGTTTCTCGCTCTTTTTAGTAAATCATTCAATATCAAGACATTATAGACTTCGTTTCATAATTCATAACTGTTAAAAAAGTCAAAGGGCACCTTTGGCAGTGTGAAAGGCCACCTTTGGCACTGCAATATGCCACATATTGCAGTGCGATATGCCACCTTTCGCATCGCGAAAGGATACCTTTCACTTTTTCGTTCCTCACGCTTGTTCACATAGTTTAAGCCGATTGATTAACTATTAAACACATTTTTGCTTTTCGCCTTGTGCCAAACGGAAAATCTTTCTCCAGAATGAAAATTCCGTTTGTCAAGATTTTTTACTTTTTTCGTCAAAAAATCGTGTCGTTTTTGGAAGTTACAGTTTGTAATTAACGGGAACGGGAACTTTAACCTTAACTTTAACTTTAACGTTAACGGGAACCTTAACTTTAACTTTAACGTTAACGGGAACCTTAACTTTAACTTTAACCTTAACTTTAACTTTAACGTTAACCTTAACTAAGTTATGGACTATGAATTATGGACTATGAATTATGGACTGCCAGAAGCTATTCCCCATCTAAAAATCAAAGAGTTAAGAAGCAGACAACTCAAAAACTTAAAATCTCACAAACTTAACAATCATCAAGAAAACAGAGTTTTAGCAGACGGTTTAACATAGTGCAGGTATTTTTTAGGATTAATCTTTTGACAAATGAACAAAAATTGCTATTTTTGCGGCGGAAATTTCTAATATTTTATATATATGAGTTTAAAGATTGTAGTACTTGCCAAGCAAGTACCCGACACACGAAACGTGGGTAAGGACGCAATGACAGCCGAAGGCACAGTCAACCGAGCAGCCTTGCCTGCTATCTTCAACCCAGAAGATTTGAACGCTCTTGAGCAGGCTCTCAGACTTAAGGAGCAGCACGAGGGCTCAACAGTTGGTATATTGACTATGGGTCCTCCTCGCGCAGGAGAGATTATCCGTCAGGGACTCTATCGTGGTGCCGACACAGGATGGCTGCTGACCGACCGTCTTTTTGCCGGTGCTGACACACTGGCTACGAGCTATGCTCTGGCTACGGCTATAAAGAAGATTGGCGATGTTGACATCGTTATAGGTGGTCGTCAGGCTATCGACGGCGACACAGCTCAGGTTGGTCCACAAGTTGCCCAGAAACTGGGTCTCAATCAGGTCACCTACGCAGAGGAGATTCTGAAAGTGGAGAACGGAAAGGCTACGATACGCCGCGTGATTGACGGAGGCGTGGAGACAGTTGAAGCTCCGCTGCCTGTTGTTGTAACAGTCAACGGAAGTGCAGCACCTTGCCGTCCGCAGAATGCTAAACTTGTAATGAAGTATAAGCGTGCCACATGCCTGCTGGAGCGCACCACTGACGACGACTACAGCAAGTATAACTACCTGTATGAGGAACGTCCGTATCTGACACTGAACCAGTGGAGCGTAGCAGATGTTGACGGCGATGCCGAGCAGTGCGGTCTCTCTGGTTCGCCTACTAAGGTTAAGGCAGTTAAGAACATCGTGTTCCAGGCTAAGGAGTCGAAGACTTTGACGGCTTCTGATGCTGATGTAGAGGGAATGATCAAAGAATTGTTGGACGAAAAAATCATAGGATAGGCATGAACAACGTATTTGTATATTGCGAGATAGAAAACACTCTTGTTCAGGAGGTTTCTCAGGAGTTGCTTACGAAAGGACGTAAGCTGGCTAACCAGCTCGGAGTTGAGCTTCATGCCGTTGTGATTGGCACTGGCATCAAAGGCAAGGTGGAGTCCCAGATTCTGCCTTACGGAGTTGACAAACTCTTTGTCTTCGATGCCCCGGAGCTCTTCCCATACACCTCTGCACCTCACACCGACATCATCGTTAATCTGTTTAAGGAAGAGAATCCTCAGATTTGCCTCATGGGTGCTACCGTGATAGGAAGGGATTTAGGTCCGAGAGTAAGTTCATCGCTCACGAGCGGACTAACCGCCGACTGTACTCAGCTTGAGATTGGCGACTACGACGACAAGAAGGCTGGCAAGCACTACGACAACCTGCTCTATCAGATTCGTCCTGCTTTCGGCGGCAACATCGTTGCAACCATCGTCAATCCCGACCATCGTCCACAGATGGCTACTGTACGCTCTGGAGTGATGCAGAAGGCTCTCTACGACGGAAAGGCAAAGAACGAAGTTGTCTATCCGGAAGTTTCAAAATATGTTTCAGCCGAAGCATTTGTTGTTAAGGTTCTCGACCACCACGTTGAAGAGGCTAAGCACAACCTGAAAGGCGCACCAATAGTTGTGGCTGGAGGTTATGGCGTAGGTTCTAAAGAAGGTTTCGACCAGCTCTTTGAACTCGCAAAAGTGCTTCATGGCGAAGTTGGCGGAAGCCGCGCTGCAGTAGATGCAGGCTGGATAGACCACGACCGTCAGATTGGTCAGACCGGTGTTACTGTTCATCCAAAGGTATATATAGCCTGCGGTATCAGCGGACAGATTCAGCACATAGCCGGCATGCAAGACTCTGGCATCATCATCTCTGTCAACAACGACCCTGACGCTCCTATCAACAAGATAGCAGACTATGTTATAGTAGGTACTGTAGAAGAGGTTGTTCCAAAGCTCATTAAGTACTATAAGCAGAATAGCAAGTAAATGAAATTCATTGATGTTCTTCTGACAATAGCTTTGTTTCGTTCATATTAGCCATAAAGTATGCCAACATTTTAGAGTTTAGAACTCTGTTTTATATACTCTCAGTTGGATGTGGGGCTACATCAGGAAGAAGACAGGAACACGACTATCGAAGGAGGACTAAGATAAATAAAATAATTATGGCAAACTTTTTTAACGACCATCCCGAACTTGAATTTCATCTTCATCACCCACTGATGAAGCGCATCGTTGAGCTGAAAGAGCGCGACTTTGCAGACAAAGATAAGTTTGAAGATGCTCCAGTCGATTTCGACGACGCAATAGAGAATTATAAAAAGGTGTTGGAAATAACAGGCGACATCGCTGCCAACATCATAGAACCTAACTCTGAGAGTGTTGACCTCGAAGGTCCTCACCTCGAAAACAACCGCATGGTTTATGCCTCAAAGACTTTCGAGAACATTGAGGCTACACGACAGGCCGGACTATGGGGCATCTCTATGCCACGCCGCTACGGCGGACTTAACCTGCCTATCACTCCTTACTCAATGGCTTCGGAGATAATCTCTACAGCCGACGCTGGTTTCCAGAACATCTGGTCGCTGCAAGACTGTATTGAGACTCTCTACGAATTTGGAGACGAGGAGCAGCGCCAGAAGTATATTCCTCGTGTATGTGCAGGCGAGACAATGTCAATGGACCTCACTGAGCCCGATGCAGGTTCTGACCTTCAGCGTGTAATGCTCAAGGCTTCATTCGACGAGGAGAACAACTGCTGGCGTCTGAATGGTGTTAAGCGATTCATAACCAACGGCGACTCTGACATACACCTCGTGCTGGCTCGCTCTGAAGAGGGAACACGCGACGGTCGCGGACTGTCAATGTTCATCTACGACAAGCGCGACGGCGGCGTTGATGTTCGCCACATTGAGCACAAACTCGGTATTCACGGCTCACCTACTTGTGAGCTTGTCTACAAGAATGCAAAGGCAGAACTATGCGGAAGCACCCGTCTCGGACTCATCAAGTATGTCATGGCACTCATGAACGGTGCACGACTCGGCATCGCAGCACAGTCAACAGGTCTCTCACAGGCAGCCTACGACGAAGCACTGGCATACGCAAAGGAAAGAAAGCAGTTTGACACAACAATCGTTGACTTCCCTGCTGTCTATGACATGATTGCAAGAATAAAGGCTAAACTCGACGCCGGACGTTCTATACTCTATCAGACAGCACGCTATGTTGACATCTACAAGACTCTCGACGACATAAGCCGCGAGCGCAAACTCACTCCAGAGGAGCGTCAGGAGCAGAAGAAATACTCTCGTCTTGCAGATGCATTCACTCCAATAGCAAAGGGAATGAACTCAGAATATGCCAACCAGAATGCTTACGACTGCATTCAGGTTCATGGCGGTTCTGGTTTCATCATGGAATATAAGTGTCAGCGACTCTATCGCGACGCACGTATTTTCTCTATCTACGAGGGAACAACACAGTTGCAGGTTGTTGCAGCCATCCGCTACATCACTAACGGAACATATCTGCAAGTGATGAAAGAAATGCTCGAAAATGAGGTCAGCGAAGAAATGAAACCTCTGAAGATGCGTGTTGAAGGTCTCGTTAAAATCTACGAGGAAGCCATCAACAGCGTTAAGGAGAAGAACAGTCAGGAGCTGCAAGACATGCTGGCTCGTCGTCTATACGACATGACTGGTGACATTCTGATGTCGCTGCTCATCATCGACGACGCTTCGCGTGCTCCAGAACTCTTCGCTAAATCGGCTAATGTATATGTTCGCATGGCAGAAGAAGAAGTTGTTGCCAAGAACGTATATATTCACCATTTCAATGCAGAAGACCTGAAGAACTTCCGCGCTTGCGAATGCAAATGCGAAGAATAAAAATAAGTTCTTAAAGTTATTTTAAGGTTATAAGGTTTTAAGGCTATTTGGTTTTAGGTGAGAATATTATTCCTAAACTAATTAAGTCTCAAAACCTTATAACTTTTTTACCTTATAGCCTTAAAACCAGTCAACCTTAAAACCTTATAGCCTTAAAATCATAACGCCTCATAATATTTTTCATACCAGAGGCTTTTATACAATTCCTTTAATGCACGGACATTTCCGCCCAGCTCTTGATAACCGAGTTTTTTCAACAACTTGTCCATGCAGCAGCCAAGACTCACAACACCATCTTCGGTGACATAGTCTCTGAATCTGCCATAGCGAGTGCTGATAAGACGATACACCCATTCATAATCAGTCAGGTAAATACTGTCAATGGTATTGTCCCACACATTTAATGCCTTTAAAGGAAAGCCTGCATTAGCACATAACAGCCCGAGACTTAAGCCCCTTGCAGCCCTAAGACGAGTATTAGGCGTGTACTTAATGCGAATCATCTCGCCATCAACTAATTTGTTAAGAACTTGGGCATCAATATTTACGATGCCACGTTTAGGTGTACAACGACACACACAATAATAGCTTTTCTTACTCATAACTATCGGCTGTTCAATAAGTTAAAGAACTGATTTAACTCATTGGGTGTGTACAAAAAAAAAGATACAACAATCCCTCTGAGCGCCACTCTGCTTGTGGCTACATAGTTGGATTGTTGTATCTTTTCGGCTGCAAAAATATAACTAAGTTTTCATTCTGCAAACTTTTTCGGCATATTTTTACTTCTAACTTGCAGTTTTAACACTTGAAAGAAAATAAAAACAAAGACTAAAACAATATCCACAACAAAAAATCGTTTCTATTATAAACCAAACAAGTATAAATACCCGTTGGCGGAATTAAATAGCGTAAAGAATGTATATCCAAAAGTTGCACAAATCAAAGATTTTTAGTAACTTAGAGTGTCCAATCTTTAAGTTATACTATCTTGTTATGTGCAACTTGTACACAAAGTTCGTCAACTTT
>JAGAGD010000078.1 GCA_017627765.1 Prevotella sp. | reverse complement strand
TTGGCACTGCAATATGCCACATATCGCACTGCGATATGCCACGTTTCGCATCGCGAAAGGACACCTTTCACTTTTTCATTCCTTATGTTCGTTTACATAGTTTAAGCCGATTGATTAACAATTAAACGCTTTTTAGCATTCAGCCTCATGCCAATCAGAAAATCCTTTTCTAGAATTAAAATTTCATTTGTCAAGATTTTTTACTTTTTTCGTCAATATTTTGGGCTGATTTTGGAAGTTACAGTTTGTAAGCAGTAATTGCTCTCCTAAGTTAGGGGAGCTGTCACGAAGTGACTGAGAAGGTATTTAGTTCATAGTGCATAATTCATAGTCCATAGTCTTTAGTAGTGCACAGTTAATAGTTAAGGTTAAGGTTATCGTTCCCGTTAAGGTTAAAGTTCCCGTATCTGTTAAGGTTAATGTTAAACAAGAAAACTGGCTGACAGACATCAACCAGTTTTCTTATATTTCTTTTGCATCGAAATGGGGCGTAAATAATCAGATACAACCTATAATTTCCTTTACCGATTTGCAGCCATGACGGTCTAACCATGAGTTCAGTCCGTCGCGAACCTTCAGCGTTATGGCTGGGTCGAGGAAATTGGCTGTGCCTATCTCTATCGCTGTTGCACCTGCCATGAAAAACTCTATGGCGTCTTCGGCTGACGAAATGCCGCCTAATCCAACAACGGGAATGCCTACAGACTTGGCTACCTGCCAAACCATGCGCACTGCTACAGGCTTGACTGCAGGACCGCTAAGCCCACCTGTACCAATGGAAAGCAGAGATTTGCGCTTCTCAATGTCGATAGCCATGCCCATAAGGGTGTTGATGAGCGAGACGGAATCGGCGCCTTCTGCCTCAACGGCACGCGCAATGTCGGCAACATTGGTTACGTTAGGCGAGAGTTTTACTATCATTGTCTTATGATAACGCGCCCTGACGGCCTTGACAACGCTTGCAGCACCTTCGCAGGTTACGCCAAATGCCATTCCGCCCTGCTTGACGTTTGGGCACGAAATGTTGAGTTCTATTGCAGGAATCTTTTCCAGTTGGTCTATTCGGGCAGCACATTCGGCATAGTCTTCGGGCGAAGAACCACTGACGTTGACTATCATGTTGGTGTCAATATCGCAAATCTGAGGATAGATATGCTCGCAAAAATAGTCAACACCCTTATTCTGCAAGCCTACGCAATTAAGCATGCCCTGAGCGGTTTCTGCCATTCGCGGATAGTCATTGCCCTGACGAGGGTGGAGGGTTGTTCCCTTAACGATGATTCCGCCAATCTCTTCGAGCGGAACAAAATCGGCAAATTCAAGACCATATCCAAACGTACCAGAGGCGGTCATGATAGGATTCTTGAGTCGTAAGTCTTTTATTTCTACGTTTAATGCTGCCATAATTTATTTTGAAAAGCCTTTATCATTATTTATTTTTAGTAAAAACAGTTCTGCTAAAGGTGATTTGCAGAAAACTATAACTCCCAGAGAAGGCGCTTATAGTCGAAAACAGGACCTTCGGTACATACGCAGAGGTTGCCTTCGGTGGTCTTCTCTACACAGCAGAGACAAGCCCCAAGACCACAAGCCATCTTGTTTTCGAGCGACACCTCGCACGGAGTATCGGTCTGCTTGGCATAACGCGCAACGGCTTTCATCATCGGCTGAGGACCGCAGCAGGCTATGCGTGAGAACTTCTGAGCGAGAACGGAATGATTGGTTACAAAGCCCTTCTCGCCAGCAGAACCGTCTTCGGTTGTGAGGTAGACATCGCCATATTTGCGGAACTCGTCGAGTTGCAGCAGGTCTTTCTCTGTCTTTGCTCCAAGAAGGAAAGCAGGACGGCTGCCTTTTTCGGCTAAAACCTTGCCAAAATAAAGCAGCGGAGCAACGCCAACACCGCCACCAACAAGCAAAATTCTCTCTTCAGCAGCACTCACAGGCATAGTAAACGAATTGCCAAGAGGGAGAACGCAGTTAAGCAAGTCGCCTTGTTTGAGCTGCATCAGCTTGCGAGTGCCATTGCCGACAGCTGCAACAAGAAGCCACATTTCGTTCTTCTCGCGGTCGAGAAAATGGATGGAAATAGGGCGGCGGAGGAATGTTTCGGGTGAATTATCAACTCTAACTTCAACAAACTGACCAGGAAGCATATCTGGAAGAGGGTCCTGATGTGTCAGTTTTATAAGGATATGATTGGGCGAAAGATGTTTCGCTTCTGACACTTTGAGGTCGAGAATGACTTTTTTCATGCGGTTTTCTTGAATAGAATTAGAATGTATCTATGCCAAAAACATTGACAATATGCATGAGTTTGGCTATAATATTGGCACAAAGGTACAAAAAAAATATAAAAGACTTATCAAAAACATAAAAGAGTTATCGTTATCTTTCAGAAAATATACAAAGAAAACTGAGACAAAAACAACGATAACTCTACGATGAGGGATAATTTTTGAAGCCGTAACTTCAATTTAAACGCTGATTGATTTACATACTTTAAGTTAATAATTAACTTGCGTAAATGTTAATTTTAACTATTTCTTAGGCACAAATGACTCATAAGTCTGGTCGCTGAAGAAAACTCGGATTTCGGTAATTGTTCGTGAACTTTTGTCAAAATTTTTCATATCGAAAGCGAGATTGTTTTTTTGCTTCTGCGAGGCAAATTGTCGCTGAATCTGCTCTTGACTCCGAGGCACAGAAACAACAGGTTCGTCTGCAAAAAGAAGTTGGGTTTCTGAAGGTGGATTCTGGACAGCTTCCTGACCGTCATTTTCTCCAGACTGCTCTTTACGGAACATGGGACCATTACCACTTACCAACCAGTCAAGACTGATGAGTGGGAGCTTTGACTTGATGGCCTCAACAGTGGCAAGGGTAGGATTGGTTCTGCCATTAAAAATACTGCTAAGGGTTGCTGGCGACAAACCTATAAAATTTGCGAATGTATTTTGAGTCATGTGCTGCGACTCCATTAAACTTTTAATTCTGTCCTTCATCTTATATTATATGTTATAGGGTGTACTACCAAAATTTTTATTGCCGTCGAGAAAATCATTCTCTTGTTTCGTATCAGAATTTAGAAAGAGAAAATTCTACATAGATTTTTCATCTCAATCTGGAGTGTAGTGTTCAACATCTTAAAATCTGACGAGAAAAATTCTCAAAGTTTTCATCAAAAAAAATGGGTGATTTTTCATGACGAACCGATTTTTAGCGATAAAATCGCTTTTCAGTTTGATTTTACAAAGGTAAAACAAATATTTGAAATACACAACAAATGTAGACGATAATTTTAATTTATTTATTTTACATTTTAAATCCTAAAATTTAAAACATCAAACGCTTAAAACCTAAACCAACAGTGTTTATGTTTACAAACGTAAAACGTAAGCAAAATAAAGGTATAAACCTAAATTTCAAGGGATTTTACTAAATAATTGGACTGATAATAGATAAGTTACGATGATTTTAAGGAAAACAACTGTTTTATGCATTTTTTACCTCTAAAAGGTTGATAAATAACTAATGTTTCTTTAATTAATATGTGTAAACGTGTGATTTTCAACACCTTAAACGATACAAAATATTTATGCATAAATATAGATTTATATTTAAATATTTAAAGTTTAGGTATTTATTTCAACACCTAAACTACCATTTTAAATTGTAAATTACTAAATATTTCGCATTCACTTTGTTTGGTTTTCAAAACTAAATTACAAACATAAAATCAAAATTTAAAAGACAAAACGTTAATGAGTGTGAAGTCTAAATCTGATAATAGCAAAAAATGGCAAAAACAGCGATAATTAAAGAATTTTGGACTGGTTGTCAGTTTTATTGAAAAATCGCGAGTATTGAAGGGGTAAAAAGTGGCAGAAAGCCCCTATTTATGGGCATTTTGCGCAAAAAATTACCTTCATCTGCACTTGCAGTTTTAGAAAAAAAAGAGATGATTTTTGACAAATTTCAGACCTATTTCGGGTGATTTTTTGAAAAAAATAGCGTTTTTCAGCCCTAAATCCACTGAAAATTGCGACTTTTTTATGCTAAAACTTGATTTTTTCCGAACACTTTTTCAAACTATACCACCAAAGGTGACAAAATAGAGAATGAAAAATGAAGGAAAAACAGACTGAAAATTACATGGAAATTTCATCCGAAAAGAATGGTCAGATGAAAAAACAAGAACAAAAAAAGAGTAAAAAGTTGTCATATTTTTCATCAGTCTGGATAAAAAATGCGAGGCAAAAAATGATAATTTTTTACCTCGCGTTTAGTTTAAGCTATCCAATATTTTGATAAATTCCTGTTACCCTATTTTTATATTTTTGCCAGTTTAATGAAGAATGAAATAGAACAGTTCTTTCATCAACTCTCCTGCTCCAGTATTCGGATTATCAAGTCCCTTGCTCTTGGCATCAATCTCTCTTATTTTTGCAATTATCTGCATCGTCTTTACGCCAGAATAATTTCTCATTCCCGTAGTATATTCTCTCGCCATCCATGCCTGGCTAAGGTCGAGGTAACGAGCAAGTTCCTGTTCATTATTTCTGTTCGGAGCATAGTATGCAATCATAAGATTTTGGAAGTAAGAAAAGAGTTGTGGAAGCATTGCATAGAGTGAACCGCTTTTTGGATTTTTGTCAAAATATTTCATAATCTGATACGCCCTCAAAATGTTGCGGTTTACTATGGCATTTCTCAGTTCATAGATGTTATAGTCCTTTGATATGCCAACTTGATTTTCGACAACTTCAGGTGTTACTCGCAAATCCTTGCCTTGAAGACTCACAACAAGCTTATCGAGTTCTGTTGCGAGCCGGTTAAGGTCGGCACCGATATGGTCGGCAATCATTTCCGTAGCCTTGTGTTCAATCGCAATGCCATGCTGTCGGAGATAATTCTCAATGAAGGGAGGCAAATCCCTTTCTTTTTGTTTTTTGCTTTCAAATAACACTCCCACAGCAGAAACTCTTGCAATTATTTTCTTTCTTTTGTCAACCGTACCGTTTTTGTAACACAAAACGAGAATTGTTGAAGGCATTGGTTTTTCAAGATATTTCTCCAGTGCATCCCATGACTTCAGGTTTTGCGCTTCTTTCACAATTACGACCTGATGTTCTGACATCATCGGATAACGCTTTGCCATTTCCACCACCTGAATAGGTGTAGTATCGGCACCGTAGACAACAGTCTGATTGAAATCGCGTTCCTCTTCAGCCAGTACATGCGTAGCAATATAGTCAGAAATCTTGTCTATATAATACGGTTCTGCCCCCATCAGCAGATATACGGGCGCATATTTTTTCGCCTTCAGGTCTCGCATGATGGAGTCGTAAGTATGAATCTGTCTTGGCTCTGCCATAATTTTCGTTCAGTATTTCTTATACCTTATTTATATTATATAATAGGAGTTGGCTGACAACAAGGCTTGAAAAACAGCAGAAAAACATGCAAAATAAAAGGCGTTTTCATCTGCCAGATTCAAGAAATCAAATTGCAGTCGACTACAAAGGTACAGTTTTTTTCCGTATGGAAAACTACTTTCCCCAATATTTTGAACAAAAACTTATCTCTGCATCCAATAGTTTTTACTCATTAATCTTCGTTATCGCCTGCCAGAGAGAAGAAGTTGCAGTATAAAAGAAAAATAATTAGCAACCGAAGCCTACTATTTTGCACCTTTCCTCCTATTACAATCACGACAAAGCATCTGACAATTTTCTTCTATTGTCTTCCCTCCATCACGCCATGGAGTTATATGGTCACCCTCCATCTGCTCTATTTCAAAACGTTCATTACATAATGGACATATTCCCTTTTGCTTCTCATATACTGCAAGTTTAATATCATCAGGGAAAGCACGCAAGCCCAAATCATGTTCATCTCTCGTAAGAACATACGAACAAATGCCTTTCTTGTTCTGAACCTCTGAATCGATTACTAATTTCGATATTTCTTTTTCTAATTCAGCTTTATCTAAAATTTTATTTCCGAAGCGGTCATAGAGACTTCCCCAGTCTAAACCTTTCATTATTTTACCACGTTTCTTAACATCAAAAGTTGCTGTAACCCAAGTTATTACAGAAGAGAAATATTGCCATAACTGATTTGCATTAGGGTCATGCTGATGCTTTGCCATATAACTTTCTATGGTGATCTTATTAGAAGGTGTTGTCAAACTATTTGCCACCCATTTTAATGCAGTTTCTAAATATTCCTGTCGGATAGGAGAACCATTTATGAGCGTCTTAGCCATATTAAATGCTGCGCAATTAGACTTTGAAAAATACCGCTTTGCATCACTCACAAAAGGCCCTGCATATACAGCATTCCTAAGTTCCTGTTGCGTCAGTCTTTCACCAGCAATATTTATTGTCTGAAACCAATCAAGTTTGTCTTTATCAGTGCCGCTACACACATATACAGTCAATTCATAGTCAAGAATCTGTTTTTTCTCTGTATCTGTAAGATTATGAAAGTACTGGAAATCATAAGCAAAATCACCATTTATATATTGACATATACTAATAGTTCGCTGCTGCCCATCCATAACTTCAAATGGAACATCGGCATCTTCATCACGCGTAGCCCAATACATTACATTCAAAGGGAATCCTCTTTTTATTGTAGTGATAACCGCATTGCGTTTCTTTTCGTCATAAATAAACTCACGCTGATATGGAGGTCTTATGTCTAATTTACCATTAAAGCCCCTTACTCCACCTTCTTCATTATCCTCGTAACCTTCTGCTAAATCACGAATTGTAATTTTTCTTAATTCAATTTTCATTGTATTTCAACTGTTTTTTTACGAATAAATATTCTACTATACATTCTTTTACCATTTATATACCCCCTTCCTTTGGGTATATCTAATAAAATCTCATTACCAATAATCTCAAACTGCTCTGGATTATACTTATCTAAGAAAGTTATAGGAACACCCATCACCCCATCATAATCCATAGGAATTTCGTTAGTCTTATTGACATTTATAGCATCATAATTGTCATAACGCGGATATTCACTATCATTATATTTACTATATAGAACAAGTTCTTCGTGTCGTTTCTTGATTTCCAAGTTAGTAAACCAGTGAACACCTGAAACCCTAATCATTCCCTTCTTATGGTCATTTGCAGATGCTACATCATCATAAGGAGACACGAAATGTGCTGCACCACCTTTAAAACCATAGCCAAGCCATAGTTTATTATTCATAATCAATGGGAAAATCTCCTTGTAGGTAATAGCATTTTGATGACCTATTATTAAGAATTTCTTGCCATACTCTATCAGTTGTGCAACATATTCCCGGAATAAAGAGAATGGAGGATTTGTAACAACAATGTCCGACTGTTTCAGCAACTCTATACATTCATTGCTTCTGAAGTCTCCATTTTCTTTCAATAGTGACAAAACATTATTCTTATTCTTTATCAAATATTGCACATCAGTCAGGTTTATGACACCATCTCCATTGGAATCATTTACCTCAGAAATCTCAACTTTATATGCAATTTTCTTAGGTTCATAGCTAAAATTGCCAAAGTCAATCATTAATTCATTGCCCTGAACAGGCGAACCATTGTAACAAGTAGCAATCAACTTTTTCAAGCCTAATGCATTAAAATTGAGTGCAAAATACTTGAAGAAGTTGCTTTCATAAGGGTCGTCACAGTTACACAGCACCGTCTTACCTTGAAAATGACTGCGATAGTGCCGCAATTCATTCTCAATGTCAGATAGCTGCGTGTAGAACTCATCTTTCTTGGCTTCTTTTGCCTGATTAAGATTAGAATTTGCCATACGCTATAATCGTTTTATGCGCATTGCTTATCATCGGACGTGGGCTTTGATTAGGGCACAAAAAAGCATGGACGATATTCCTATCCATACTTCAAAGGCTCTACCAAAGCCCACAAAACCAGATAAGTCACGCCCACGCTACAGCGTAGACGCTTGCAACTTACTCTTTCGGTTTTGTTCTTTGTTGAATTTGGTAGATTCTTGAAGTAATTCCGAATAACAGCAAACGCTTGTTATTTTTTCCACAAAATAGAGTGCAAACTTCGCTAAGCAAAACACCCTTTTGCAAAGATACTTATTTATTTTGTAATGACAAAAAAGATAAAAGAAAAACTATTTTTTTCTTATTCCTCCACTTCATTTTTCATAAAGAATGTGAATCGACATCCCCTCGCATATGCTTTAACCACTCTTATATAGTGATAAATATGTTTTTCGGAAGAATGATTTATGACAAAAAACAATTAAATTTGTGAGTCACATTATGAATTTAGTATAGATAATCAAAATCAAGATTTAACAAACTACTCTGACTATCAGGGTCTTAAAAAAAACAAAAAGCTTATGAGAAAGATTTTTTACTTAACAGCATTTTTAATGCTTTCGTGTATTTTTGCCAATGCGCAAAATGAAGGTCAGTGGTATGGGCATTACAAAGAAGATGTGCCAAAAGGCTATCTCTTTGGAAAGGAGATTCCTTCTGTCTATCGCGTAGCAATCTTCCTGCCAGGAAAAAACTCTCCGCTTGAAGGTTTGAATGTTGATTCTATCCGTTTTCCTATGATTGCCCCAAATTTCACCGACGTGCATGTTTGGATTTCAAAGGGATCTTCAATCAGCGAGATTGACAACAGAGTGCTTGACATAGCAGTGCCAGACGAAGACATTGTTGTTGCCACTCGCACATGGAACGCTGTGAAGATCGACAAGTTTGCCATTCCTAACGAGGGCATGTTCGTTGGGTTTGACTTCACAATCAAGGATGTTGAAGATTTACAAAACTTCGATTTAAAACCAGTTATAGCCACTTATGAAAGTAAAGTCCCACGTGGTTCGTTCTATTTAAAGATTGACAGCGACACCTACTATGACCGTTGGGTCACTAACACAGCGTATGGCACAACTCCACTACAGGTATTTGTAGACGGTCACATAGCAGAAGAGTCTGCATTTATTGAAAATGCAGCAGGCGTGTATGGCACAACAGTAGCTGGCAAAAAGGGCATTGTACATGTGAAGCTGATGAACACAGGCATCACAACGATTCAGAAAGTAGGCATTGAGCTGGCTACTCCTAATGGAATATATACAGATTCTCTCAGTTTCTGGAATGACGATTATGCCGAGAGAGCTATTGCTTTAGGTGAAAACCCAGCAGACTATGCTTATACGACCACTCTGCTTAGTGGCGACAGCTCTACATTCTTTGTAAAGTTCGATGCACCTATGCAGGTTGGAACCTATGAAATTGCCATGAGAGTAGTTACAATCAATGACGATCTCCCTAACGCTTTAGCGAACAATGTATACTACATGAAGGTGAAGAATATTGACAAGGAAGTTCCACGAACCTCTGTTCTCGAAACATTCTCGAGCAACAAGACAGACTGGGGAGGCTATACACAAGTAGGCCATGAGAAAGTAAAGAAAGAATACGGTGACAGAATCATTCCTATAGTAATCCGCGATCCAGTCTTTACAGATGACCCTATTACTCTCTCTAACTACGATTCAGACCGAATAAGCGTGCGCGGGTGGCCGAGAAGTCACATTGACAGTCACGTACAACTCAATCCATACCATGGATGGAACTACAATGGCATCATCCGCACTGTAGGCATAGCCAACACGTTTGCAACTGTGGCCGAAGTTTCCAACCTCAGTGCAGACTGGGTATGGGACTCAAGCACTCAGGGAGGAGGATATATCAACGTCAATTCTTCTGCAAAGTTCTATATAGACGAGCCAGAGAATATATACGAAATGGGTTACTATCTCGTTGCCGACAGCGTTTACAAAGACGACCCAGCATGGTATCAGGACAATATGTTTGCCGTTTATGCTGATTTTGGATATAGCTTCCCTGAAGATTTAGACGAATACTCTTTTGGCGACTCTCACATGAACATTGCCTACGACAACATAGCCATTAGTTCTTCTTGGAAACGAGACTACATGACAGGCAAGTCTGAAAATCTGTCTGCGCCTCTCGAGGGAGAAATCAGAGACGGAGGCGTTCTGAACCACAATTTCAAGATGATGCTTCCAGAAAACGAAGAACTTCTGTCTGCTATCAAGATGGATAAACTCCGCATCGTTGCACTGCTCTTGGACAAAGTTTCACGCGAGGTTATAAATGCAGCAGAAGTGCCAATCGACCTTGCAACAAGTATCAGCGAGACTCTGAACAGCGACCTCAATGGCGAAAAGACCTATTACAACATCAACGGTGTTCGTCTGAACAAGCCAGAGAAGGGCGTCAACATCATCCGCATGAGCGATGGTTCGGTTCGCAAAGTAGTAGTAAAATAATTTCTTCATTATATTGCTCGTCCATTGCAGAGTAAGGCAGATGTGGCAAAAACATAGACTACAGCCACATTTTCACTAAAAACAATGGTAAAGTAATCAATCAGAAAAACCAGTTGTAGCTTCATTATAAAAAGTCTGCAACTGGTTTTTTATGCCTTTTTCCCGTCTATTACCCCATCAGATTTTTGCATTCTTAGTTTTTATGACTACCTTTGCATAGCATAAAGAGAGAAAAACGAATAAAGATGTTGGAACTAAATCTTCCCAAATTCGACATAAAGATACGCAAGAACGGCAGCAAGATGCAGGTTCTTGACATGCTCAGGCGCAAATATGTAGCCCTTACTCCCGAAGAATTTGTGCGCCAGCATTTCGTAAACTACCTTACTGCTCACCGCAACTATCCCCCTACTCTCGTTGCCAACGAGGTGGAACTGTCTGTTGGCAACAAGCATCTGCGCTGCGACTCGGTGGTTTACGACAACAATCTCAGTCCTCGTGTCATCGTAGAATACAAGGCTCCCACCGTTGCCATTACCCAACAGGTGCTAAATCAGATTTCAGCCTACAACCTGCTGCTTCATGTTGACTATCTCATGATAAGCAACGGACTGGAACACTTCTGCTGCCGCATGGACTACGACAACAACACCTACGTTTTTCTCTACCATATTCCTGCTTACGAAGAGCTGTAAGCAGCCTTTTCCCTATTTCCGATTATCTTACGATTATTTCCAATTCCTCGTGAATAAGCCTGCCTTCGGTTGTTACTCCTTCCACCACAACAAGGCACGTTCCTTCACTGTCTGATGCGTTAAGGCTTACTACATCGCTCACTATGCGAGGGTTCCAATAGAGAGTCTTCCTCATACCTGGCAGCGAATAGAAGTCGGAGTGTTTCTGATAGCCAAGCGGCATTATCTTTTTCTGATTAAGATATTCCGTGCTGACATCGCCATAGGTGCCAATCTTTGTTGTAATCGAAATGACTCCTGCGCCTCCTGCCGAGCCCCAGATGAGCGTTGAACCTGTCTTGAACACATCCACGCGAGCCACATCCTGCATCTGAATAATGTCGAGGTCGTAGTCGCCTTCAACTATCACTCCGTCAACAACTATTGCCGCAGGCGTGTCGCCGTAAATAGAAGAAGCTGCTCGCACATAGCATTTGTTGTCGCGCAGATAGACACCAGGAATATGACGCAAGAGTTCGTGCAGACAGGTTGCACCGATTTCTTCTATCTTTTGCAGACCGAAAGAGAAGTCGGCAAGCTGCGCATAGACATTGCCCTTAGTTGCCGAGTTGCGCCTCGTGCCCGAAACATCCACAGTGTTGAGCATTATTGCATCGTTATCAATTTGCTCTCTCACTATCTTTATGCTGTTGCCTGCCTGTTGCCTGTTGCTGTTTTCTTTGGTTTCGGGCATGTAGGTATAGTCGCTTATCATGTCTATATTCAGCGGTTCAACATTTTTTTCGTCAATAATCAGTTCAACATTCTCTTTATCCTTGCTGTCCACAGCACGCAACACATATTTAGTTCCTTCGGGATAGTCCATGAATGGGAACGAGAACCTGCCTTCGCTGTCGGTTTCTGTTGCAGCAAGAATGCCCTCCTGAGGCGAAATCAGACTCACTTTTGCATCTGCCACGGGCTTCTTTCTGAAGTAAGTCCTCACCTTTCCTTCAATGGTCTGCGACGTTTCAGCATCGTGAACAGGACTGGCCATCGCGCCTTTCAGTATTCTGCCGAAATCATATCTCTGCCACTTTCTTCTCTCAAGCAGCGAGTCTCTTGCAACATCATCTTTCAGAAAACGCTCTGGATGCAAGATGCTGCCCGCAAGGTCGGACGAAAAAAACAAATGCTGTGTTATATTTGAGACGGCATGTCGCGGCATGGCAGCAGTGCTCACAACGGAAACTGACACGTCGGCTTTCTCATTTTCGTGCAGTCCTGGTATAGACAGACGCAGCGACATTTCCTCCTTAGGCCTGTATTCCGCCTTGTCTGCGGCTATCTCCAAAGGGCATTGCTCTGCGGCATTGTCAGAATAGATCAGACGCTCGTCTGCAACATTCATTTTGCTGTCTATGAGTAGCAATGATATCATGCCCTGCGGCAGCGAGTCGTTGCTGACTACTACAGGACTGTCTGCTGCTATCCTGCCTATGAAAAACGGATAGGCGCGGCAGTGAGCCAGCAGAAGCAGAGAATCCGCAGGCTCGGCTACAGAGACTACTACGCCCTGACTTGTCCTTTCAATCTTGAGTTTGTGAGCCATGTCTCTGTCATCATCGTGATGCTTCTTCTTGCCCCGTCTTTTTGCTTCATTGCAGTTGCCTACATAGACAGGCTTAATATCCTGAAAGCCATCAGCATTTCGCGACAACTCGGTATAAGAACGAAGAATATACTTGCCGTCTTTTGCACTTTGCGGAATATCAATATATCCCTCAAAGACGCCCTCATCGTTCATCAGCTTCACCCTTCTGGCAAGACTTCCGTCGGGCGCAAACAGTTCAACGTGGGCATAAAGGCTCTCGCTTTGGGGTTCATGGCTGAGCGCATCAACCACATACACCTTCATCCAGATGCGATCGCCAGCATCATAGTCGGCTGCATCGGTGTGGACATAAGTCTTTTCCTGTCTGAAGATGCTGAGTTGCCTAATGATGTTGTCTGCAATAGTGTTGCCCGTCTGAGCATTGACTGCCAGAGCGAATGTCAGCAACAGAACGGTAAGTAAGTGTCGTGCCATCGTTTAGTAAGGTATTAAAATTTCGGAAGCCCTCAACTTCTGGGGTTATAATCCTACAGCCTTATGTGTAGGGAGAAAACACCATAGGCTTAGAAACAACTAATAGATTTAGTTTGCAAATATATGAAATAAAAAACAATTAGTAGCAGTTTTCAGTGTTAAAAATAGGTACTTAGAAAGTTATGAGGCTTTAAGGTTGCTGGGCCTATAGGCTATAAGGTGAATGTGCAATTACAAAAAAACTAACTTCACCTCATAACCTTTAAACCCAATAACCTCAAAAAAAACTCATATACCCATATTCCGACAACCTTATTTCAGCTTGTCGTAGACGTCGTCGCCCACAGGTTCAAGCCATTCGTTTGAAGCACCCTCTTCCACCTTTGTCATGTAGGTGAGATGCTGAAACCACGAGTCGCGGGCTGCTCCGTGCCAGTGCTTTGCCTCCGCAGGAATGGCAATCACCGTTCCTGGAGTCATCTCTACAGGTTCTTTGCCCCACTCCTGATACCATCCTCTGCCAGCAACGCATATCAGCACCTGCACCGACTTGTGGTGTACGTGCCAGTTGTTGCGGCAGCGGGGCTCGAAGGTAACATTAACGGGCCCGCCGTTCTCAGCGTCCATCGGTGCAAGATAGCTGTTGCCGATGAAATACTTAGCATAGGCGGTGTTGAGCTCACCCTTGGGCCAAACATTGAAGTCTACCGTCTGCACCGTCTCTGCCTTCTCTCCGAAGACAGCGGCAATGGCAGCCGTCAGCCTGTTGGCTTCTGCCTCGCCTGCCTTTGTCCGCAGCACGTCGGGCAGAGCACGCAGCTGTGCCTCGCTCACCCCCATGTTCATAGCTCCCCTTACGTGGGCTTGCAGCTGCGGGGCGCATCCCTCAAGTGCCGATATTGCACAAACCGTCACTATTTCGCGGTCGGCAAACGAGAGATTGTTGCGGGCAAAGATGTCGCCAAACAGATGTGCCTTCAGATAGTAGTCGGTTTGCGGTGCAAACTCGTAGTTGAAGGGCATGCCAGTAAGCTTAGTCTGCACCTCAGTGCCCTGCTTCAGAGCGTCGTAGCCTGCGGGCATGGGGTCTGCCTCCCTGCCTGCCTCGGTGGCTTTGCCCGACTTCTCGCGCTGGTCTGTCAGCTGCTGCAAAGCGCCCAGTGCATTGAGCGAGCGGGGAAAGCCCGTGTAGGCATAGAGATGTGAGAGAGCCTCCTTTGCCTCGCTTATGGTCAGTCCGTTATCAAAACCTTCGTCTGCAGCCCTTTTCAGGCTCTCTGTGTCACCCTGAGCTGCGTTGGCTGCCATAGCAGCCAGAGCCTCGTGTCTCTTTGTCAGTGTCATGTTGCCTTGTGCTTTTGTTTCGTTCACAGCCGACAGCAGCATCGCTGCCAGCAAAATAAATATCTTTTTCATAACTGCAAAGTTACGCTTTTTATTATTTACGAAACATATAAATATTACTGAAACTTTTACCTTTTTTACGGAAATATGAAACTTCTGCACTTATTTTTAATATTAAAAAGATAAGGCTCTATAAACTTACGATTTGAAAACGAATTTCTGAAAAGTCTGTCTCAAAACAGGAAAACTTGCAATTTTCAGAGCCGAGTTGGGTAAAAAATTGATTAACTAAACCTGCCCATAACTTAAAAATTTGCGACCGAGCAAAAAGAAGTTGCAAAATATGCGAGTATTTGGAGGTTTCTCGCTCTTTTTAGTAAATCGTTCAATATCAAGACATTATACGTTTCGCCTCATAATACATAAGTGTTAAAAAAGTCAAAGGGCATCTTTCGCAGTGTGAAAGGGCACCTTTGGCACTGCAATATGCCACATATCGCACTGCGATATGCCACG
>JAGAGD010000077.1 GCA_017627765.1 Prevotella sp. | reverse complement strand
CCTGATATAATAAGCTGCCGTTCATATCTGATATGGTTGGGGAACCACAAAGATAATGAATTGGCGGCTTTTTCTATACTACTATATAAACTTGCCAACGCAATTCGGGGATGAACCATAAATATCAAGCAATTTGGAGAAAGTATGTATAAATATTTGGAAATATGGATTGGGGGAATTATATTTGCAAAAGTGAGTGATAGTTATAATAGAATTCAAATACTTTTAACAGTAATATTATGAAGCAACCCAAAGTGAGAAAACAAATAATTGACAAAATAGTAGATGAAACATTAAATAGTATTAGAAAACCTAAGAGGAAATTGGTTGAAGGTGTTCAATATGACAGCAGCAGCAATTCATTCACATTTGATTTTACACAAGATTCAGAACGTGATATTATAAAATTGACTAATTATGGCTTATATCAAAGCAATATATATAATAAGTGTTTTTATTTCAAATATCAATTTGAAGATGATGTGGATTCATCGGTTAGAGCAAATTTTATAGAATATATAAAATTTCATGAAAATATGGATAATGGTGATGTATCTACATTTATTGAAAAGGCTGTTAACTCTTTGGATGATACAATAAATATTAGAGAATACAATACAATTGTCTATCCGCAATCAATCTCAGAAATAAATAGGAAAGCAATATCTTACATAAGATTATTTGGGTATCCCGATTTTTTGACCTTTGAATTAGTTAAAGAGCCACCAAGTGAATTATGCTTTGACTATATTTCGTATAAAAGAGAGGTATTAGATGCAACACATAAGGTTGGAGAGAGAGAATATCCTAAATATACTGAAGAACAAAAAGAAGAACGAATAACACAAATAAAGAAAATGATGGAAACTTTGAAAAATAGTAACTATTTTTCAATAGGTCGAGATATGAAATACAAATATAGGAAATATTTGAAGAATTTTTATAATTTTGGAAGCGAAGAAGAAAAAGATGCTTTCAATAAACTGACACAACCCAAAGTAATGGTTATTGATGATGTTATGACAAGTGGTGCAACATTGAATTACATTATCAATACTATATATAAAGTAAATCCAAATGCAACCGTTGTTGTGTTTACGCTGATAGGAAAATAAGCCAAAAAAGAAAAATACTCATATTAGACTATTCGGGGACAACAGGTATATAGTTCCCTTTTATAATTTAAAGACATAAAACAAAAAAACTGAACATGGAAATTTCCATGTTCAGTTTTTTTTGTTTGTAGCAGTTAATTGATTAGAGACCTAACTTACCTTTAACGGCGTCAGCACCCTTTTTAGCTGCATTGTCAATAGCTTCTGATGTTTTTTCAGTTACTTTCTCAGCAGCTTTGTTGACTGCTTCATTTGCTTTGTTCGTAGTTTCGTTAACAGCGTCTTTAGCTGCGTTTTCAACACCTTCTTTTGCACCTTTGAGCTGTTCCTGAACCTTGCCTACTGTTTCTGTAACCTTGTCAAGTCCTTCAGCTGGCATGTTAGCAAAAGCATCAACAGAACTTGCCAAAGCAGCGTTTGTACCAACAACAGCCTTAACCTTGTCCATGTTGTTCTTAACGAATTCCTGAACCTTAGCAAGATAGTCCTTTACGATAGCTGGGTCCATTGTCTTAGCTTTTTCCATGATAGCTTCATAAGCCTTCTGGAAAGCACCTGCGTCCTTGTTGTCAAGAGCTGCAGCAAGTTCGTTAGTGGCATTTGCAACATCGTCAACAGCAACTTCTACAGAGTCAGTTGCAGCATTCTCGTTCTGAGCAGGTTCGCTCTTCTGATTGCAGCTTGTCAGTGTCATGGCAGCAGCTGCGATTGCAATAAACAAAACTTTTTTCATTTTTTCGCTTGATTTAATTAGTTAATTATGTAATTTAATCACGCAAATGTACTTGTTTTATTGTATAAATGGTATATTTATTTATCTATTTTAACATAAAAATGCAATTCTCATTCTTCTTTGGCTTCATTACATTATATAAATAAACAATAAATCGTGAGATAGAATGCCTATATCTCACGATTTATTCTTGAAATATAACTGCGCGTGCGCATATATATATTAATGTGAAAATTGTCAAATTAGGGACTAATCTTGAGTTTCACGAGTTGTAGCCTGCTGTTAGTTTGCTGCTTCAAACTCACGGAGGAATCTGACATCGTTTTCTGAGAACATTCTAAGGTCTGAAACCTGATACTTCAAGTTTGTTATTCTCTCAACACCCATGCCGAATGCATATCCGCTGTACTCCTTGCTGTCAATTCCACAAAGTTCAAGAACGTTGGGGTCAACCATTCCGCAGCCAAGAATTTCTACCCAGCCAGTATGTTTGCAGAATCCACAACCTTCGCCGCCGCAGATGTGACATGAGATGTCCATTTCTGCACTTGGCTCTGTGAATGGGAAATAGCTTGGGCGCAAACGAATCTTTGTGTCCGCTCCGAACATCTCGCGTGCAAATGTCAATAATACCTGCTTAAGGTCTGTGAACGAAACATTTTTGTCTATATACAGACCTTCAACCTGATGGAAGAAGCAGTGAGCGCGCGCTGTTATGGCCTCGTTACGGTATACTCTGCCTGGACATATAATGCGAATTGGGGGCTGTGAGTGTTCCATAACGCGAGCTTGCACACTTGATGTGTGTGAACGTAGCAGTATATTCTTTGTTACGTCATTAGGATGCTGGCTTACAAAGAATGTGTCTTGCATGTCGCGAGCTGGATGGTCTGCAGCAAAGTTCATCTTGGTAAACACATGTTGGTCGTCCTCTACTTCAGGACCATCGGCAAGAACAAATCCCATGCGTGAGAAAATGTCGATAATCTCATTCTTGACTATTGTCAGAGGGTGTCTTGTTCCTAATTCGATAGGATATGCTGTGCGTGTAAGGTCAATGTCGTCATTGCCTGTTTCGGCAGTCTGCAGTTGTTCGCGCAGTTCGTTAATGTGGTTAAGGGCAGTCTGCTTCAGCTCGTTAATCTTGATGCCGACAGACTTTTTCTGATCTGCAGCAACATTACGGAAATCGTTCATTAGGGCAGAAATCTCACCCTTCTTACTCAGGTACTTAATGCGTAGTGCTTCCAGTTCTTCAGCATTAGACGCTTTCAGTTGATTTACTTCGTTGAGTAGTTTTTCTATTTTTTCGAGAATCATATTGCAGTATATTACTTTTTAGTCATAATGCACTCAAAAGTCCATGCGAAAAAGGACTAAATCGGCATTATTTGTCAAATTCTTTGCAAAGTTAATATTTTCTTGCGAAAAACCGAATTATATCGAAATAAAGTTGTAATTTTGCACAAATTTGAGAGTTATAATATTCTAAAACATTAGGAAAATAATGAAAAACAGCTTTTATGCAGTTGTTATCTGCATTGTTTTTATGGGTATGATTTCAGGTGGATGCTCTGATAAGAAACCTGAAGAAGCAATAGACAGTTTGTCTTCTGATACAATTTCGGTTGATAGTTTGGCTGGTGACAGTATTGATTCTCTCATAGCAAATTCTCCGATGCCGAAGGCTGCCGATGCCCTTTTCGATGATTTCTTTTTCAATTTTGCTGCAAATAACAAGTTGCAACTCGAAAGAATTGTGTTCCCTCTGCATGTGAAGAAAGACGGAAAAGTGACAGAAATAAAGAAGGAGTCTTGGCGCATGGATAGGTTCTTTATGCATCAGGGCTATTATTCACTTATTTTCGACAATCTCAAACAACTTGACATAGTTAAGGATACTACGGTTAAGTCGGCTATAGTAGAGAAAATCCATCTTGACAAGAAGACTGTTGAACAGTTCAAGTTCCGCAAAATCAGGGGTGCGTGGATGCTTGTTGAAATAGAAGACGTTGCTTTGTCAAAGAGTAAGAATTCTTCGTTCCTTGCTTTCTACGACCGTTTCTCACGCGATGCTGCTTTCCAAGTAAAGAGCCTTCATGAACCTGTAAAGATGACTGTGCCAGACCCTGACGATGATTTCAAGATGATGACAGGTGATATTTATCCTGAACAATGGGTTGACTATAAACCTCAGATTTTGCCTAAGGGACAGATTTATAATATAAACTACGGACAGACGTATACTAACAAAACTCAGAAAGTATTTGTAATCAGAGGTATTGCTAACGGACTCGAAACCCAGCTTACTTTTAAGAAAATGGGTGGAGCATGGAAACTGACGCAGTTTATAAACTAAAGCATTTGCCATAATAGGTAGGTGTAAGGTCTTAGTAACAGAAAATTTAGATGAAAGATTTCAGCAATTATAGTCTTCTTGAGCACAACACATTCGGTATTGACGCTAAGTGCCGACGATATTTAGAGTATGAGTCTGAAGAAGATGCCCTGCATATTGCGGGTAGTCTTACAGATAATGATAAACCTCTGCTTATTATTGGCGGTGGAAGTAATCTGCTACTTACTAAGGACTATGATTCAACAGTAGTCCGTTCTGGCATAAAAGGCATTGAGGTTAAGAAAGATGATAGCAATGCTAATAGTGTGTTAGTGCGTTGTGGAAGTGGCGAGACATGGGACGATGTTGTTGACTATTGTGTAAAGAAAGGTTACTATGGTTCTGAGAATCTATCACTCATCCCTGGCGATGTTGGCGCAAGTGCAGTGCAGAATATCGGTGCATATGGTGCAGAGGTTAAAGACCTTATCGTAGAGATAGAGGCTATTGATTTGCAAACTTGCAATAGGGTTGTAATTCCTGCATCTGAATGCAAATACGCCTATCGTAATAGTCGTTTTAAAGGAGAGTGGAAAGGCCGTTTCCTTATCACTTATGTTACATACCGTCTTTCTGAAGTTTTCAATCCTAATATAGAATACGGACAGATTAAGAACGAACTTTCTGCTCGTGGAATTATCATACCCGATGCACGCCAGTTGCGTGAGGTTATAATCTCAATCAGACAAGCAAAACTTCCCGATGTCAAAGTTGAAGGAAATGCTGGCAGTTTCTTTATGAATCCAGTAGTGCCTACTGCAAAATGGAAATCACTACAGAGTGAATATCCTGATATGCCTTATTATATTATTTCAGATGAGGAAGTGAAAATACCTGCGGGCTGGATGATTGAGCAATGCGGGTGGAAAGGAAAAACTGTAGGAAAAGCAGGGGTTCACAACCGCCAGGCTCTTGTCTTAGTCAACAGAGGAGGAGCAACTGGCTGCGAAATCGTTTCTTTGTGTGAGATGATTAGGAAAGATGTTGCTGATAAGTTTGGTATTGCAATATATCCAGAGGTGAACATAATATAAAGCAAATATAAATAATGCGTGTTACTTTTTTAGGAACAGGAACTTCTGGAGGCGTACCTTCGCTTGGATGTGACTGCGGAGTTTGTAGGAGCAAGGATCCTCGCGACAAGCGTTACAGAAGTGTAGCACTGATAGAAACCGAGCAAACACGCATTCTTATTGATTGTGGTCCTGACATTCGCGAGCAGTTAATGCCTCTGCCTTTTGAACCTATTGATGCCATTTTTCTCACGCATATTCATTACGACCATGTGGCTGGTATTGACGACCTGCGCCCGTTCTGCATTTTTGGACCTATAAAAATCTATGCAAACAAGTCAACTGTAGACGGTTTGCATCGTACTATGCCATATTGTTTTGGTAAACATCTCTATCCAGGTGTTCCGCTTCTTCAGCTCCATTCGCTTTCTCTCCATCGTAAGAAAATAGTAGGCGACTTGTGCATTACTCCAATTGAAGTAATGCACGACAAGTTACCAATACTTGGTTTTGTCGTAAACCAGCTTTCTGGATATTCCAAAAAAGATAGTTCTGATAGCAATCCGCAGTTGGTGTATATAACCGACATGAAGACGATAGCACTTGAAGAATTAGAATATATTAAAGGTGCTAAAACGCTAATTGTGAATGGTTTGCGCTTTTATAAAATGCATCATTCTCATCAGACGGCAGAAGAGGCTGTGGAGTTTGCAAGGAAGGTTGGCTCACATCGTAGCTTCTTGATTCACATGAGCCACGACATTGGTCTGCACGCAGATTCTTTCAGCAGGTTGCCTGAAGACATTCGTTTAGCTTACGACGGTCTTAGTATAGAAGTCTAACCCATTAACTCTTTGCGGAATCTATCTTTCACCTCTTTTTCTATTTCCGAAAGAGGGCGAGATGATATTGTGAGCGACTTGACGTAGACACATAATACAAAGATAATCACTGCAATAAGAGCAGACAATCCCCATCTAATCAGTTCATGGTTGACTGGTATGTATTTTATGCTTACAATGCCAGCGACCGCAGGAATAGCAAAAAGCAGCCAGTCTGCCCCAGTTGTCAGCCGATATTCTGATATTGCCTTTTGGTATTCTTCGTTATCTTTCAGCAGTTGCCCTTTATTAGCCTGCCATTGCGTTTCAAATTCTTTTTCTGTCATAACACAGTTTTTTAGTTTTTATATCCAGAAACCTTTTCCACTCATATCTTCAAACCAACAACCTTATTTTATATGTATATAAGGTCAGACATAATAGAGTCGCTAATAAACACTCCCTCTTTTGTAAGTCTCAGATTGTTATCAGCAATTTCAAGCATTCCGTTAGCAATATGCTTCTTTGCTTCATTCATGAGATTATTTAAATACTTCTCGCCAAACTCCCTTTTGATTTTTTCCAATGAAATACCTTCGGCTGTTCGTGTTGCTGTAGTGATTATATCGTTGAAGTGAGTTGTTTCATCTATTATCTCGCGCTCGAAAGAAACTTTTCCTTTACCTATTTCATCTATATATTTGTTCAAGTCAGAAATGTTCCATTGCCTTGAGAGTCCGTCATAGGAATGAGCTGCAGCACCTATTCCCATATATGGAATATCTCTCCAGTAACTGCTGTTGTGACGAGAATGGCAACCATGTTTTGCGAAATTACTAATTTCGTAATGTTCATATCCGTTTTCCTCCATCTTTTTGCAAAGCAGTTTATACATAGCCAGGCTTTCCTCTTCGTCAATTTCCTTGACTTTGCCCGCAGCAACAAGATTGTATAGCGGAGTGCCTTCTTCTATCATCAGACTATATACCGACAAGTGCTCAGGTTGCAGGCCTATGGCTTCGTCAATGTCTTTTCCCCATTCGTCTATTGTTTGATTTGGAAATCCGAACATAAGGTCAATGCTTATGTTGCCGAATCCTGCTTTTCTTAGTTTTCGGAAAACCTCTTTTGCTTGTGCTGAATTGTGTCGTCGTTTTATGAATTTCAGCCTGCTGTCGTCGAAAGTCTGAACGCCTATGCTGACTCTGTTGACAAGTGATTCTCTCAGCAAATCTATTTTCTCGTCGTCTAAGTCGTTTGGATTACATTCTATTGTAAATTCAAATTCTTTATTTTCCGTAATCCTGCATTTGTTTTTCTCTTCGACAAACTTTCCGATAATCCGAAATAGTCTTTCCAGTTGCTTATTTGAAAGTGCAGAAGGAGTGCCACCACCTATATATATAGTGTTGATATCTTCGTTCAGGTATTCATTTCTGATTTCTATTTCCTTTTGCAGAGCATCGAGATATTCGTCGCGCTTGTCTATGCCAACAGTAGAATAAAAGCCGCAATATATGCATCGCGACACGCAGAACGGTATGTGTACGTATAGACCTGCCATCTTCTTATCTCTTGTTTCTTTATTGTTATTTCAGCGTTTTCTTAACAAAAATGCGCAAAAAAGTAATAAAATGCACTTTCTTAATGCAAAATTACAAAGATGTTTTAGAAGAAATGCAGTTTTTATAACTTTTTTTTTGGCGTTTGATAAAAAAATAGTAATTTAGCACCACTATTAAAAATTAGTAAACATTCAATCAACTAAAAACAAACATATTATGAAAGTCTATCAGACAAATGAAATCAAAAACATCGCCTTGATTGGTGGTGCGGGCAGCGGCAAGACAACACTTGCTGAGAGTATGCTATTCGAAGCTGGTGTTATCAAACGCCGCGGTACAGTTGAACAGAAAAATACAGTTAGTGACTATTTCCCTGTTGAGCAGGAATATGGATACTCAGTATTCCCAACAGTTTTCCATACAGAGTGGAACGGAAAGAAACTCAACATTATTGACTGCCCTGGTTCTGACGACTTTGTTGGAGGTGCAATCACTGCACTCAACGTTACCGATCAGGCGGTCATTCTCATCAATGGCCAGTACGGTCCTGAAGTTGGTACTCAGAACGCATTCAGATATACAGAAAAATACAACAAGCCTGTTCTTTTCCTTATAAATCAGCTCGACCGAGACAACTGCGACTTCGATACAATCATTGCTAACCTGAGAGATATCTACGGTTCTCGTTGTGTCCTCGTTCAGTATCCTATTGCTACAGGTGCAGGTTTCAATGCTGTTATCGATGTGCTTTTGATGAAGAAATATTCTTGGAAGCCTGAAGGAGGTGCTCCTATCATTGAGGAAATTCCAGAAGACCAGATGGAGAAGGCTATGGAACTACACAACGCACTCATAGAGGCCGCTGCCGAAAACGACGAGGGATTGATGGATAAATTCTTCGAGCAGGGCAAACTGACCGAAGACGAAATGCGAGAAGGTATACGTAAGGGTCTCGTCATGAGAGGTATGTATCCTGTTTTCTGCGTTTGTGCAGGCAAGGACATGGGTGTTCGCCGACTGATGGAATTCTTAGGAAACGTAGTTCCTTTCGTTGACGATATGCCAAAAATTAAAAATGTTGCAGGCGAAGAAATCAAGCCAGATTCTAACGGTCCAACATCTATCTATTTCTTCAAGACTGGTATGGAACCACACATTGGTGAAGTTTCTTACTTTAAAGTAATGAGTGGTAGCGTTAAGGTTGGCGACGACCTCACCAATGCAGATCGTGGCTCTAAGGAAAGAATCGGACAGCTTTATGCTTGTGCAGGTGCCAATCGTATTGCCGTTGACCAACTTAATGCTGGCGATATCGGTTGTACAGTGAAACTGAAAGATGTTAAGACTGGCAACACATTGAATGGAAAAGATATTGACTGGAAGTTTGATTTCATCAAATATCCTAACTCAAAATATTCCCGTGCAATCAAAGCCGTAAACGAAGGCGATACAGAAAAGATGATGGTGGCATTGCAGAAGATGCGTCAGGAAGACCCAACATGGGTTATTGAGCTGTCTAAGGAGTTGCGCCAGACTATAGTTCACGGACAGGGTGAGTTCCACCTCCGCACATTGAAGTGGAGAATGGAGAACAACGAGAAGATTATGGTTGAGTTTGAAGAACCAAAGATTCCTTATCGCGAGACTATCACTAAGACTGCACGTGCTGACTATCGCCACAAGAAGCAGTCGGGTGGTGCAGGACAGTTTGGTGAAGTTCACCTCATTGTAGAACCTTACACAGAAGGAATGCCAGACCCAACAGTATATAAGTTCAATGGTCAGGAGTTCAAGATGAACATCAAGAGCCGCGAAGAAGTTGACTTGGAGTGGGGTGGTAAGCTCGTATTCCTCAACTCTGTTGTAGGTGGTGCTATTGATACACGCTTCATGCCAGCTATACTTAAGGGAGTAATGGAGCGCATGGAGCAAGGACCATTGACTGGTAGTTATGCACGCGACGTCCGCGTAGTTGTCTACGATGGTAAGATGCACCCAGTTGACTCTAACGAACTTTCATTCATGCTCGCAGCGCGTAACGCTTTCTCTGCAGCATTCAAGGAGGCAGGTCCAAAGATTCTTGAGCCTATCTACGACTTGGAAGTACTCGTTCCTGCAGACTTCATGGGTGATGTTATGAGCGACTTGCAGGGTCGTCGTGCCATCATCATGGGTATGGATAGTGAAGCAGGTTATCAGAAGTTGTCGGCTAAGATTCCTCTCAAGGAGTTGGCTAACTATTCTATCTCGCTTAGTTCTCTCACTGGTGGTCGTGCTTCATTCTCAACATCGTTCTCAAGCTATGAGCTTGTACCTAACGACATTCAGCAGACTCTCATCAAAGAGCATGAAGCTGAAATGGCAGCAGAAGCAGAATAATTTTTCTATCAATAACTACATTCTCATTCCCCAACCGTCATCTTTTGCGGTTGGGGATTTTTTTAAAAAGTTTCCGTTAAGGTTAAAGTTAGAATAATTCTCAATTAAATAAGTTCCCGTTTTTTATTATGAAGTATTTTGACAAAATAGGGAAAAAATCATGTGCAATTCTGACAACGTTAACGATAACGGGGACAATATCAAAAATTATGAATTATGTACTATAAACTATCTGTCACCTTAATTTTTATTTATTCATTAATCTTTAATTAAGAAAAACTAAGTACTGTGAATTATGAACTATAATTACTTCAACTTTATTATCTGTGTTTATACATTGTTATATATATTGTAGTATGTAGGTATGAGTAAAAGAGAGTTTTAATCTATGTGTAGTTGATAATTGTTAAATAATAAATATATGATTAGTTAAAAACTATAAAATATAGAGAAATAATTAACATTTAGTTGTTAAGGAATTAAGAAAAGCATTTATCTTTGCCAATATGAAAAAACGAACAATTTGGACAATTGCAATAATAATGGGACTATCGTTTCTCGTGCTTCTGTTCTTGCAACTGAAGTATATAGAAGAAATGGTAGGCATGAAGAGAGAGCAGTTTGATGAATCAGTTAACCGTTCACTCTATCAGGCTTCACGCAATTTGGAATTGAACGAGACATTGCGCTATCTTGAAAAAGACGTTAACAATAAAGAACGTCGTGCAATGAAAAATGTGAACTCAAATCAGCAGGGGCGTAACGGGAACATGGTTGCAAACAATCTGCATCAGTTTGCTGGTACAGACAGCCTGGATGATGACTACTCAGAGTTTGCACTGAAGATGATAAGCGTGAAACCGTCGGCTATGCCTAAGGCTATGATTGTTCGCAATGATAAGAAGTCAATATCTGAGACTAATAAGTCAATGCAGCAGATTGTGCGCAACAGATATATATATCAGAAAGCTCTCCTTGATGAAGTTGTTTATTCCATTCTTTATTCAGCCTCAAATAAACCGCTGAAAGAACGCATCAACTTTAAACTTCTTGACCAGGACTTGAAGGCTGAACTGATAAACAATGGAATAGATATACCTTATCATTTCACTGTTACTACACAAGATGGACGAGAGGTTTACCGTTGTCCAGACTATGTGGAAGATGGGAATAATAGCGTATACAGTCAGGTGTTGTTCCGCAACGACCCGCAGTCGAAGATGGGTATTGTGAATATTCACTTCCCCGACATGAACAAGTATATTTTCTCAGGTGTTCGTTTCATGATACCTTCAGTTGTGTTTACGATGATTCTGCTCATCATCTTTATCTTCACCATTGTAACGGTGTTCCGCCAGAAGCGCTATTCGGAAATGAAAAACGACTTCATAAACAATATGACGCACGAGCTAAAGACGCCGATTTCAAGTATTTCGCTTGCGGCACAGATGCTTAATGATGAAACGGTGAGCAAGAGCGAGCAGACGATGAAGCATCTTGGAGGAGTCATAAACGATGAGACTAAGCGACTGCGGTTCTTGGTTGAGAAGGTGCTTCAGATGTCAATGTTTGACAAGAAGAAAGCCGTGTTTAAGCGCAAGGAACTCGACCTGAACGAGATGGTTGACAATGCTGCACATTCTTTCTCTTTGCGAGTAGAGCATACAGGCGGAAAGATAAGTCAGGACATCGGTGCAGTTGACTCTCTGATGTATGTTGACGAAATACATTTCACTAATGTTATCTTCAACCTTATGGACAATGCCATCAAATATAGGAAGCCAGACAAGCCTGTGAATATTGTCCTCAGCACATGGAACGACAAAGAGCATCTATATCTTTCGATAGAAGACGATGGAGTGGGCATAAAGAAGGACAATCTGAAGAAAATCTTTGACAAGTTCTATAGAGTGCATACTGGTAATGTTCATGATGTGAAAGGTTTTGGTCTCGGTCTGGCTTATGTGAAGAAAATCGTTGACCTTCACGATGGTGAGATTAGAGTGGACAGCGAATATGGAAAGGGAACTAAGTTTACGATCTCGCTGCCTATCATTGAAAGTTGAAACTAATAAGAAGAATAATTAAAAGTCATAGACAAGCAAAAGTTTTGACATAGACAATAGAGTGAATAAACAAATTTATTATTAACACAAAAATAACAAAGATTATGGAAGACAAATTGAAAATCTTATTGTGCGAAGACGATGAAAATTTGGGAATGTTGCTTCGCGAGTACCTGCAAGCTAAGGGATATATGGCAGAACTCTGCCCAGATGGTGAAGCCGGATATAAGGCTTTCTTGAAGACAAAGTTTGACATTTGCGTCCTTGACGTAATGATGCCAAAGAAGGACGGATTCACACTGGCAAAGGAAATACGTTCAGCAAATGCCGAGATTCCAATCATTTTCCTAACGGCAAAGCAGTTGAAGGAAGATATACTCGAAGGTTTCAAGATTGGTGCAGACGACTATATCACAAAACCTTTCTCTATGGAAGAGCTTGTTATGCGTGTTGAAGCAATTCTTCGCCGTGTACGTGGAAAGAAGAGTAAGGAGTCTACACTCTATCACATCGGACGTTTCACATTCGATACTCAGAAGCAGTTGCTCACTATTGGTGATAAGCAGACTAAGCTGACAACTAAGGAGAATGAGCTGCTGGCTCTGCTTTGCTCTCATGCAAACGAGATTCTGCAACGCGACTTCGCTCTGAAGACTATCTGGATTGATGATAACTACTTCAATGCTCGTTCTATGGATGTTTATATTACTAAGCTGCGTAAGCACCTGAAGGATGATGAACAGATTGAAATCATCAATATTCATGGTAAGGGATATAAACTCATTACTCCAGAAGAGGAATAGAAGAATAGATTTCTAAGAAAAAGAATAAATGGAGATGCATACTCAGTATGTGTCTCCATTTATTTTGCTGGTTGGTCTGAAATGTAATTATCATAAAACCAATGCTTTCAGACTTATTACTTTGTGAAATGAAATATAACTGGCACCCTTTGAAATGATGCCAGAATGTTGAATCTATGAAAATAAACTTGTTTGTGTGGGTGCTTGCAAGGGAAACTATCCAAATAGTCTTGCAAGCCAGTTTTTGCTCTTTGCTTTCTTGTTTGGACGGAAACGCTGGTAGAGTTTCCAACCGAGTATTGCACCATCAACAACACCCATTCCCTTTGTCATGAACCCCTGAATCTTGCTTGTTGGTGTGCTTGGACGCGATGGAGCGAACAGTCCTTGCCATAATTGGGTAATTTCTCCATTATCCTTTTGCAGCAGACTGCGCAATTCCTGTTTTCTCTGACGTATGTCGTCAAGTGACTTGTAAATAGGGGTAGGTCCGTTATTTGCCATGATACAATATAATTATAAATTAGAAAACCTTGAGCTATTTGTCGAGAAGAATCGCAGAAAGCAACTTAACCAGTGGTCTTTCAATAAACTTTTTGCGATTGGATATTATTATAAGGAATAAAACAAGATAGAATGCTGCAACAATGCAGAATGCCCATGCTGTGCTCATTATTGTAGACAATGCGTAGGCAACGGCAAAAGAGATGAAGAACAGTATCACGACAGATGCTATAATCGTGATGGCTATCAGACTGAATACCGTGATAAGCCGAACTATTTTTTCGGCAACATCAAGTTTTACAAATTCAGACTGCAATTCCAGGTAGTGCTTAAACTTCTCAATGAGTGAAGTTATTGTTTCAACATTCTTGTCGTTAGAGAACATATATTATTATATTGTTTTATTCCTGTTGATAAGTTTTTTCGTGTAAAGAATACAAGGAGTCAGGCACAGCCCAACTCCTTGTTTAGCTTTAATCGTAGTCTTCAGCTGCATCCTGAATGTCGTCTACGAGATCATCCATCTCCTTACGGTTAAGCTTCAGATTGTGTTTCTTGCAGAATTCACTGACAGTTTCAGAGATTTTTGTACGAGTGTCAGCTCCCTTTTCTGGTGCCAGCAAAAGTCCTAATGCAGTTCCGGCGATAGCACCACCGAGAAATGCTCCAATGTAACCAAGTGTTTTCATGTCTTATAATATTTAATTAGAAAATCTTGTTATAATAATTCAACCGTTCTTGCCGATTGCTTTCTTGAGCAAATTTACATAATATTTTTTGAATGACAAATTTTTATATGCCTTTTTTTTATAATTCGTCAACTTTTAAGGCATTTAACAAACTTTATGTAGATAAATGCCTGAAGTTTGTTCTTTTTTGTGTAATTTCGCACCAAATTGTGAATGCATAAATCATTTTGTAATATAAAAAGAAATAAAAATGAAGAAATCAATGCTACTTTGCACAGGCTTGTGCATTGCAATCGCTTTTACAAGTTGCAAATCTAAAGAAAGTGCTTACCGTCAAGCTTATGAGAAGGCTCAGGCTGCCGACGCTGCTTCTGCAGTGCAGCAACAGACACAGCAGGTAGATCAGCCTGTGGTAACTCCTCTCGTAGAAAAGCCTGTCACCGACAATCGTGTTGTTGACAATATGGATAATGTTTCTGTACGTCAGGAGAAACTTACAGTTGTGAGTGGAAGCGGTCTGCGTAATTTCAGCGTTGTTGTTGGTTCTTTCTCTGTGAAGGCTAATGCTGAAGGATTGCAGCAGCGACTCATCAATGCCGGATACAGTGCTCAGATTGCTTACAATGCCGACCGCAACATGTATCGTGTGGTTGCTTCAACATTCGATAGCAAGTATGATGCGGTGCAGAGCCGTGAGCAGTTGCGCTCTGTTTATCCAGATGCTTGGCTGCTGTTCAACCAGTAAAGTAAAAGAAATAAACGCATTCCCTTAAACATGGCTCGTATATTAGCTATTGACTATGGGAAGAAGCGAACAGGACTTGCAGTTACCGATCCACTACAAATTATTGCTGGTGGATTGGCAACTGTTTCTACATCTGAACTGTTCGACTATCTTAAGAAATACATACAAAGTGAACCTGTAGAGCGAATTGTCATAGGCGAACCGCTGCAACCAAACGGCAAGCCAAGTGAAAACTTGCAGCGCGTCAAAGCTTTTGTAAACAGGTGGCGGAAGGCAGTTCCCGAAATTCCGATAGAATTCTACGATGAACGTTTCACTTCGGTTTTAGCTCATCAGGCTATGATAGACAGTGGACTGAAGAAAAAGGCAAGAGCAGATAAGGCTTTAGTTGATGAAATCAGTGCTACTATTATTTTGCAAGACTACATGAGGTTTACTCAATTCAGAAAAGAAAAATGATATTACCTATTTATATATACGGACAGCCTGTGCTGAGAAAGGAAGCACAGGATATCCCTACAGATTATCCAGATCTGAAACAGCTTATAGCAGATATGTTTGAGACACTGACTGCTTCGGAAGGTGTCGGACTTGCTGCGCCACAGATTGGCAAGGCGATAAGGCTTGCAGTGATTGATTTAGACGTTCTCTCTGACGATTTCCCAGAATATAAAGATTTCCGTCGTGCTTATATAAATCCGCATATCGTGGAGTTTGACGACAGCAAGACAGAGACAATGGAGGAAGGTTGCCTGTCTCTGCCAGGATTGCATGAGAACGTTACTCGTCCTACTCGAATCCGTGTTCAATGGATTGATGAAGATTTGCTGCAGCATGACGAATGGATTGATGGTTATCTGGCAAGAGTAATGCAGCATGAGTTTGACCATCTTGATGGCAAGGTATTCATTGATAGAGTATCGCCATTGCGCAGACAACTTATAAAAAGCAAGTTGCGTGCACTTCTTCAAGGACGTTACCGTTGCGGTTATCGTACAAAGGCTGCCGTAAAGAAATAAAGACAAAGTGCGATGACAAGAAAGCTCATCATCCTCTTTTTTGCGCTGCTCCCGTTAACAATCTCGGCACAATTCAATGTCGACCATCTTATAGTTAACGGACGCAGTGCACTTTATTTTGAGGACTATGTGCTTTCCGTTCAATATTTCAATCGCGCAATTACTTATAAGCCATTCCTCTATGAATCATGGTTCTATCGGGGAATGGCACGTTTCTATCTTAATGACTTTGAATCTGCTGAGTCTGACTGCACTGAAGCAATAAGGCTGAATCCTTATATTGCTGATATATATGAGTTGAGAGGACTTTGCCGTATTCGTCAGGATAAGTTCAGTGAGGCTATATATGACTATGATATGGCAATTAAGTATAATCCTGACGGAAAGAACTATTGGTTTAATAGAGCTTTGTGTCATGTCAGTTTGAAGAACTATAAGCAGGCACACGAAGAACTTGATTCCATAATAAGAAGGTGGAGCGGTTTCACACGAGCATATGCTATTCAGGCTGAAGTGTATATGCTTGAGCGTGATACTGCCAAAGCCATTGCTTGTCTTGATAATTCTATAGATAAAGACCCGTATAATGCAGATTCTTGGACTACTAAGGCACAAATAAGCATGGCTCGACAGCAATGGGGTGATGCAGAACGGCAGCTATCTAAGGCTGTTCATCTGAGTCCAGGAATGGTGAATGTATATTTAAATCGTGCACTTGTTCGCATAAAACTGAATAATCTACGAGGTGCGATAAGTGATTATGATGCAGCAATAGACTTAGACCGTAATAATTTCTTTGCTCATTACAATCGTGGACTTCTTCGTATTAAATCTGGAGATTTCAATCGTGCAGCAGAAGATTTTGATTATGTGTTAAGGTCAGAACCAGACCATTTGCCTGCAATATATAATCGAGCCAGAATTCTTAATCAATTAAGATTGTATAAAGCCGCTGTTGTCGATTATTCAAAAGTGCTAAATCGCATACCTGATTTTAAAGAGTGTCTTTTGCTGCGTGCTAGTTGCTATCTGCATCTTGGACTGAAACGCCAAGCAACTAAAGACGAGTTGCATGCAAGTAGAATAAAGGGAAATGATAATTTAGATATTGTTGGAGTAGATTTGTCAAACATTCGAAAGAAAAGTGACAATGATATTTCTAAGTATGGTATGCTTGTTGTTTCAGACGAACAAATCATAGAGCATGAATATGAGAGTGGTTATAAAGGAAAGTCGCAAAACCTGCAGATGCAGGAAAAGCCGATGCCGATGTTCCATCTTTCCTTCCTGCCTTATGAAAATGTGCCTACGTTAGAGCAATTAGGCGGTAAATTCGTTGAAGAGTTTAATTCTAAGCAGATTGGGACTCGTAAAGTGATGCTAACCTGCAATCCGCATCCGCTTACAGCTCAAGAAACGAAGTCTATGCTTGACTATGTTGACAGCCTTTCTGTTTCAATCTATAACTCCCACAAAGTAGAGGAAAGTGTTAACCTTCTTCTGCTGAGAGCTATAGGTAGGACTATAATACAAGACCTTGAAAGTGCTGTAGCTGATTTGACAACATGTCTTAATATAGATTCATCCGCAGTCCTTGCATATTGGCAGCGTGCTGTGTGTCTCGCAATGCAGAGTCAGTTTAATTCTTCTCAGGGAATTGATGCAGGTTATAAAACAATGCAGGCACTAAGGGATATGGATAGTGCAATAGAGTTAATGCCTGAAGTGTCATACTTGTATTATGACCGAGCTAACATCTATTATATTCGTAATGATTTTAGGTCGGCAATAGAAGATTACAGTCGTGCAATTCGTCTTAATCCAAACTTAGCTGAGGCATATTACAATCGTGGACTCACTCGTATTCTGAATGGCGACAGGAATTTAGGCATTGCCGATTTACAGAAAGCTGGCGACTTAGGACTGTATTCCGCCTATGGCGTAATTAGCAGACGCAAGTGATTTTGTTGAAAGAGTCATAAACAATGAAAATAAGTTGCCTAAAAATCCTTTATCTGAATAAAAACATGTAACTTTGCATCCGAAAACGAAAAACTAAGTTGTATATGGTTAAAATTACTTTTCCTGACGGAACTGTTCGTGAGTATGAACAGGGAGTCACTGGCTATCAAATCGCCGAGAGCATTTCACCTGCTCTCGCCCGCAACGTTGTATCTTGTGGTGTTAATGGTGAAACGGTTGAACTGAACCGCCCTATAAATAACGATGCTACTATCGCCCTTTATAAGTTTGAGGACGAAGAGGGAAAACATACATTCTGGCATACTTCTGCCCACTTGCTTGCAGAGGCTTTGCAAGAACTTTATCCAGGAATTCAGTTCGGATTCGGACCTGCTATTGATAATGGGTTCTTCTATGATGTAATGCCAAAAGAAGGTACTGTTATTAGCGAGGCTGACTTCCCAAAGATTGAAGCTAAGATGATGGAACTGGCTAAGAAAAACGAGGCTGTAGTTCGCCGTGAGGTGTCAAAAGCTGATGCTCTGAAAGAATTTGCTGATGACGGACAGACATACAAATGCGAGCACATTGACCTTGATCTTGAAGACGGAACCATCACAACATACACTCAGGGCTCATTCACAGACCTATGTCGTGGTCCTCACTTGGTTTCAACAGGACTGATAAAGGCTGTAAAGATAACCAATGCAGCTGGTGCATTCTGGCGTGGTGATGCAGAGCGTGAGCAGATGACTCGTATCTACGGAATTTCTTTCCCAAAGAAAAAGATGCTCGACGAATATCTCTTAATGCTTGAAGAAGCGAAGAAACGCGACCATAGAAAAATTGGCAAGGAGATGGAGCTTTTCATGTTCTCTGAGAGAGTTGGTAAGGGACTTCCAATCTGGCTGCCTAAAGGCACAGAACTCCGTTTGCGCTTACAGGATATGCTGCGCAAGATTCAGAAAAACTTCGGTTATCAAGAAGTAATCACTCCACATATCGGAGGCAAGAATCTATATGTAACAAGCGGACACTATGCTCACTATAGCAAAGATGCATTCCGTCCTATTACAACTCCTGAGGAAGGCGAAGAGTACATGCTCAAACCAATGAACTGTCCTCATCACTGCGAGGTGTTCGCTCATAAGCCACGTTCTTATAAAGACCTGCCACTTCGTATTGCTGAGTTCGGTACAGTTTATCGCTATGAGAAGAGTGGAGAACTCCATGGACTTACTCGAGTTCGTTCATTTACCCAAGACGATGCGCACATCTTTTGTCGCCCAGATCAGGTAAAGGGAGAGTTCCTACGTGTCATGGATATTATTCAGGCTGTATTTACTATCTTCAACTTTGAAAATGTAGAAGCACAGATTTCATTGCGCGACCCTAATGACAAGGTTAAGTATATAGGTTCAGACGAGGTTTGGGCTGAGAGTGAACAGGCCATTATTGATGCTTGTAAGGAAAAGGGCTTGAATGCAAAGGTTGAATATGGAGAAGCCGCATTCTATGGACCTAAGCTCGACTTTATGGTGAAAGATGCTATTGGACGTCGTTGGCAGCTTGGTACTATTCAGGTCGATTACAACTTGCCACAGCGTTTCCAGCTTGAATATACTGCAGAAGACAACTCTAAGCAGACTCCTGTGATGGTTCACCGTGCACCGTTCGGTTCTATGGAGCGATTTACAGCAGTGCTTATTGAGCATACAGCAGGTCATTTCCCACTTTGGTTGACACCTGAGCAAGTTGCAGTGCTTCCAATATCAGAGAAATTCAATGAATACGCTCATAGCGTTGCAAAATATCTTGACACAAAGGGTGTACGCGCAAATGTTGATGACCGTAACGAGAAAATCGGCAGAAAGATTCGTGATAACGAGTTGAAGCGTGTGCCTTATATGGTAATCGTTGGTGAAAAAGAATCTGCTGAAGGACTTGTTTCTATGCGTAAGCAGGGCGGAGGAGAACAAGCCACAATGCCTATGGAAGAATTTGCACAAAGAATTAATGATGAAGTGGAAGAGATGCTGAAAGCAACTAAGATTTCGCCAAAAGCATGACACTTTGTGAGTTACATCTAAAAAAAACGACAAAATATTTTTGCTAATCAATTTTAATTATTAACTTTGCAGCCGTTTAGTTTAAAATTGCTGAAAAGATAGCTATTATTATAAAAAGGTATCATTATAATTAATGAGAGTAAAAAACGACAAACGCAGTCAACAACAACAGTATCGCATCAACGAGCAAATTCGTGTGCGTGAGGTTAGAATCGTAGGTGATGATGGCTCTATGGTTGTACCTACAAAGCAAGCTATAGACATGGCTCATGAACAAGGCGTTGACCTTGTAGAAATATCACCAAATGCACAGCCCCCAGTGTGTCGTCTTATTGACTATAGCAAATTCCTTTATCAGCAAAAGAAGCGTGCTAAGGAGATGAAGGCTAAGCAAGCTAAAGTGGAAGTTAAGGAAATCAGATTCGGACCTCAGACTGGCGAGAATGACTACAACTTCAAACTGAAGCATGCAAAAGAATTCCTTGAAGAAGGAAACAAAGTAAGAGCTTTCGTGTTCTTCAGAGGCAGAAGTATTCTTTTCAAAGAGCAAGGTGAAGTTTTGTTGCTTCGTTTCGCAAACGATTTGGAGGAATATGGCAAAGTTGAGCAGCTTCCGCAGCTTGAAGGAAAGAAGATGGCTATCTTCATCGCTCCAAAGAAAGCTGGCGTAGCAAAGAAGAGTCAGCAGAAAATGGATAGAGAGCGTCGAGAAGCTGAGGCAAAAGAATCTGCTAAGTCGCAGAAAGCTTCATCTGAAACTTCAGAAGCAGAAGATACAATGCCTGCAAATGGTGGACTTTTTGCAAATGCTAAGATTAGCGAAGAAGCTCTGAAGAAACTGCAAGGAGAAGATTAATTAAGAAGATAAAAGCATAGAAAGAGGTGCGTAACGCCTGGTATATGCGTTGCCACTATAAATAATAATAATTTAAAAATAAAAACAATGCCAAAATTAAAGACTAATTCCGGTGCAAAGAAGAGATTCCGTTTTACCGGTACAGGAAAGATTAAGCGTCATCATGCTTATCACAGTCACATTCTGACTAAGAAAACTAAGAAGCAAAAGCGTAACTTGGTTCACCAAGCAATCGTAGATCCTTCAAACCAGAAGCAAGTTCGCGACTTGTTGTGCCTTCGTTAAACTTAAGTCAAACAATTAAAGAAGAAAAAAACTATGCCAAGATCAGTAAATCATGTTGCTTCTAAAGCAAGAAGAAAAAGAATTCTAAAGCTTACAAAGGGTTACTTTGGAGCTCGCAAAAACGTGTGGACTGTCGCTAAAAACACTTGGGAGAAGGGTTTGACTTATGCTTATCGCGACCGTCGTAACAAGAAACGTAATTTCCGTTCACTATGGATTCAGCGTATCAATGCAGCTGCTCGTCTTGAGGGTATGAGCTATTCTCAGTTGATGGGTGCATTGCACAAGGCTGGTATCGAAATCAACCGCAAGGTGCTTGCTGACCTCGCTATGAACAATCCAGAAGCTTTCAAAGCCATTGTTGATCGTGTTAAATAAGTAGTCAATAAGTATTTGAAATAAAAAAAGCTGCACCGAAATGCAGCTTTTTTTATTGTTGTTTTGTTATTATATCGTTTTCAGATATTTTTCTGTCATCATCTTATAGAAGCTTTGTTGCTCTGCTTCAGAGACAGCAGTGTAGTGAGAAAGTGTTTCGAGCAATTTCTTTATCTCGCTATTGATGTTGATATTAAGCTTATTTCTAATCTCGATACATTTATTCAGTTCATAGTGGGCACGATTATTGTCGCGACCAATTAGGAGTTTTGCTAAGTTCAGATGATATTTTGTGCGGAATCTCTCCTGTCTTTGATTTATTATCGCCTGACAAATGAGAGCCGCCTTCACTCCCGAATCTTCTGTAAGTTCAGACAATTCGTCGTATAAATAACTATCACGATAGCGTTTCAGCAAGTTTTTGTATATTTCTATAGCCTTTTCTTTTTCATTCATTATTATGTAGACAAGAGCCATGAACCGCCTGTTGTTCTTGTGATTGGGATTATGCCTCATTGCTGTTTCTAGTAACGGCATTGCGGTGAGAGCATTTTCTATGCTCTGTTCTTGTCTGACTTCATGGTATATCCGCGTCAGCATTTGCTGTGCATACGATGGCATGACGTGTCCTTTCTGGGTTGTAGTAGTCTGCCAACATGACTGATGCCATTCCTTAATATCATATTCTTTCAGGAAATCAATCACCCTAAATGCCTTAGAACAGTCTTTTAGTAATATTGTATTGTGAAGCAAAGCCTTACATACACTTCCGTCTTTATCTTCAATATCCCTTGCAGTCCTTACTAAGGCTTTGAATATCATCAGTGCTTCGTCTGTTTGCTTTTCCTCAATGCGTTTCTTCAGAATATCGTTAGCCACCCAAAACATGGCAAGCGTTGTATATTTGCCTTTGTGTTTAGCATACATAGGTCTAATCTCGTTGTATGCTTCTTCTATCTTTCCGCTTTTGCGCAGTTCAAATACTTCTTTTACAGTCATTGTGAATAATCGTCAGACTATATGTTATTTTTAGAATGAAACAAATGCTAATCGTTGAAGCGATTTAGAATCTTTTGGTAAGCATCAATCCTTCTGTCGCGCAGGAATGGCCACCAGCGTCTCACATTCTCGCTGTGAGCCAAATCAACATCAACTATTGCTGTCTCTTCCTTGATGTTGTCTGCTCTGTATAGCATTTCGCCTTGTGGACCAGCAATAAAAGAACTACCCCAAAACTGAATGCCATTAGTCAGACTTGAAGGGTCATCCTCATGTCCGACTCTGTTCACCGTCACGACAGGAAGTCCGTTTGCAACAGCATGTCCACGCTGAATAGTTGTCCAGGCCTCGCGTTGTCGCTCTTGCTCCTCTTTCGTATCACTACTTTCATAGCCTATGGCTGTTGGATAAATCAGCAGTTCCGCCCCCTCGAGTGCCATCAGACGAGCAGCTTCTGGATACCATTGATCCCAGCAAACCAAAACACCAAGTTTTCCTATTGAAGTCTGAATAGGATGAAATCCCAAGTCGCCTGGGGTGAAATAGAACTTTTCGTAGTAGGCAGGGTCGTCTGGTATGTGCATTTTCCTGTAGCATCCTGCAATCGAACCGTCACGCTCTATAACTACGGCAGTATTGTGGTAAAGTCCTGGAGCACGTCTTTCAAATAGTGATGTGACGATGACGACGCCATGTTTCTTTGCAAGATTACCGAAAAAATCTGTTGATTCGCCAGGTATAGGTTCAGCCAAATCAAAGTTGTTCACATCTTCTACCTGACAGAAATACAATCCATTGTGCAATTCTTGAAGAACAATCAGTTCAGCTCCTTGCTTTGCCAGTTGTTCAATTTTCTCACCCAGTCGCTTTATGTTGTCAGTCTTGTCAGCCGAGTTGTGTTGCTGTATTATTCCTATTTTCATATACTTTTCTTTTAGTTTATTGTAATTGGAAGTAAAACTTAAAGTTTTCAGCGTTTTGCTTGTTTCTTAAATTTATGCCACTTTATCTTTATTCTAATAATATTGCATAGTCAAGCAGTGTATTGAGCCATGTTGGCGGATTATAACCCTGCTGTCAATAGGGATTATCTCCCTGTTTTTGAATGCTTTGCCTATTATCTCGCAAGCTTCTTTGTCCATGTCTGGCTGATTATAAGTTGGTACAAGAACAGCACCGTTTATTATCAGATAGTTTGCATAAGTAGCGGGCAATCTTTCTCCGTCGCTGTCGTAGATGGCTTTTGGAAAAGGCAGGGGGATAAGCCTGTAAGCTTTGCCATCAGCGGTTTTGAGCAGTTTCAGCTCTTTTTCTAATGCCATAAAGTCTTCATAATGCTCATCGCCTTCATCGCTGCATTTCACATAGAGCAAAGTGTCTTCGGGAGCAATGCGCACAATAGTGTCAATATGTCCATCTGTATCATCGCCAATAATGTTGCCATGGTTTAGCCATATAATGCGACTTGCACCAAGTCGGCATTTCAGTTCTGTCTCAATCTGCTCCCTGTCCATAGGCTGGTTTCTGTGAGGGGCGAGTAGACAACTCGTTGTAGTGAAAACAGTTCCACACCCATCGCTTTCTATAGAACCACCCTCAAGTACAAAGTCGTCATTGTCTTCACGAACTCCGCCTACTATGCCGCTTTCAGCCATTTTGCTGTTGATTGCATTGTCCTTGCTGGCTTCAAACTTCATGCCCCATCCGTTGAAGTGGAAGTCGAGCAGTTTCAGCTTGCAGTCGCAACCTGTTCCATCATCTTCTGCAACCGTTATAAAAGCATGGTCGCGAGCCCAAGTGTCGTTAGTCTCACATTCGAAAAACTTAGTATTTCTCCATTGTTTTTCGCTCATTTGCCTTTTCAGCATCATGCTTGTTTCTTCGGTATTGGGCGTAACTATCAGTAGTTTCTCGTGCTTTGCAATGACAACAGCAATGTCTGTCATGGTCTTCACTATTTCGTCAAGATATGGTTTCCAGTCGGTGCCATTATGTGGCCACGTTAGTTGCACCATTGTCTGCTGTTCCCATTCCGCAGGCATTCTTCTTTTTTCGTTCTGCTTCATGTATGCAAAAATACAAATTTCCGATTATATATGCAAAATATTACTGTTCCATTTCAGATGTTTTACTTATTGTGTAACCAACTTTACTACTCATTTCATGGCACAGCTTATATATGGTTTATACCTTACAGGAGTTTTACTTGAGTATATAGGAAAAACTTATTGATCGTGTGTATGAAAAATTTGGTTCATCCCCGAATTGCGTTGGCAAGTTTATATAGTAGTATAGAAAAAGCCGCCAATTCATTATCTTTGTGGTTCCCCAACCATATTAGATATGAACGGCAGCTTATTATATCAGGCATACGGTGTTCAGGGCTACTCCT
>JAGAGD010000076.1 GCA_017627765.1 Prevotella sp. | reverse complement strand
GATGCGAAACGTGGCATATCGCAGTGCGATATGTGGCATATTGCAGTGCCAAAGGTGCCCTTTCACACTGCGAAAGATGCCCTTTGACTTTTTTAACACTTATGAATTATAAGACTAAACGTATAATGTCTTGATTTCTAATGTTTTACTAAAAAGAGCAAAAAACCGCTCAAGAATCGCATATTTTGCAACTTTGTTTTTCTCGGTCCTAAATTTTTAAGTTATTTGCGGGTTTAGTTAATCAATTTTATACCCAACTCGCCTCTGAAAAATGCAAGTTTTCCTCTCGGCGGAAGCAAGAAACCTCTGCCCTACTTTCAGATTGTAATTAGTTTTTAGTTCTTTAGTATACACAAAAAAAGCCAAAGGATATTTTTTACCCTTTGGCTCTTTTGTGGTTTGCTCCTTTAGGATTTGTATGGAGCAAGTGTAGTTTTTGCTACGATTACTTAGAAATTATCTTGTGAGTTTTTTGTGTTCCGTCTGCCATTGTTTCTTTCACGATGTTGACACCCTTCTGAATGTTGTTCAGACGCTTGCCAGAGAGTGAGAAAATCTCGGTCTTGACTACGTTAGCATCATTGTTGACTGCCTCAATCGCATTGTAGTCTGCCATTTGCAGAGCGAGGTTTGAGAGTTTGAGCTTGTTCGTTTTTGGCTAAATAAATTGAAGTAGGGCAGGGGAATGGAGCTTTTTTATCTTAAATTTGTGTAGTATTACTTATAAGATAGTTTGAGATTTATAATAAAAAAATCGGTGGCAAAACCAGAATTGTTGCCACCGATTATATTGTTTTTTCTAAAGATATTCTTATACTTATAAGCCTATATTAATCTAAGAGTCTTGAAACATCAATGAGCTAATGGGCTTCAAGCCAGTTAGTTCCCCATCCGCAGTCGGCTACGAGGGGTACACGGAGGTTGTAGGCTCCCTGCATTTCTTCGATTACGATTTTTTCTACCGTTTCGCGTTCTTCAGGCACAACGGAGAAGTTGAGTTCGTCGTGAACCTGAAGAATCATCTTGCTCTTGAGATTGAGACTCTTGAAACGCTGGTAAATGCGTATCATTGCAACCTTTATGATGTCTGCAGCCGAGCCCTGTATAGGTGCATTTATAGCGTTGCGCTCTGCAAATCCACGTACCGTAGCATTGTGTGAATTGATGTCTGGCAGATAGCGACGGCGGTGGAAGAATGTCTCCACATAGCCCTGCTCACGCGCCTGTTGCTTAGCCTGTTCCATATAGTCGTGAACGGCAGGGAAGGTCTCGAAATAGCCGTCTATCAGCATCTTAGCTTCGCTGCGCGGAATGTCTAATCGCTCGGCAAGTCCGAAGACAGTGATGCCATAGATGATTCCGAAATTGGCACGTTTTGCCTTTGTTCGTTGGTCGCGGCTGACGTCGTTTATATTCTTCTTATATATTTTAGCAGCCGTAGCAGCATGAATGTCATAGCCCTCGCGGAATGCTTCTATCATGTTGTCATCGCCCGAAAGATGTGCCATCACGCGCAACTCTATCTGGCTGTAGTCGGCTGAGAAAAACAGGCTTCCTGGTTCTGGTATGAAGGCACGTCGAATCTCCTTTCCATCCTCGCCGCGCACTGGTATGTTTTGCAGGTTAGGGTCTGACGAAGAAAGGCGACCAGTTGCTGTAACAGTCTGATTAAAAGAGGTATGTATGTGTCCTGTCTTTGGATTTATAAGCTTTGGTAGGGCATCAATATATGTGCCAAGAAGTTTTTTCAGACCGCGATGCTGAAGTATTGCGTCAACAATTTCGTGCTTGTGGCGCAGTTGTTGCAGCACTTCTTCTGATGTTACAAACTGACCAGTCTTAGTCTTTTTGGGCTTATCTACAATCTTGAGTTTGCTGAACAGTATGTCGCCAACTTGTCGAGGTGACGCAATGTTGAATTGTTCGCCAGCCAGTTCGTAGATTCTCTTTTCTATGGCAAGCATTCGCTCAGTCATTTGTCGTGAAGTCTCTGCGAGCGAATCGGTGTCGATACATACTCCGTTGCGTTCCATTTCTGCTAAGACTGGAACAAGAGGCATCTCTATATCGTAGAACAGTCGGAACAGTCCTTCGTTTGATTTCAGTTGCTTCTCTAATATATTTTTCAGCCGTAGGGTGACATCAGCATCTTCAGCGGCATACTCATAGACGAGGGTAGGGGATAGCTGTCGCATTGACTGCTGCTTCTTTCCCTTAGGTCCTATCAGCTCTTCGATGTGGATAGTCTGATAGTTGAGTAGCGTTTCCGCCATGTAGTCCATGTTGTGTCGCAGTTCTGGCTGGAGCAAGTAGTGGGCTATCATGGTGTCGAAAAGTTGTCCTTTCAGTTCAATGCCATAGTTTCCGAGAACGAGCATGTCATATTTTATGTTCTGACCGATTTTTATGATTTCTGGATTTTCATAAACCTTGCGGAAGATTTCAACAATTTTTTGTGCTTCATCTCTATCTTCTGGTACAGGAACATAAAATGCTTCAAATTCTTCTACCGCAAAACTTAAACCGACAAGTTCGGCGCTTATTGCATCGGTTGATGTGGTTTCTGTATCTAAACTGAGAATTTTTTTTGTCAAAAAAAAGTCACAAAGTTTCAACATATCTTCCACGTTATCAATAAGTTGATATTGGTGAGGGGTGTCTTTAATGCTCAAAATACTCGAAAATTTTGGACTTTCTGAAGGCGAGGGCGCAAAATTTTCAAAGAGATTGAGCTCGGATGAAACTGTTTTTTTAGGTTTTTCAGCTTTTTTAAGAACTCTGTTTGCGAAACTCTTAAATTCAAGTTCGTTGAAAATTTTGTTCAGTTCTTCCTCGTCAGGTTCACTAATGGCAAGAGCGTCAAGATCTAACTCGATTGGAACATCGGTTCGGATGGTTGCCAGGAATTTAGATATGCGAATGTCTTCTATATGTTCTTCAACATTCTTTTTCATAGCTCCTTTCAGTTCATTGGTTCGGCTCAGGAGATTCTCGATGCTGCCAAACTCATTTATAAGTTTTATGGCAGTCTTCTCTCCAATACCTGGACAACCTGGAAAATTGTCGGCAGAGTCACCCATTAGTCCTAAAAGGTCGATAACTTGGGCAGGTGATTCTATAGAATACTTGTCGCAAATTTCTTTTGTTCCCATCACTTCGTAGCCACCACCATGGCGAGGTTTATACATAAATACCTGGTCTCTGACAAGTTGACCATAGTCTTTATCGGGTGTAAGCATGTAGGTCGTAGTGTCAGTTTTTGCCGATTTCATCGACAATGTGCCTATAACATCGTCGGCTTCAAAGCCTTCTACTTCGAGAATTGGAATGTGATAAGCGCGGAGTATATCCTTGATGATAGGTACAGACTTGCGTATGTCTTCAGGAGTTTCTTCGCGCTGTGCTTTATACGGTTCGTAAGCTTCACTTCTGAAAGTTGGTCCGTGTGGGTCGAAAGCAACTCCAATGTGAGTAGGTTTTTCTTTGGTCAGCACTTCATTCAGAGTGTTGCAGAAGCCCATTATAGCCGATGTATTGAGTCCTTTACTGTTTATTCGTGGATTTTTAATAAATGCATAATATGACCTAAAAATGAGGGCGTATGCATCTAAAAGGAATAATTTATTCATAATCGTTCTTATTTTTACGTTCAAAATTACTAATTTTTTTGTTTATAACAACCAAAATAACTAATTTTGTAACAAATTTTGGAATATGAACGATTTGTCACTTATAAGAAAACCGATTTCAGGCGAGTTAGAAACATTTGCTAAAATGTTTGACGAGTCATTGTCGCAGGGCGAAGGACTTTTGGCTGAAGTTCTCCAGCACATCCGCCAACGGGGAGGCAAGAGGATGCGACCTATATTAACTATGCTTATTGCCAAGTGTTTTGGTGGAGTAAACGAAGTGACACAAAATTCTGCTTTAGGACTAGAATTGCTACATACCGCATCGCTTGTCCACGACGATGTTGTGGATGAGAGTTGTGAGCGTCGCGGTCAGGCATCAGTAAATGCTTCTTATAATAATAAGGTAGCCGTTCTTGTTGGCGACTATATTCTCTCAACTGCGTTGCAGCGCGTTTCGCTTACGAGTAACGCTGTGATTGTGAATGCTTTAGCAGAGTTGGGAAGAACGCTTTCTAATGGTGAAATACTTCAACTTACCAACTTTGAAAATGACGGAATATCTGAGGATGCTTATTATAAAGTGATCGAATCGAAAACTGCTTCATTGTTTGAGTGTTGTGCTCAAATGGGTGCAATCTCAGCAGGTGCAAATGATGAAGAAATAGCGGCTGCAATGAATTTCGGAAGGATTATTGGTGTGATTTTCCAGATTCGTGACGATATTTTTGACTATTATGATTCAAAAGAAATTGGAAAACCTACTGGAAATGACATGGCGGAAGGAAAACTTACGCTGCCTGCTATATACGCTTTGAATAAGACTAAGAATGAGGATATGCTCAAGTTGGCGCGTAAGGTGAAACAGCGCATAGCAAAACCCGATGAAATCGCCGATTTAGTTGCTTTCACTAAGCAGAATGGTGGAATAGAATATGCAGAGCATACTATGGATAAGCTTCACGAAGAAGCTCTTGTTTTCATCGATGAAACCGTGAAAAATGAGGAAATTGCTACTTCTCTCCGCACATATCTTGACTTTGTTATTCAGCGCAAAAAATAAGTAATACTGATTTTTTAATAAGTCTCCCAAATTGGGAAATAAAAAAATAGTTTGTAAAAAATCTTACAAACTATTTTTTTCTATTAGTGGTTAATAATTATTTTACTACAACCTTTTTAGAAGAATTTAATTTCTTTGCCAACTATTTCGCTTAGCAATAGGTTGGCAAGACGGCTTGTACCTAAGCGGAACCACTTGTTAGTCAGCCACTTTTCACCCAACACTTCTTTAACGATAGTATAGTAGATGAGTGCATCCATCACTGAATTGAGACCTCCTGCAGGTTTGAAACCAATCTGGATACCAGTCTCGTCATAGTATTCCTTGATTGCTTGGCACATCACGTAGGCTGCTTCTGGAGTAGCAGCGGGTTCAAGTTTACCAGTAGAAGTCTTTATATAGTCTGCACCAGCATACATTGATAGGAGAGAGGCACGCTTAATATTTGAAGCGGTTTTCAGACAGCCTGTTTCCAAAATTACCTTCATTGCGCGATCACCACATACTTGTTTCAGTTCATTGATGTCGTCGCAAACTCCTTCATAGTCGCCAGAGAGGAACTTACCAACAGGCATTACGATGTCTATTTCGGTTGCTCCGTCTTTCAGTGCAAGTGCAGTTTCGGCTATTTTCACTTCTATAGCTGCTTGTGACGATGGGAAACTGCCTGAAACACAGGCAACCTCAACGCCTTCAACTTCAAGTGTTTCGCTAACGGTTTTAGCGAAGCATGGATATACACAGATTGTTGCAAGATGTGGGAGGTCAACGTATTCCTCATCATACTTGTTCACACGCTCTGTAAATGCCATTACACTTTCTTCTGAATCTGTTGTCTTCAGTGTTGTAAGTTCGATAGAACCCATCAGAAAACGCTTCACTTCTGGTGTGTCGTTTTCTGCAACTCGCTCTGCAATAATACGTTTCACGGCTTCGCGAACTTCGTTGTCATCGAGTTCACAGTTGTATTTGCTAAGTGCTTCTTCATACTTACTCATCTGCTTTTGATGGTCATGCTCGTGATGATGACCGCAGTTGCATTTGTTTTCTGCCATATCTAATGGTCTCCTTTCTTGTTAGAGTTAATATTATAATTTACTTATTCTATTCTGCTTAAGTTGCTTTCTGTCAGGCTTTTAGTTTTTCATTTGCAATGTGTCGCAAGCAGTCGCGCTTTGTTTTCTTGTCTATTGACCTTTGAAGTGCTTCGTCAAGGTCAACACCAGTTTGGTTAGCAAGGCAGATGAGCACCCAAAGAACGTCTGCCATCTCTTCTGAGAGGTTTTCTTTTTCGCCTTCCTTAAAACTCTGATCGCCGTATTTCCTGGCAATTACTCTTGCCAGTTCACCAACTTCTTCAGTAAGGCAGGCCATGTTAGTCAGTTCTGAGAAATAGCGCACACCGTATGTCTTAATCCATTGGTCTACAGCTTGTTGTGCTTCTTTTATTGTCATTGCATTAATTGTTTTACTATTCCAATTGTTGTAAATATGAAAACTATATATGTTACAGTTACTACAAGTGTGATATTCTTACCTTTGTATTTCTTGAAATTGGCAAATTTATAAATTATTTCTCCTAATATTATAATGTAGATATATCTAATAGATCAAAATTGCCACCGCCTCTACTTGCTATATATAAAAAGAGAAATATAAATCCGCTTGTGTCTTCAAATCTGTCACTAGCATTTTTCTCTTTTCCTTATTGCTCATCGTTTATATTTCTTATCGTCTGATAAATATGCGCATTACTCTTTGTTCTTCGTATCCATGCAAATCGTTACAGGACCATCGTTTAGGAGTTCTACTTTCATGTCTGCTCCAAACTCTCCAGTTGCTACTTTTTTGCCCAATTCATCGGATATTTTCTCGCAGAAATACTCATATAGAGGAACGGAATGGTCGGGTGGGGCAGCGTGTATATAGCTTGGTCTGTTTCCTTTCTTGTAAGATGCCATCAAGGTAAACTGTGACACAACCATTATTTCGCCATTAACATCCAATACAGAGCAGTTCATTACACCGTTTGAATCGTCGAAAACGCGCAGGTTAATACATTTTTTTATTAGCCAGTCAGCATCTTCTTTAGTATCGTCAAGTCCTACTCCTAAAAGTATGAGTAGACCGTTTGAAATCTTACTCTTCAGTGTTCCGTCAATCGTTACTGAAGCGTGACGAACCCGTTGTACAACAACTCTCATTCTGCAAATATAGTAATTTTATTTTGTTAAGTGTATATTCTCTTTGCAATATTTATGCTTTAGTATCTAAAGTATAGATAATGTTAGTTTATTTTCCTCCTTATCATCATTTTATTTCTGTTTACTTTCTTCCTCACTCATGTTATTTTCATTGTGTAAATACTCGTAAACAAGTTTTGCTTTGTGCTTGCCTATGATGTTTGTAAGTTCTTCTAAATCAGCAGATTGCAACTTCTTTACAGTCTTCCACTTCATTAGTAGAGCGTCTTTTGTCTTTGTTCCAATACCTTGAATGTCGTCAAGCATGCTATGCAGTGCATGTTTTGAACGTTTATCGCGGTGGAAAGTTATAGCGTAGCGGTGTACCTCATCTTGTATGCGGGTCAGTACATGGAAAAGTTCGCTATCTGCCTTCATGCCAACAACTTGCGGTGGAAAACCAAACAAAAGCTCATTAGTTCTGTGTCGGTTGTCTTTTGCTAGTCCTGCAATAGGAATATTAATGTGCAATTCGTCTTCAACAACGCTTCTTACAACCTCCATTTGTCCTCTGCCGCCATCGGTTATAATAAGGTCGGGTAGGGGTTGCTCCTCTTCTATCATCCTGCTGTATCTGCGCCTGACAACCTCTTTCATCGATGCATAATCGTCAGGACCTACTACAGTTTTGATATTATATTTTCTATAGTCTTTTTTAGATGGCTTTAGGTTCTTAAACACTACGCATCCTGCAACCGCATCCGTACCCGAAATGTTAGAATTATCAAAACATTCAATGTGAATGGGTAGTTTATTAAGTTTCAAAGCATTCTGCAACTCTTTCATTAGTCGTGTCTGTCGTTGCTCTGGATTTAGCTTTTCTGCCTGTTTCAGACGGTCTAACCGATATTGCCTGCCGTTCATCTGCGAAAGCTCAAGCAAGTGTTTCTTGTCGCCTTTTTTAGGAACGATAAAGTTGATACCTTCCATCTGCCACTCCATTTCTACTGGGATGATAACTTCTTTTGCCTGACTCTTAAAGCGTTGTCTTATTTCTGGGATTGCAAGCGAAAGCAGTTCTGCTTCGCTCTCATCAAGTTTCCTTTTATATTCAAATGTAAAAGCTTGGTTTATCGTTCCCTTTGTAACGTGCAGATAGTTTATGAAAGCATAATTGGAGTTTTCGTCTAAGGTTACTGAGAAAACATCAATATTGTTAATTGTTTGCGAGACAACCTCGCTCTTTGCGCAGTAACTGTTGAGTAGGAGATAGCGTTGTTTCAGTATTTCAGCTTCTTCAAAGTTTAGCTCTGCTGCTTTTGCCTGCATTTCTTCGAATAATTGGCGCGAAATGTCGCGTGTATTACCCTTCAGAATCTCTCTTGCTTGTTGTATGCGCTCACAATACTCGTCTCTTGAAATCTTACCTATGCATGGACCGTCGCATTTTTTTATATGATACTCAAGACAGGGTTTAAACTTTCCTTTTCTTATATCTTCTTCTGTAAGTTGCAACCTGCACGTACGGGGTTTGTAAAGCTTGTTTATAAGTTCCAGTAGTCCGTACATTGTACTAATGTGAGAATAGGGTCCAAAGTATGAACCCCACTTCTTGTTGATTGTACGAGTTTTAAAAATGCGAGGAAAAGGCTCATTTGTTATGCAAATAGATGGATAAGTCTTTCCGTCTTTAAGCAATACATTATATCGCGGCTTGTATTTCTTTATCAGCGAATTTTCCAGTAGAAGCGCATCTTCTTCGCTGTTAACAACTGTGTACGTTATATTGTGAATCTTGCTAACAAGCACTTTAGTCTTGAATCGGTCAACTTCTTTATGGAAGTATGAAGAGACTCTACGCTTCAGGTTCTTTGCCTTACCTACATAGATTATTTCTCCCGACTCATCCCAGTATTGATAACTGCCAGGTTGTTCGGGCATGTTAAGAACAATGTTACGCAATCGTTCTTTTAGTTCTTCATTTTCTTTCCGATTCATCGTTCTAACCACTTTGTATACAATGGTTTTCAAAAGTTATGTTTCATGTGAAACATTATGGCGCTTGTTACAATTTGTGTCGAATCTTCTGCTGAAACAATTAGCAATTACTTTCCGTTCATCCGAATATCTTTCTTCGTTTAGTTCTTCTTATACTCTGATGAGAGTTGTAATTTCTGTATCCTTTTCAAATATGTCCCTGCCATGCAGACCCTCATCAGTTATTTCTATGATAAAGTTAACGTATGTCTTCTTTGGCGAGAACTTTTGAACAAGATTGTAGGCTGCTCTCATTGTGCCGCCAGTTGCGAGCAAATCATCGTGGAGAAGCACCACATCGTTTTCGTCGATAGCATCCTCATGAATCTCTATTGTGTCAGTGCCATACTCTTTAGTATAACTTTCCTGTACTGTAGCTGCAGGGAGTTTTCCTGGTTTTCTGCATAGAACAACTCCAGCACCCAGTCTTACAGCGAGCGCTGATGCCATAACAAATCCTCTGCTTTCGATGCCAACAATCTTAGTGATGCCCTTGTCTTTGTAAAGTTCGTAAAGCTCATCCTCCATGATCTTCAGACATTCTGCATTCTTGAAGAGAGTAGTTACATCGCGAAAGTTAATTCCCTTTTGTGGAAAATCTGGTATGCAACGAAGATTCTCCATTAGTTTCTTGTTGTTCATTTGGTTCTTGTTTGTTTATTTTAGTTATCTTTTTACTTATTATATATAGTTATATCTTAATAGAATTTCTTTGTTTAAGCTCTTTGTGGATGTATATGTTTCATGTGAAACGTTACGTTTATCTGCCTGAAAGAACAAGCAAAGCATTGATGTCGCTTGGTGATACTCCTGGGATTCGGCTTGCTTGAGCCAGAGTTTCAGGGTCTATCTTAGCCAACTTCTGTCTGGCTTCGGTTGAGATCTGATTCATTTCCTCATATTTGAAGTGGCCTCTTATCTTTACGTTTTCCAGACGTAGCATCTTTTCTGCAAACAGTCGTTCACGCTCTATGTAGCCTTTGTATTTCATTTTTATCTCAGCAGCCTCGCTTATTTCCTCTTTTCTTTCTTGCAGAGAGTCTATAATCTGTTGCAGCGATGGACTAATCTCGCAGAGTTGTTTCAAGTTGATTTGCGGGCGTGCAAGCAGTTCAGACAGTTTTGCTCCAATATGGAGTGGGGTAGTGCCATGAGCCTCCAGCCAACTGTTCACCTCGCTTGGCTTCACGCTTGTAGAGTTGCAGTGGTTTATTATGGTCTCAATAGCATCACGTTTTGCCTTCCAAATCTTCATTCTTTCAGTTGTTGCGAGTCCCAATTCGAATGCTTTTTCGGTCAGACGCGCGTCAGCATCATCCTGTCGCAGCAATATTCTGTATTCGGCTCTCGATGTAAACATGCGGTAAGGTTCGTCAACACCCTTCGTCACTAAGTCGTCAATCAATACACCTATATAGCTTTCGTCGCGGTGCATGACAAAAGGCTCGTTGCCAGAGCATCTTCTTGCAGCATTCAGTCCTGCCACAAGTCCCTGTCCTGCTGCCTCCTCATAGCCCGTAGTGCCATTTACCTGTCCAGCCAGATACAGTCCCTTTATAACCTTCGACTCCAGTGAGTGGAATAGTTGTGTAGGGTCAAAGAAGTCATATTCTATAGCATAGCCAGGGCGGTAGGCCTTCAGGTCGCGGAAGGCAGGAATCATCCTCAATGCTTCGAGCTGAATCTCCGTCGGCATGCTCGAAGAAAAACCGTTCAGATACATCTCGTTAGTTGTCTCTCCTTCAGGCTCGAGGAAGAGCAGATGCTGGTCGCGGTCAGGAAAGGTAACAAGTTTTGTCTCTATTGAAGGGCAGTATCTTGGTCCGATGCTCTTAATCTGTCCGTTGTATAGAGGCGACTCGTCCAGTCCGTCGCGCAAGCGTTTATGAACATCGGCATTGGTGTAGCACATCCAGCAAGGAAGTTGTTTCAGTTGCCTGTGCGGACCAATGAAGCTGAACTGGTGATAGTCTTGTTCTCCGTCTTGCCTTTCCATCTCGTCAAAGTGTATGCTTCGGCTGTCAATTCTCACGGGTGTTCCAGTCTTCATTCGGTCTGAGCGTATGCCGTGTCGGGTTATGCTTTCAGCAAAGTTGTGAACGGCAGGCTCTGCCATTCTTCCACCTTCAATCTTCTTTCTGCCAACGTGCATCAGTCCGTTCAGGAATGTTCCAGCAGTCACCACTATGCTCTTTGCTCTGAACTCCATTCCCCAGATGGTTTTCACGCCTACAGCCTCTCCGTTCTCCACAATTAGTTCGTCAGCCTGGTCTTGCCAGATGTCGAGGTTGTCAGTATGGTCGAGCACTTCGCGCCATGCCCAGATAAACTTCTCTCTGTCGCATTGTGCACGCGGACTCCACACCGCAGGTCCTTTAGATCGGTTCAGCATTCGAAACTGTATTGCAGTCTTGTCTGTTACAAGTCCCATCTGTCCGCCAAGAGCATCTATCTCTCTGACTATCTGACCTTTAGCTATACCACCAACGGCAGGATTGCAGCTCATTTGAGCAATTCTGTTCATGTCCATTGTCATCAGCAGTGTCTTTGCGCCCACGTTAGCCGCAGCCGCAGCCGCTTCACATCCAGCGTGTCCTGCTCCAACAACGATTACGTCATAATTTCTGTTCATAATAATATCCGAAACCGAGTGCAGCAGTAATTCCTTGTCAGATTAGAGTGCACAAGCATTTCGGTTGTCAGTGCTTTTGTTTTTGTCTTTTGGGTGCAAATATAATAATTTTAAAAGAGGTATAAAAGTAAAAAGTAAAAAATTAGTTTTCTGGTTTATTAGTTTTTAAGTCAAGTCATTTAGCATCACTCAAGTGCTCATAACCCATCACACATTTGAATAAATGCCCATCAATTTCAGCTAATTGTTACTCAAAAGCAGGAGAAAAGAGTAAAATGAAAGATTTTATTCTAATTAATTTACAAAATCTTTGTCGGTTCTGAAAAAATATTTTAACCCGTTGGCGGAATTAAATAGCGTAAAGAATGTATATCCAAAAGTTGCACAAATCAAAGATTTTTAGTAACTTAGAGTGTCCAATCTTTAAGTTATACTATCTTGTTATGTGCAACTTGTACACAAAGTTCGTCAACTTT
>JAGAGD010000075.1 GCA_017627765.1 Prevotella sp. | reverse complement strand
ATTACATCCTGAAAGAGAAACAGAAATAAAAGCGTGGGACGATGCAACATTCTTGAACAAAGCGAAACTTACGATAAAAGGACAAATTACAAATTCAACAATCATTCTCTTAGGCAGAGAGGAAAGTTAGCATTTCCTTTCGCCTGCCGTTTGCAAAATCATATGGATGCGCAAAAAGAATGGGACAGACGAGAATGAAGAGTTTGGTATATTCTCTATTCCAATGATACTCGCAGTAGATGAGGTTGCAGGGAAAATAAAAAAATGCCACATACACTTATACGATAGAGGGAAACATGTTCCCTGACACCTTATTACGCTACGATGTCTTCACCATTAGAGAGCCTTTATGTAATGCCATTGCACATCAAGATTATAGCCTGTCTGCGAGAATAGAGGTAGTAGAATATGAAGATGAACGTATGCGTTTTAAGAATTATGGTACATTCCTGCCATTGTCCGTTGAGTCTGTGGTTGAGAATGATTTTCCTGAATCAAGATACCACAACAAGTTTTTGGTGGAAGCCATGCGTAACGTGAAAATGGTGGAGACAGAGGGCGGTGGTATTCGCAAACTCTATATGCAACAAAAGAAGCGTTTCTTTCCAATGCCAAAGTATGATTTAGGTGGCCAGACAGTAATTTGTGAGATAGAGGGAAGAGTGTTGGACGAGAACTTTGCCAAAATACTGGTCAACAATCCCAATTTGACTTTGGCTGATATTATCTTATTAGATAAAGTACAAAAGCATGAGCATGTTTCAGAAGACTCCCTTGCATATCTTAGGAGAAAGAAATATGTGGAAGGCAGAAAGCCTAATGTTTATTTGGCCTTCTCTGTTGTTAAGCAATCTAAACATGTGGGATTAAAGACATCTTATATCAAAAACAAGAGTTTTGATGATGATTATTTCAAAAAGCTCATCATTGACTATATTACCAATTTTGGAAAAGCCACTCGTCAGGAATTAACTGCATTATTGGAAAATAAACTGCCAGAAACGCTTTCCAAGCAACAGAAGTTTGACAAGGTCACCAATCTTCTATCTTCGCTTAAGAAGAAGGGTATCATTAAAATCATTGATAGAAAATATTGGGTAATGGCAAAGTCGGATTAACAAATCAAACAAACGAAATTCACAAACAAGAAATGATAATAGTAGCGTAAAATGGAGCTTTAGACAGATGTCGGATTAACAAATGGAATCCAATTAACAAACCAGAATTAACAAATAAGATTTGGTCATGTCATATTCGTTTTGTACCTTTACACACAAGATGAACGTTCTTTGGATTTGTGTAAAACGTGTAGGAATATGTAAGTCCTCTCGTTTCCAAAGTGTTACCTGTTTTTGCTTACCTTATAGGTAACATGTTGATTTCCCAAAGAATTTAGAATTAGTATCGTTGTCATTAGTTACCTTAGCGGGGACTTTAATCCTTATTCTTTCATCCTTAATCATCCAAGATTAATTTCACACAGATTTGTTTAACGTTAAGGTTAAAGTTCCCGTTATCGTTAAAGTTCTTGTTCCCGTTATCGTTAACGTTAAGGTTAAAGTTAAGGTTAAAGCTAATCTTGATAAGGAATAGCTATGATTCAAAAAGATGTTTATTTCAATAGTAATCTGAAACCAAGCTGCACAGAATAGTTGAATTGTTTTTCCTTGAAAATAGTATTGGCATTGCTTCGGTTGTCTATGTAGTAGCGTGCACCCGGCTCAACATAGACAGCACCCCACGACGCCGGTCTATACTCCAGGCCAGCTCCGAGACCTAAGGACCATTGCATATTATCTCTGCCAATCTTTGCATTTGTTCCTGCAATCTTAAACTTCGACGATACATTATAGTCAGTCTGACCTCCAGCTGTAGCATAGACCGACCATCTGCCATAGTTCCATGCCAGCCAAGAGAGATTGAGCGGAATGCCAATATAGTGGCGAGTCTGCTTTCCGTCTACTGAGTTGTTAGGCGACTCCGATGTATAGTCGGCTGTCAGCAATGTGTAGACCAGACCTGTGTTAATGCTCAGTCGGCTGCTGATAGGATAGCCTACGGACAGTCCGAAACTGACAGGCTGATAGTGCTTATAGCGTTCCTTGAAGTCAGGAGAATAGATTTGAGCCGCCTGCTTTATGTAATAGCCACCATTACTGTTATTGTTGCCTATCGGCATGCCTCGTGGGACAACAAGCACAAGCGGATTAGTGTTTTTCATGGCAATAAGTCCTGAACTTGCCGACATACCTACGGTAAATTCTTTCTGCTGCCCATAGCCTACTGTCATGAGCCACTCTTCTTCGGTTGCCTGCATGAGTTTATCTGCATCTTCTGCCTTGTCGCTATGGCGTTTTTCGTCATCCGACTTATCTTTTGATTGTTTTTCTGCCAGTTCTGTATAATTGATTGCTGACTCTTCTATTGCCTTATTCTCTTCAGAAACATTGGAATTTTCGTTTTCAGAATAAACCGAAGGAATGGCAACATTTTCATTTTCTTGTGCATAAGCCTCACTGACAAATGAGGAAACAGGCAATGCTACAGTCCTACCTTTATTATTACTTGCCAGCAGACTATTGTTTTCAGAGGGCAGTCCGTCGAGCTCAGAAATACTATTATCAGCATCCGGTTCAGTCTTTTGCCTATCGTCAGACATTCGCTCTGCGACAAGAGGTTTTCCGCTCGTGCTATCTTTCTGAGAGAAATTATCAAACAAGAGCCACCCTCCCCCAGCAACAAGCAGCAGACAGGCTGCCGCAGCCCAACTGATCCACTTGGTGAAAACAACAGAACGGCGATGTGCAGGCTCATCATCGAGTTTTTTCTCAATGTCAGCCCACAAGTCGTCTGGCGGCACAACCTCGTAGTTGGAAAGCCGATTGCGAAGTTGTTGTTCCCATTTGTCGTTATTCTGTTTCATGCTGTTGTTTGTATTTCTTTATCATTTTTGAAAGGAGAATCTTAGCCCTCAGATATTGTGAGGCAGAAGTGTAGCGCGATATTCCGAGTTTATCGCCAATCTGCTTGTGGTCCATCTGGTCAAACACGTATAGGTTGAGCACAGTCCTATAGCCCGTAGGCAATTTCCGTATCATTTCGTATAGCACATCTCGCGGCACACGTTCTATGTCTGTCTCCGCTTCTTCTGCCACATCGGGCATGTCATGAGTAAAATTAAGCCTGCCTGCTGTGCGCAAATAGGTTATGCACTCGTTGGAAACAATGCGGCTAACCCACCTTTTCAGAGATTTTTCGCCACGATATTCAAACCTGTCGAACTGCATGAAAATCTTCACATAGCAGTCTTGCAAGATATCACGAACAGCCTCATTGTCTGCGACATAGCGCATTGCAACAGCAGTAGCATATCTTACGGAACGGTCATAGAACAAGCGTTGCGCACCGCGTTCATGCCGTTTCAGCGACTCTATAAGCGATTCCTCAGTCGTCAAAACCAGTTTTTAAGTTTAAGAATGTCTTTTCAGATGTGAAAACGAGCCTCATACCGTTTCCTGTATTCTGATATTGCGTATTTCCGTTTAATGATTCAACTCTGCTGTTTATTTTACTTACACTAATGGTTAAGATAAGTTTATCGGTTCCCCCCATCAGGACGTAATTGGATTTGTCGTCTAAGATGCAACTGAAGTGAAGTTTCAAGCGCTGTCCTGTCTGCTTATATTTGCAAGTTGCTTCAAAATTATAGTACATCTCCTTCATCTGGTAAACCATCTGGGTGGAATTATATCCATATAAATCACAAGGAATGACAATTTGCTTACTATCATTCACATACTCCAGTTGCAAGTCGCCATCTTTTCCGTATGCAAGATAGAAGAGGTTTCTCGCCAACGACTCCGACAATATAATTCCTCCCTTGCCACTCGCAAATGTAACAATGTTTATTGTGTCGTTTTCCTCGCCTTCGTAGGCTCCATTATAGAAGTTCCACTTACCTGCAAAAGACGCGTTGATATCTTGAATCTTATTATAAACATTGAACTCATTGTCATCTTCAAGTGTGCACGACTGGAGTGTAAACATTGCAAGTAATATACCTATTATATATATTTTCCTCATGATATAAAATGCTTAAATTATTAAATGTTTCTAATTATATAACGCTGAAGTCTTGAAATATTGCACGCAATTTACAACTTTTTCTTATTATTTTCATCAATATCTCTCAGAAAACATTATAGTAAGATTATGAGAAACTTAATTAGACATTCTGACTTAAACCTTCGAACTCATGCCTTTAAAAAAACAAATACATAATTATTAAAGCATTAAACACAACAAAAACGAAGAACATACAAAGCAAATTCCAAATTCCTTTTCAGTTAAATAATATTAAATCGAAATGGAATTACTTGCAAGCTTCACACAAAACATATATCTTTGCGATATCAAAATGATATCAATTATTTAAACAATTCAACTATGGAAACAAAAGAATTTATATTCAAGGGAATGACAGTCAACGGATTCTTGATGTTGATTCTGAACATTTTAATTACACTTGCAAGTATTGCAGCAATAGTGCTGAGTATCATTTATGAGAATCTTTGGTTCATTTATGGCATCATCGGAATCATACTCTCTGTTTTTATCTGGTGCGGTTTCATCATGCTTGAACCTGGAGAGGCACGCGTGATAACTTTCTTCGGAAACTATAAGGGAACCTTTAAGCGCACTGGCTACTACTGGATAAATCCTCTGATGAGCACTAAGAAACTTACTCTGCGTGCCCGCAACCTCGATGCTGCTCCTATCAAGGTGAACGACAAGACCGGTAATCCTGTAATGATTGGAATGGTTATAGTATGGAAACTGAAGGACACCTATAAGGCTATATTTGAAATAGACTCGCAGACTATAGCCAAGACTAATGTTGCAGGAAAAGAAGAAGTAATCATTGGCGCAAGCACTTCTGGACTGATGTCGGCTTTTGAGAACTTCGTGAAGATTCAGGGCGACTCGGCTCTGCGCCAGGTGGCAAGCCAATATGCCTACGACGAGACCGACTTGAAGTCGGATGAGATAACGCTTCGTAGCGGTGGCGATGAGATTAACCGCGAGTTGGAGGCTAAACTGCAAGAACGCCTGCTGATGGCTGGCATCGAAATTGTAGAAGCCCGCATCAACTATCTTGCTTATGCACCAGAAATTGCAGCAGTAATGCTTCGCCGCCAGCAGGCAACAGCCATAATCACAGCCCGCGAGAAGATAGTGGAAGGTGCTGTAAGTATGGTGAAAATGGCTCTCGACAAACTTTCTGACGAGGAAATTGTTGAATTAGACGACGACAAGAAAGCTGCAATGGTAAGCAATCTGCTCGTTGTTCTCTGTGGCGACGACAATGCTCAACCTGTAGTAAACACAGGAACGCTTAATCATTAAATCAGTTTCAAGTTGTCAGTTTTGAGTTTTTTAAAGTTATTTGGCTATTCACAGTTCCCCTTAATCGGGCAAAAAATAACAAATAATTCAAGACTGGCAACTCGAAACTCAAAAAAAAAACACTGTAGATGAAAAAGACAAAGAACTTCATATTACGCGTTGACCAAGACACAATGGCTGCCATAGAAGCATGGGCTGCCGACGAATTCAGGTCGACAAACGGGCAGCTGCAGTGGATTATCAACGAGGCACTGCGCAAAAGCGGACGACTGCCAAAGCCGAAAAAGAAAACTAAAACTGATGTCGAAGAAAAAGAAGAATAAAAGAAAAATAAATTATGGACTTTTTTAGCATTATAATAACTCTATTTACACATAACAAAAACAACTCTGACACTCCTGTCAGGATAAAGCGTACTAAGGAGAGCACCATCTTTGAGCTAATCACAGGACTTGTCATTTTATTGACATGGTTAATGATTATCAAAATAGCGTTTTTCCAAGAAAATCCATATGCTGCGAGCGTGGAGTATTTGAATTTAGGTTTTGAATTCACTATAATAAAAGATATATGGATAAAGGAAACAACAATAACAATTGGATGCCTAATATTTTTGGTTAAGCCATATTTCACTAAAAGGCTGCCTGTACCATTAAAACACATAACCAAAGAAAATCTTTTAGCATACACACGTCTTAATAGAAGTACGGCTATATTTCTGTCTTTATTAGGACCTATAATGCTTGTTTTGACATACTATATAGACATTGACCCATTTGAGGGAGACTATACGATATACATTTTTCCAGGCTATTTTTGCATTTTTGTTGTTGTCATTGCATATTTCATGTACAAAATGAGAAAAAAATATATATCTGACAAGAAATAAAGATTAAAGGGATACAAATATGATTAACATTGAAGACATTTTCGACACATTAAGAATGAAAGGCAACAAAGACTTACGCAACGTGCGTGTTTACCGAACAAAGGAAGGCACTATATTTGAGGTTGTTGCAGCATTGATAGTCATCGTGATGTGGGCTCTCATTGCCTACTACTTCAAGGACTTGCCCAACCGGATACCCACACATTTCGACCTGACGGGCAATGCCGACAACTTTGGGAGCAAACATACGCTGTGGATTCTCGGCATCGTTGGCACACTGACTACTGCCCTTTTGATTGCATCGGCTTACCATCCGCGCTTCATCAACCTGCCCGTGAAGGTTACGAAGCCTGTGCATATCGCTATGGCTATAAGGATGTTGCGCATTATCTGCATCATCATTGCTCTACTGTTTGTAGACATCGTGCTGATGATTGTCTGCAATTCGTATGTATACACCATAGCCATGTGGTGTCTGGTAGCGGCTATGTTTGCCGTGATTACCTACTACAGCGTACGCATAAGGAAGACAAAGGCGTGAGGCGTCAGGCATATACATAAAAAAAACGTCGGAACAGTCATTGCTCCGACGTTTTTTCGTTTCTAAATCGCAGTGGATTAACCAAGACGCTTCAGCTGAACCGTGAAGTGACGCATCAATGGAGCTTCCCATTCGATGGCAACACCACGAGTGATTTCGTTACGACGATCGTAAACGTTCTTCAGTGCAGCAGCGATAACATCCATGTGGTTGTCTGTATAAACACGACGAGCGATGCACAGACGGAGGAGGTCAAGACCACCAAAGCGGTTCTCGCGTGTCACTGGGTCACGGTCAGCGAGGATATAACCAATCTCGCAACCACGTATACCAGCCTCAAGATACAACTCGCAAGTCAGTGTCTGTGCAGGGAACTCTTCCTTAGGAACATTGCAGAGCACCTTGTCAGCATCGATGAAGAGAGCATGGCCACCAACGGGACGTTGGTAAGGAATTCCGTATTCGTCAAGTTTCTTAGCAAGATACTGAACCTGATGGATACGAGTCTCAAGCATATCGAACTCTGTATTCTCATCGAGACCAACAGCAAGAGCGTTAAGGTCACGACCATTCAGGCCACCGTATGTGAGGAAGCCTTCGAAAGGAATACAGAACTGCTTTGCACCTTCATACCATTCCTTGTTGTTTGTAGCGATGAAACCACCCATGTTAACAAGTCCGTCTTTCTTAGCAGACATTGTCATAGCGTCAACATAGCTGTACATTTCCTTTGCAATCTCCTTGATTGACTTGTCAGCATAGCCTTCCTCGCGAGTCTTGATGAAGTAAGAGTTCTCAGCAAAACGAGCAGAGTCCATAACTACAGGCACACCATACTTGTGACATAGCTCGCAAGTTTCGCGGATGTTCTTCATAGAAACAGGCTGTCCACCAACAGTATTGTTAGTAACAGTAAGTACCATGAAAGGAACGTTGCCCTTGTTTTCAACGAGTACCTTCTCAAGCTTTTCGAGAGAAACATTACCCTTGAAAGGAATTTCGAGCTGTGTGTCCTTAGCCTCGTCGATTGTTACGTCGATAGCCTTAGCCTTGCGATACTCGATGTGTCCCTTTGTTGTGTCGAAGTGAGCGTTGCCAGGAACAACCATACCTTCCTTAACAAGATAAGAGAAGAGTACGTTCTCAGCAGCACGACCCTGATGAGTAGGGATGACATACTTGAAACCGAAGATGCGCTGAACAACTTCCTCGAACTTATAGAAAGATGTAGCACCAGCATAGCTCTCGTCACCAAGCATCATTGCAGACCACTGACGGTCAGACATTGCACCTGTACCAGAGTCGGTCAGACAGTCGATGTAAACCTGCTCAGCCTTCAACATGAATACGTTGTAGTGAGCTTCTTTCAACCATTGTTCACGCTCCTCGCGTGTGCTCTTACGCAGCGGTTCAACCATTTTGATTTTCCACGCTTCTGCAAAAGGTATTTCCATAGCTTTAATGATAATTTTTTAAAAGATTTATAAATGATGTTTTTATTATAATTTCCTTTATAGCCTTCCTTTGTCAGAGAGGTTTCAGGGTTTATTCAGAAAAAAACAGTTCAGGAAAAACACACTTTACTAACATGAAGGCAACTCAAAAACGTATAACTCTGCTGCCGTCATATTCCGAAAAACAATATTACAGAACGAATTCGTCGCGCTCTTTAATATTTATAAACTTGCGAAAAACAATTATGTGTGCTATTGACTTGCTTTTCATTTACAATTCAGTTTATTCGATGCAAAATTACTATTATTTTTCTAAACAGCAAAACTTTCTGAGTCATATTAAGACTTTTTTAACCACAACCGCCTCTATATCTAAGAATTGTACCTGTTCTTGAGCTCATCACTTATTGAGTTTTTATCCCAGAAACATTGTGGACCCAGACAAAGGGAAGACTTTTAAATTGATAATTGTTTCAACTTTTATGAAGAAACATTACACGCTTTTTCTCGTTTTGTCAAGTTTATCATACTTCTGCATGCGTATAATTTCAGATATTAAGTAAAGCAAGATTAGTTTTTTTATCAATATGTGGATTTCAGTTTCCAATATTTTTGTAAATTTGCAATTGGAATACATTAATTGACTCGGCATTTCATGGAATATCAAAACATTCTGAATATAACTAAACGTTGTGAGTTTCGCCAGTGGCTTGAGACTAACTGCTGGACAGCAAGAGAATGCTGGGTGGCTGTAAGACGAGGGCGACCGACTGACAATGAACAGCTCTGGTATCTCGATGCCGTTGAAGAGGCTCTTTGCTTCGGGTGGATTGACAGTCACTACAGGGAAATCAATGGGAAGATGATGCAGCGTTTCTCGCCGAGAAGGAAAGTAAGCCCATGGACGGAGTTGAACAAAGAACGTGTTCGCAGACTGGAACACTTGGGACTAATGACTGATGCTGGACGACAAGTGCTACCACCGATGGGAGTACGCAGTTTTAGGATGGACAAGGATATAGAGTCGGCTTTGAAGGCTGCTCGTGTATGGACAAAATTCCGTACATTTCCACCACTCTATCAGCGCATTCGTGCTTACAACGTGGCATTCTATAAGAAACGTGCACCAGAGACTTACAGCAAAGCTTTGGCACATCTTATAAAAGAGACAAAAGCAAACCGCATGTTCGGCGAGTGGAATGACTATGGCAGGTTGTTAGACTATTGGCAACACTCATAAATATAAATATTACTATTCGTAAGTTAAGATTACTTTTAATATTTAAAATAACTTCATAAAAACAAAAAATTAAACTTAACAATATAGAAAACAACATGAGCGCATTTGCAGATTATTTCCTTAGAAACCAAGAAAAAGAGCAACGCTACGAGATTCATTCCTGCCCAGAACTGATTGAGTGTATTCAGCAAGTGGGATTTCTCCCTCTGCTGGAAAGTGGCATAGAAGGATTCTGCGCAGAAAGTATGATGGCTGAGGAGTGCCGCTTCACAGAGTTCCCTGACGGTTCGTGGGAGTGGCCGCTATGGCAATGGAAAGGTCCTGTTGTTACAGAAGGAAATTGTGTATATGGCAAGTTCTTCTCAGGCAAAGCAGGATTCGTAAGCCGCGAGTGGTGGCCCGATTTCTACAACTGGCGGCGCAGCCAAAGCCCAAGACCTGAGGAGGGAACTATAGAGGAAGCCATATTGATGACATTGCGCGAGAACGGCAGCATGATTACGCGAGAACTGCGTGCAGCCTGCGGTTTCACTGGTCCGAAGATGAGAGGAAAGTTTGATGCATACATCAAGCGTTTGCAAATGGCATGCTACATTGTTACAGAAAATTTTGTCTACCCTACGGACAAGCATGGGCATGAATACGGTTTCGGATGGTCGCTGCTTACAACTCCAGAACTCCTGCTCGGAAAGGATGCCAGCCTTTGCCACCACACGCCAGAAGAATCATACCTGCGCATGACAGAACACCTCATGCGCCTGCTCCCAGACGCTACGGAAAAGCAAATAAAGAAAATTCTGAGATAGGTCTTTACCCTTTGCAAAGAGTTAAGAACAAATCTTTTAGCATAAAAAAGAAATGAAATTCTTTTGTCTTGCACTCAATTTTTCGTAACTTTGCAGACTGTAACAGTTTAAACTGGCAAACAAAAGAAGTAAGCAGACAGCATGAAATTCAGTGAAGTAATAGGACAGCAGAAGGCAAAGGAACGTCTACGTACACTTGTAGATGAGAACCGCGTGCCTAACGCTCTTCTTCTTTGCGGACCGCAGGGATGCGGAAAACTGGCACTGGCTATGGCTTTTGCTTCTTATCTTCTCGGTGAGAAAGACTGTGAAGGAAGCGAGTTGTCGGAACATGAAGCAAGACAAATTGCAATGCTGAGAAAATGGGAGCACCCAGACTTGCATTTCACCTATCCTACGATAAAGCTGAAAAGCATGTCGTCGGAACATCAACCTGTGAGTTCAGACTTTGCAAGCCAATGGCACGAACTAATCTCAAGCGGTGCATACTTCACCATTAACGACTGGATGGAGGCGATGAATGCCGAAAACCAACAGGCCATTATAACTGGTGCTGAAAGCGATGAACTATCGAAGAAACTATCGCTGAAATCAAGTCAGGGAGGCTATAAGGTTTCAATAATATGGATGCCTGAACGAATGAACCTGACAAGCGCCAACAAGTTGCTGAAGATTCTGGAAGAACCACCACAGCAGACTGTATTCGTGATGGTTTCAGAAGAACCAGAGAAACTGCTTGAAACCATTCGCAGCCGAACTCAGCGCATAGATATTCCCCGAATAGACACTGAAGCACTGAGCAACAGCCTGCAACAACTGCGAGGCATTGAGGCGGAGACTGCTATGAGAATAGCCAGACTGAGCAACGGCAGTTGGACAAAAGCACTAGAAGAGCTTGATGCAGGCAGCGAAAATAAGTTCTTTCTCGATATGTTCATAATACTGATGAGAAGGGCTTACGAAAGAAAGATTGGCGACCTAAAGAAATGGACTGACAACATCGCATCACTGGGCAGGGAGAAGCAGCGACGGATGCTATCTTACTTCATGCACATGATTAGAGAGAGTTTCATGTATAATTTCCATATTCCAGAACTCACCTACATGACTGAGGAGGAGGAGAATTTCACCCGCCGTTTTGCTCCATTCATAAACGAGGCTAACGTAATAGAAATACAAGAACTGCTGGGCAGATGCCACAGAGACATCGGACAAAATGCCAACCCTAAGATTGTTTTCTTCGACCTGTCGCTGAAAATGATTATGCTGCTTATCAAAAAGGATTAGGAATACGAATTCAAAATGCTGACGGACACAAAAAAGCCCGTTGCACGAAGAATCACTAAATATATTTATCAACATCAGACAAACATAACGATGGACTACAAAGATATGAAATTCGAGATATGGCACGGATGCCAACGTGGACTGTGCCGAAAAGGTATTGGAAGGCAAGACAAGCAACTGAATACCTACGACTATCTTGCCGACGTACCTGACAACAATGAGTCTACCGACTTGGTTGAAGTACAGTTTAAGAATACCAGAAAGGGCTACTACCACAACATAAACAATCTTGACCTGAAGAAAGGAGACATTGTTGCAGTGGAAGCAAGTCCAGGACACGACATCGGCGTTGTCACGCTGACAGGACAACTCGTAAAACTGCAAGTGAAAAAAGCCAACCTGAAATCGGAAGACGACATAAAACGTATATATCGCATAGCCAAGCCTGTAGACATGGAGAAATACCAAGAGGCAAAGGCACGTGAACACGAAACCATGATTCGCAGCCGAGAGATTGCAAAGGGACTCGGGCTCGACATGAAAATTGGCGATGTGGAATTTCAAGGCGACGGCAACAAAGCCATCTTCTACTATATTGCCGATGAACGAGTAGACTTCCGCCAACTCATTAAAGATTTAGCAGCAGCATTCCATGTAAAGATTGAGATGAAGCAGATCGGAGCACGCCAAGAAGCAGGCAGAATCGGAGGAACAGGTCCTTGCGGAAGAGAACTCTGCTGCGCTACATGGATGAAAAACTTCGTGTCAGTCAGCACCAATGCAGCCCGATTCCAAGACATCTCGCTCAATCCGCAGAAACTGGCGGGAATGTGTGCAAAACTGAAATGCTGTCTCAACTATGAGGTTGATAACTATATTGAAGCAGGAAAACAAATTCCAGGCAAGGACATTATCCTTCAGACCCAAGACAACGACTACTATCTGTTCAAGTCTGATATTCTTGCAGGACTTCTCACCTACTCTACTGACAAGCGCATGGCTGCCAACCTGGAAACTATAAGCGTGAAGAGAGCTAATGAGATTATCGCGATAAACAAGAGCGGAGAGAAACCTCTCTCTCTGACAAGCGAGCAACAAGCTAACGGAAATAACAATTCTAAAGACTTGCTGGAGAGCGAAAGCATTACACGCTTCGATAAGAGCAAGAAGAAGAAAAAGAAGAACAACCGCAACAACCAACGCCGCAGACAACCGCGTGAAAACAAAGAATAATGCTGAAAAGGAATAAACCTTATACATTATTTATATATATAGTGGGGACAGTAGCTATACTGTCTTCACTATTCTCATGCCACGAAAATGTTGTGTTCAGCCACTATCATGGCGTTGAAGTTGACGGCTGGGACAAGACAACGCACGTAGAATTCAACATTTCCCCAATACCCGAAACAGGCAAATATCAGGAATCAGTAGGCATAAGAATAAACAGCCACTATCCTTTCCTATCACTTAACCTAATCATAGAGCAAACGGTCTATCCTTCACGCACAGTATTGATAGACACAATCGACTGCCAACTAATTGACAAAGACGGAAGAAAACTCGGCAAAGGACAGAGTCTGTGGCAGTTAGACTTCCCTGTAAAAAACATAAACCTGCAGGAAGGCGACTCTGTCAACATCAACATCCGACACAATATGCGCCGCGACATACTTAGAGGCGTTTCCGACATTGGCTTTAAGCTTGAACGGAAATAAACCAGTCTTCAATCCATAGATTTTTGTGGAATTGAGTTTTATTATAAGTCTGTCTTTTTCATCATACTATGCAGCTCAACTCCCAAGTATGCAAACCACGACAACACCCGCCCGACAACCTTCAACTCCTTTAACTCCTTTATTGACTAAAAAGTCAAAATAGGCGCATAGAATTTGTTACATACATTTTTTTTCACTACTTTTGCAACAGAATATGCAAAAATCAAAAAAACACTATGATTAACAAACAGCTTTTACAACCCGAAAGCATCGTCGTTATCGGCGGTTCTAACAATTGTCATAAACCTGGTGGTGCAGTAGTTCGCAATCTTCTAAGCGGAGGTTACAAAGGAACTCTACGCATCGTTAATCCTAAAGAAGATGAAGTGCAAGGCATCAAAGCCTTCCACGATGCAAAGGAAATTCCACCAACCGACCTCGCAATTCTTGTTGTCGCAGCTAAATTCTGCCCTCAGTATGTAGAATTTCTTGCAAAGGAAAAGCAGGTAAGAGCATTCATCATTCTCTCTGCCGGCTTCGGTGAGGAAACCCACGAAGGTGCAGTATTTGAGCAGCAGATTCTCGACACATGCAAGGAATATGGTTGCTCTCTCATCGGTCCTAACTGTATCGGTCTGCTGACACGCTGGCATCACTCAGTATTCACAAAGCCAATTCCAAACCTCAATCCTAAAGGCGTTGACTTCATCTCTGGTTCTGGTGCAACAGCAGTGTTTATCCTTGAAAGCGCTGTAACTAAAGGTCTTCCTTTTAACTCGGTTTGGTCAATCGGTAACGGAAAGCAAATCGGTATTGAGACTGTTCTTGAATATATGGACAACAACTTCGACCCAGAGAAGGATTCTCATGTCAAGTTGCTCTACATCGAAAACATCTCAGACCCTGACAAACTGCTTCTTCACGCAACGTCACTTATCCGCAAGGGTTGCCGCATAGCAGCAATCAAGGCTGGTAGTTCTTCTGCTGGAAGCCGTGCTGCATCAAGCCATACAGGTGCAATTGCTTCAAGCGACTCTGCTGTTGAAGCACTCTTCCGCAAAGCAGGAATTGTTCGCTGCTACTCTCGCGAAGAACTTACAACTGTTGGCTGTATCTTCACTCTGCCTCGCTTCACAGGTAAGAACTGCGCAATCGTTACTCACGCAGGTGGTCCTGGCGTTATGCTTACCGATGCATTGTCAAAAGGCGGCATGAATGTTCCCCCTATCAACGGACCTCTTGCTGACGAACTCAAAGAAAAACTATTCCCAGGCTCATCTACAGCCAACCCTATAGATATTCTTGCAACAGGTACACCTGAGCATCTTGGCATCGCTATCGACTACTGCGAAAAGAAGTTCGACAACATTGATGCTATCATGGTCATCTTCGGAACTCCAGGACTTGTACAACTCTACGAGGCTTACGATGTTCTTCACCAGAAGATGCTTGAATGCAAGAAACCTATATTCCCAATCCTTCCAAGTGTGAACACAGCAGGTCCAGAAGTACAAGAATTCCTGAGCAAGGGTCATGTAAACTTCTCTGACGAGGTTACTTTGGCTACGGCTCTGACACAGGTAATGAAGACTCCAGCACCAGCCGACCAGACAATTATGGAAGAAGGTGTAGACATTCCACGTATCCGCAAGATTATCGACGGTATAAAGGAAGACGGATACATTGCTCCTAAACTTGTAAACGAACTTTTAGACAGCGCTGGCATACCAACTGTTCCTGAGTTTGTAAGTGCAAACAAAGACGAAGTTGTTGCATTCGCTTCTAAGTGCGGCTATCCTGTAGTTGCTAAGGTTGTAGGTCCTGTTCATAAGTCAGACGTTGGTGGTGTTACACTTAACATCATGAGTGACGAACAGCTTGCTAAAGAATTTGACCGCATGATGACAATCAAAGATGCAACAGCCGTAATGGTTCAGAAGATGATTAAGGGTACTGAGCTCTTCATCGGTGCTAAATATGAGCCACGTTTCGGTCATATCGTGCTCTGCGGTCTTGGCGGTATCTTCGTAGAAGTACTGAAAGACGTATCAAGCGGCTTGGCACCTTTGTCATACGATGAAGCATTCAACATGATTCACTCTCTGCGCGGATATAAGATTATCAAGGGTACTCGCGGACAGAAGGGGCTCAACGAGCAGAAGTATGCCGACATCATTGTACGCTTGTCTACTCTTCTCCGTCATGCTACAGAAATCAAGGAAATGGACATCAACCCACTCTTGGCTGACGAAAACGACGTAATAGCAGTAGATGCCCGCATCCTCGTTGAAAAGAATAAGTAATAAAATCTAATTTCTTTCTCTATCATTCTGAGAGACAAATTTCTCAGAATGGCAGGAAAAATGAAAGCAATAACAAAGCATCGGTTCTAATCAGTTTTATTTAGAGCCGATGTTTTTTTATTTCTGCACTATAGCATAATTCCACAGTCTGCAAATGCTATAATGAAGAACAGCAAGCAGAAACGAAAAATAAATCATGTTTTATTTTGCTTTTTGCTCACTTAATCGTACCTTTGCAGCCGTTTTGAAAGCATTAGAAAATAAGAAAAACCACTATGAATTTTATCGACAGTAAGACAAAGTTGAAGCAGGAAATCTTTGCATACATCCTGCTCGTTGTAGGTAGTGCTCTGTTCGCCGTTGGCGACGTGATGTTTGTCAACCCATACCTTATGGCTCCTGGCGGCACATACGGTCTAAGTAACGTGTTCAACACACTATGGCCTTGGAAGATTTCACTCTATGCCATCTGCATGGATGTTCCACTCCTCGTAATAGGAACATGGATTCTTGGTCCTAAGTTCGGCATAAAGACCATTATCTCTACCGCATTGATATTCTTGTTTACATTCATCCTGGAAAGTACATGGGGCTACAACCCTGTACTACATGACGGAGCAATAACAGCAGCCAACAACCCAGACCTTGTTATGGTTCCAATACCTCACAACGGCGGATGGTTCCAGCCTGACTATTTCCTCAACACAGTAGTTGCTGGTATAATATATGGTATTGCCATCGGTATGATATTCCGTTCTGGAGCAACAAGTGGAGGTTCTGACATCATCTCAATGATTCTGCATAAGTACACAAAGATTTCACTTGGCACACTCGTAATGATTGTTGACAGCCTCATCACTCTTACAACATTCATCGCATTTGGTGACATCCGTCTGCCAATCTACTCTGTGATTGTCATCTTCATCGAAGGTAAGGTTATCGACCTTGTTGTAGACGGAATGAAGAGCTACAAGACAATGTTCATCGTTACAGATGAACTTGAAGCGGTGCGCGACTATATTCTCAACGAAGTTAAGCGCGGAGGAACATGTCTAACAGGTACTGGTCTTTACAACGGCAGCGAGCGCAAGATGATATACGTCACTCTCGACCGTGCTGGAATGATCAAACTGAAGTCAGCCCTCTATCACATCGACCCTAACGCTTTCGTTAACATCATGGAAAGCTCTGAGATTCTCGGAACAGGTTTCCGCTCTCTCCCTACTGAATAACATTTACTATAAGACTTTAAGAATTATAAGTATATAAAAATGAGGATGTGTCTATTGTGACACATCCTCATTTTTATTTCCCGAAGAAAGAATATTCAATATGTATAAAAGATATGCACTCATAAGGCACTACTGGACACTATATTTGCAAATACAAAGAATATTATAACAGAACATTGCAGTAAAGATTGTTGCTTCAGGGGTCTAATTCAAGTAAATAAAAACAAACAAATTGCCACGTCTATGAAAATAATATATAAACTGCACCCCAAAAGTTAGACACAAAACTTTTGAGGTGCAGTTTTTACATTCATACGTCATAATATCTCCTTTGCAATCCATGCGCAAGCTTCGGCATCGGCAAGGGCATGGTGGTGATTATCTAGCTTATAGCCGCAGGCGGCGGCAACGGTATGAAGTTGGTGATTTGCAAGATTTGGGAATTTTCGACGGGAAACACAAAGTGTGTCGTAGAACTCGTAATCGGGATAGTCCATCTGATATACACGGAACACAGCCTTCAGGCAACTCTCGTCAAATGGTCGGTTGTGAGCTACCAGCGGCAAACCTTCTATCATTGGTTCTATCTTTGCCCATACCTTTGGGAAAACTGGTGCATCGTCGGTATCTTCCCTGCAAAGTCCATGAACTTGCGAACACCAGTAGTTATAATAGTTTGGTTCAGGTTGTATGAGTGAATAGAAAGAGTCTACTATTTCACTGTTTCGCACAACGACGAGCCCTACTGAGCATACAGAGCAACGCTCGTTGTTAGCTGTTTCAAAATCTATTGCTGCAAAATTCTTCATTGTATATGAGTTTTTGAGTTCTTTCGTTTATGAGTAATTAAAAACAAAAAAGTATCTATAACTAAATAACAAACCTGCTACGATTATCAGTTATATTTCTTCCACATTCTTTCTATCATTCCTGCTATGTTTTCTCTAAGACTTGCGGGGGGCAAGCACTTCAACATCTTCTCCCATAGATAATAGCATCTGAACGAAGTCGAACTGCGGACGAAAATGAAGGGTGAATATGCTATGCTATACTCTTCCTGTGTCCAGTGCAGCGGCAAAGATAGCATAAAGATATGCAAAAACGATACACAAGTCAGATAAAAATACAAAAAAAAGCCACTACTGCATTTTCTATAACAGCATCCCGAATATGTATTCCAATAAGACTATGCATTTATTTTAAAGTAAATACACAAATAAGGAGGAGATGTGTTGAGCATCTCCTCCTTATTTTATTCTGTCCAAATTCGCTATGAATCCTATCCGCAGTGGAAGTATTCGTTAACGAGTTTCTGTACTTCTTCTGGATTGTTTTCGATGTCAGCACGCAGAGTCTTGTCGCCGAATGAACGGAGCTGCTTGATGATACCGTCAATCATTGCAGGCGAGAACACACCATACTCCTCGAATACCTTGCGCTGTTTTTCGAGACAAGCTGCTGAAGCCTCGCAACTGTCTGGCAGACAAGCGAGCTGAGCCAGTTTGTCAGCATTCTCTGCAGCATGTATATTTACGTTAACATAAGTCTTTTCTGCAACCTCAAGAGCATTCTCCATTTCGAAACCATGACGGCATGCTACGCAGAGACCAGCAATGAGCTGATAGAGGTCGGCAGAACCATCCGGAGAGCGCATCTCAACTGTCTGCTTGATAGAAGTATCATAGTCAGAGCGAGCCTCCAGAGGATTAGCCTTCTGGCTCATGTCAACATCGGCAGCCCATCCTAATGGCACGCGTACAAGCACAGAGCGGTTGCGGTCGCCCCAGCATACGTTTGTAGGAGCCTCCTGATGAGGAACAAGACGGAAGTAGCTCATAGGGTTCTTGTTGCCGAAAGCGGTGATGCTTGGTGCAAGTTCCATCATGCCGGCAATCATGCGGCGAGCGTCCTTGCTCAATACTCCGTTGTCGAGCATCTGGTTCTTTCCGTCCTTCAGCATGCGCATGTGAATGTGCAGACCTGAACCAGCCTTGCCTGTAGTGATTTTTGGAGCAAATGTGATGTTATAGCCATACTGATAGCCGAGATTACGGATAATCCACTTCGCAATAGTCAACTGGTCGGCAGCGAGTTCAGCCTTAACAGGCAAGAATTCTATTTCGTTCTGCTCATAGTTGAGACCATCCTGGCTGAAATTACCCACTTCAGAATGTCCGTATTTAATCTGTCCGCCTGCCTGAGCAATGTAAGCCATGCACTGCTGACGGAAGTCATTAGCCTTAGCGTATGGTGCAGACTCGTGATATCCGCGCTGGTCAACAGCAGGGAACACTTTCTCATCTTCCTGAATAACGTAGTATTCCAACTCGCCCATAGCCTGGAACTCCATGCCTGTAACCTTGCGGAAAGCCTCGCAAGCCTTCCAGAGAGTGTGTTCTGGAGAAGACTCAAGTGGATTGCCGTCCTTATCGAAATAAGAGCAGAGCATGCAGATTGTTGGAATCTCTGCAAATGGGTCAACGAATGCTGTTGAGAAGCGTGGCAGAACATAGAGGTCTGAGCTTCCAGCCTGAATGAAAGAGAACAGGCTTGAACCGTCAACACGCTCACCACAGGTGAGAATCGTCTCGAGATAGTCAAGATTTGTGATAACGAAGTTGAGAGTCTTCAACTTGCCATCGCCACCAGGATACATAAAATTAACCATCTGTATGCCATTTTCTGTAACATACTTGATGATGTCGGCCTTAGTAAATTCAGCCGCAGGCTTTTGCAGGAATGCAACGATTGGGTTTGCATTCAACATTAGTTCTTTGTTAGTCATTATAAAAAATATATGTTTATATTAATTTTGTTTTTATTTTTTGCAAAGGTAACCATTATCGTTGAATAAGCAAAATAAAAGCATAAAATTTAATATCCTGCCAATTTCATATCTGTCTTTTTGCGTCTTTCCTCTGCCTATCTGTCATGATGACCATCACTTCAAGCACAAGACCGTAGTAGACAGCATCGCCTGGCAGCGACAACGCCTTTGCTATCAGCATGGCTACCACACCAACAGGCATGGCAAGCAGTATGCTGCGCGACGAGAAACGACGTGGCAACCACAAGGCAAAACTGAGAGGGAACAATATAGACACAGCACGCAGACCTAACGACAAGAAACCCAAATCGTTGATGAAACTGCTGTTCCACAATAATGCACATATTACTGCCACGACAAGTATAATAACTATCGACACTCGTGTCTCGACAAGCTGCGACCATTGTGATGCTTTCTGACTGAGATTGCCGTAGACATCGCGAACTAATATCGTGGCTGCACCAAGCGAAAGTCCACTGCCACAACCCAGAATATTGATTAGCAACGTTCCGAGCATGATGCCTCCCAGCCACGCAGGCAGATGGCGCAAGATGAAGGCAGGGAAAGCCTGTGCTGAGTTTCCTATTATGCCGATGCCGTCAGGCAGCGACTCGCCTGCTTGCTGCATGACTGTCCATTCCTCTGCTGTGATATAGTGTCCACGCATATAGATGCCTACAAGCGTGCAGGCAGCACCTATCACAGGAAGGCAAATGGCACATATCAGTGCTCCGCGACGTGAACGTGCCGTAGATGAAGCCGACCATATACACTGCGCGTATGTCTGCGTAGACACAACACCGAGCACTAGCGACAGACAACCGCCTAAGTCTTTCATCACTCCACGAGCCACCAGACTGCCATAGCGCTGATGAATGCTCTCAACATCAGACAAACCATTAAACTGGCAAAGTGCCGACGACTGATAGACAGCATCTAAACCACTACGAAGCCCACCGAAGCCATTGCCGATATGCCACACTATAGCTCCTGCTGCCAACGAACTGAAATAGAGCAAAAACAGCTTCACCAGTCCGCTTACCCCTGCACTGCGTATGCCTCCAAAGAAAACAAATAACAAGATGAGGACAGCTCCTACAATAGAAGCCAACAGCATTGGCATATTGAAAAGACTGCTTATCATGGCTCCCGACGAGAGAACCTGAGAAACAATACTAATAAATATGCCTATCATGCAAAGTACAGAACCTGCTGTCTCTGCACGCCGTCCATACTCACGGCGAATAACCTCAAGCAACGTCGTACAACCGCTCTTGCGCAATGGACCAGCATAGACAAAGCCTAACAACAAGCATCCTATAGCCGCACCAAGCGTGAACCACCACGCCGACAAACCATAGCAGAAAGCCAGCTGCGCCGTGCCTATGGTAGACTGCCCGCCCGCCATAGTGCCGAGCAGCGCACCGCCAACCATCCATGTTCCAGAACTGCCACCTGTCATGAAGCTGCGAGCATCCTTAACGTTGCGCCCCGACAGCCAGCTGACCGTCAGCAACAGTCCAACTGTCAGCAATACACCCACGATGTGAATAGAAGAAATCATCAAACCCTCGTATTTGTGTTTTTCGCCTGCAAAGTCAACCTGAATTTATTTCATATCCTTGAGCAATACTCGCACAGCTTATTTTGTTTCGCTAAATTGCCATGTCCTTTAAAATCCACCATGAAACAAGTTGGATCATCTTTTTCACAATGACGTTTACCGAAAAAGGCATGCATAAACTCATGTAATACAGGTTTCCAAAACTGCTTTTTATTTTTTACCCGCTTATCAGACACTATAGACATACGTTTCCCAAGATAGCTCAATCCTATTATGCCATAATCTTTTTGGTTATGCAGATCAGCACAAATGTCATTGTGTGTCAGTCCGATAATCATGTCATATTTCTCTATGTCTTTGCTTTCATCCCTCAAGAAAGAAATGGCTTTGTATTTATTTTTCTCAGCAACAAACCCTTCCTTTGGAAGAGACTTTGGTTCCAACACCTTGAATGTCCAGTGTCCTTCAATCCAGTAGTCAAAATGTTCCTGAAGAACAGGCACCAGCTTCATTGCTTCTTCTTTGGTATAATTCCCGTAAGGTTGAAGATAAATTGTTGCCTGCGGACAGCAACATATCAATTCCTTAACATCTTCTTGCATTTTTCCTTGTTTTGAATTACAACCGAACAAGCACAATAAAACTGCAAATATAATAATTCTTGCTTTCATAATATTACAATTTGTATATTCAAAATATAACCTTTTCATTTCTGTTTTTCAAAGGTATCGACTTTTCAGCTTCTTTCTTTTATGTTTTTCGACTGCAAAGGTAGTAAAAGTTGATAATATAGCTAAAACAAATCTGCCACAAATTCTTGTTTTTTCTTCACTTAATCTATTATTTAACTGTCTGAATCTATATGCTCTCCACATTCTGATTTATTTTATAATTACTTTCCATCTATGCACTATGAGCTATGCACTATGCAAGATTAAGGATTAAAGAATAAAGATTAATGTATTAACTCCTAACAATCTGTAAGTTTCAAAATCAGCCCAAAATATTGACGAAAAAAGTAAAAAATCTTGACAAACGGAATTTTCATTCTAGAGAAAGATTTTCCGTTTGGCACGAGGCTGAATGCAAAAAAGTGTTTAATTGTTAATCAATCGGCTTAAACTATGTGAACAAGGGTGCGGAACGAAAAAGTGAAAGGTGTCCTTTCGCGATGCGAAACGTGGCATATCGCAGTGCGATATGTGGCATATTGCAGTGCCAAAGGTGCCCTTTCACACTGCGAAAGGTGCCCTTTGGCTTTTTTAACACTTATGAGTTTTACGACGAAACGTATAATGTCTTGATATTGAGTGATTTACTAAAAAGAGCGAGAAACCGCAAAATACTCGCATATTTTGCAACTTCTTTTTTCTCAGTCGTAAATTTTTAAGTTATTTGCGGGGTTAGTTAATCAATTTTTTACCCAACTTGGCTCTGAAAATTACAAGTTTTCCTCTCATCAAAGACAAGAAAAGAAAAAGTGCTTTCAGATTGAAAGAGCTTTAACCTTAACGGGAACGAGTTATGAGTTATTATATGTTTTTGTTTACTCGGCAACATTCCATAATCATTATTCCTTAATCATTAATCCATAATAGCCATGCACTATTTTTCAATGTTGGTTTTGTTTTGTTTGTAAAATTATTTGTAACTTTGTAATTATAAACAGTCAATGAGCTAAGAATTACTAATAAATAGGTAAGAAACTATGTTTTTGAATGATTTTTTCTATTTGCCGCGCAGTGACAGACGAGTCATATTCACTTTGCTTGTTATAGGTGTTGTTTTGTGCGGATTGTATCTGTGTTTTGGTAGTAATGATAACAACGAATCTCAGAAAGTAGCATTGTCGGATACAATTAGGAAAGCTGAGCAAAATCTTGGAAAATCTGTTGGAAATATAGATTACTACTATGATGACAAAAGCGACAGAGTGGTTGAAAGGTTTAGTTTTGACCCTAATACTGCTGATAGCTCTCAGCTGTTGAGACTCGGTTTATCTAAATGGCAAGTGAAAAACATTTATAAGTATAGAAATAAGGGAGGAGTGTTTAGAAGTCGTGAAGATTTCTCACGAATATATGGTTTGACAGAAAAACAGTATAGAGAACTTGAACCATATATCCGGATATCTTCTGATTATCAGCAAGCAAGGGCAAGATGGGCAGAATATAAGGGTAACGAGTATGTTCGTGACAGTATTAAGTATCCTGTAAAGTTAAAATTTGGAGAAACAATATCACTAAACAATTCTGATACGACAGAATTAAAGAAAGTGCCAGGTATAGGTAGCGGTTTTGCTCGTGCCATAGTTAGCTATAGAAACAGATTAGGTGGATTTTATGATGTTACGCAACTGGCTGAGATTGATGGTTTGCCAGATGAGGCTCTTGACTATTTCAGAAATGATCATGCGCCTGTAAAAAAGATAGCTATAAACAAACTGAATGTAAATCAATTGCGCAAACATCCATATATAAATTTCTATCAAGCAAAAGCTATTGTAGATTTTCGCAGATTGCGTGGTGATGTTCAAGACTTATCTGACCTTAGGCTTTTAAAGGAATTTACCAATGAAGATATAAATAGGCTTCGCCATTATGTTGCATATTAATTAATATGCGAAATTGTTTTAATGGTTAACTGCAAGATACGTTTAGTCCTATTTTCTAAATCCCTTAAATGTTTGATAACGTGCAACTACGCGTTCTACATAGTCAACTGTTTCAGAACTTCGAGCATATCCATGACGTACAACAGGAAGTCTGTTATAGGCTGGTTGCTGAAGTAGTAGCATTACTTGTGATACGGAAGACCAGTGGTGACTATCGCGATTTAGATGTGCTGCAAGAGCTATAGCATCGGTAACATGGCCTAAACCTGCATTATATGCAGCAAGTGTGAACAGTATTCTTTCTCGTGGATCTCTGATTTGTATGGCAAGTTGCTGCTGTATGTAGCGAAGATGAAGAGCTGCAGCTCGAATATTGTAATTAGGCTGATAAAGCAGATCGGGGCTTACTCCATGACGTGTAGCTGTATGTGGCATTACTTGCATCAGACCTCTTGCCCCTACCCATGATTGTGCAGAAGGATTGAATGCTGACTCTTGTGCAGCTATAGCTGCTAATAGTTTCCAGTGTAAACGTGATGTTGGAGCATAACGACGGAATAGGTTATCGAATGGCGAGATTGCACCTCTTGGGGTTTTGTATCGTTTTGTATCTGTTGCATAACGTGGAAGTGACACAGGATGTGATGCTGAGGCTGCACGATTAAGATATTCTGGACGATACCATCGGGCGAGGGTGTCGGCAAGTTGGTGGTTTCCGCTATTTACAATCCATCCTACGCTGCTAATGGTTGCAAGTTGATAGCGTTGCAAACTGTCGCTCTTAAGACTGTGTGGAAGTATTGCGATATCTGCTTGATTTTGTCTAATACGCTTGAACATAGTAGTGGTGTCACTACATAAGTCGACACGTAGTGACAAACCGCAGGCTTTTGCAAATTGCAAAAGAAGAAAATATTGGGTTCCTACAGGTTGTGAACGATATTCATAGTAGGTTTCAGGACCAGACATGGTTACGGCAATCAGTTCACCCTGTTGCAGAATATCGTCGAAAGACACAACGGAGTGACTATTGTCAGAAGAGTCGCCAATGACTTGCCCCCAAGGCGTGATGATGGGAGCTTCAGTCTTTTGGCATTGGCTTAGGGAAAAAACTACTATTGCTGCGACTGCAACTTTTGCTGCCATTTCCATGCTGTAGCCAATACGGTTTTTAGAGGTGTTGTTGCTTTCCATCCTAATACTTTGTTGGCTTTGTCTACATTTCCCCATACTTTTTCAATGTCGCCTTCCCTGCGAGGTGCAAATGCCCAGTTGAGTTTAACGCCAGTAGCTTCGCAAAAGCTATTGACAACTTCGAGGGTAGAAACTCCATTACCTGTACCGATATTGAAATAGTCGAGTTCAGGAGAGTCTTGTTGCAGTACTCTATTCATTGCTGCTACATGGGCTTTAGCCAAGTCAACGACATATATATAGTCGCGGATGCAGGTTCCATCGGGAGTATCGTAGTCGTTGCCGAAAATCTTCAGTTGTTCGCGTATGCCTGCTGCAGTCTGAGTTACAAAAGGAATAAGATTCATCGGCACGCCATTAGGTAGTTCGCCTATGTGAGCAGACGGGTGTGCACCGATAGGATTGAAATATCTCAGTATGATAGATTTCAACGGGGCTTTGCTATGAATGAAGTCTGCAATGATTTCTTCATTAATTTGCTTTGTGTTACCATATGGTGAGAGGGCTTTCTGTATTGGAGCATTTTCTGTAACAGGAAGATGTTCTGCATCTGGTTGACCATAGACTGTGCAACTTGATGAGAATATAATGGCAGGAACGCAGTTGTCTACCATTAGTTCAAGAATGTTTATTAGCGAAACGATATTGTTTCTGTAATAGAGCAGAGGTTTTTCTACGCTTTCGCCTACAGCTTTAGATGCAGCAAAATGTATTACTCCCTCAATAGGAGAATATTTCTTAAAAACTTTATCAAGCGAATCTTTATCTAAGCAGTCTACCTTTTCAAAAGCAGGGCGAATGCCTGTTATTTTCTCAATGCCATCTATTACATTTTCATTAGAGTTAGACAAGTTGTCAACAATTACGACATCGTATCCAGCTTCTTGCAGCTCAACCGTTGTGTGTGAACCAATAAAGCCTGTACCACCAGTGACTAAGATTGTTTTTTTCATTTGTACTTTAGATATTTATGTTAATACTAACAAATACAAGTTGGTATTATTATATTTTGTTTTTAATTATTTACAATAAGTTGTTTGAGTCCAGAGTCAACACCAGAGAATCCCATAAATGCCAGAGACAATATGCCTGCTGTTATGAGTACGATAGCAACGCCTTGCATACCTTTTGGTATTTTCGCTAAGGCTAATTGCTCTCTTAATCCAGCAAATACAATTAATGCCAAAGCAAATCCTAATGCAGTAGAAAAAGCGTAGATGATGCTCTGAAGTAGATTGTACTCTTTCTGAATGACGAGTATAGCGACACCAAGAACAGCACAGTTTGTTGTTATTAGAGGAAGGAAAATACCTAAAGCTGCATATAATGCAGGAGAAACCTTCTTCAATATAATCTCAACCATTTGTACTAATGACGCAATAACCAAAATGAAGGCTAATGTTTGCAGGTATTGCAGATTGAAAGGATTAAGTATATAAACCTGAAGCAGATATGTAACTAATGTTGCCAGTGTCAAAACAAAGGCAACAGCAGCTCCCATGCCTGCTGCAGTATTTATTTTCTTTGAAACACCTAAGAAAGGACAAATGCCTAAGAATTGTGACAGAACAATATTATTGACAAATATCGCTGATATGAAAATTAAGAAGTATTCCATATGTTATTTATTTTCTATTTATTTTCAACAGATTTAATAACTGCAATTAGGTAGCCAAGTGAAATAAATGCTCCTGGAGGTAGTACAAATAGAAGTATATTAGTTGTCTCTGGCATTATTGTAAAACCAAATAGAGAACCACTTCCAAGTATCTCACGAATAGCACCTAAGAGGCTCAATGCCAAAGTGAAACCTAATCCGCAACCTATACCATCGAAAAGACTTGCTAAAGGGTTATTCTTGCATGCGAATGCTTCTGCACGACCTAAAATAATGCAGTTTACAACAATCAGTGGAATATATATGCCAAGTGACTCATTGATAGAAGGAAGATATGCAGCAAGAAGCATCTGAAGCACAGTTACAAAAGTTGCTATAACAACAATGAATACAGGTATTCTGACTTTATCGGGAGTCAGGTTTTTTATAAGTGAAATAACAACATTCGAACATATTAGTACAAACATTGTTGCCAATCCCATTGACATACTGTTTATTGCTGATGTGGTAGTTGCGAGTGTTGGACACATTCCAAGCAACAAGACGAATGTTGGATTTTCTTTAAGTATTCCGTTTGAAAGAATATTAATGTATTTCATGATTTCTTATTATTCTGATTAGTTATTATCGTTATATTTAAAATCATTTCTTAATTGCATCATAAGCTTGTTTGATAGCTTTTAGAAATGCCCTTGAAGTTATAGTAGATGCAGTAATTGCATCTATATCGCCCTCATCTCCTTTGGTAACACCGAGCCGTGTGCTTTTAGGGTTCTTTCCTACGATGCATCCTTTGCCACCCTTCTGAAACCAAGTGTCGGCTTTTGCTCCTAATCCTGGAGTTTCTGAGGTTTCTAGTATAGTATATCCTAATATTGTTCCTTCGTTATCAAATCCAACTAAGATTTTTAGTTTTCCTCCGAATCCCTGAGTCTCACTTTCAACAGCGCAACCTTTTTCAGTGCCTTTTGTGTCAGTGATGTTATGCACTATAAGTGTTTGGGACTTATTGTCAATTGTAATATTTACAGTGTCAGTACTTTTTACATTGACTTTTTGTTTGCCCATCACTTCAATAATACCGTCAGTAATAGCCTTTTCTTTCTGTTCCATTATTGGTTTCTCAGTCTTGTAATTTACAAAAGCCAATAATGCTGCAGTAATGAAAGACACTGACAACATGACAAGTGTCATATTGAGTAGAGATGATTTTAGTTTCTTCATTTTTTCAATTTCTCTCCAAAACGTTTTGGTTTGATGTAAATATTTATAAGAGGTGTAAATGCATTCATAATCAGTATAGCAAACGACATGCCTTCAGGATAAGCTCCCCAGTTTCTTATAACAACAGTAAGAAAACCAATCCCAACTCCATATATTAGTTGGCCTTTGTGAGTCATAGGCGAGGTGACATAGTCTGTAGCCATGAATATTGCTCCAAGCATGAGACCTCCACTGAGTATAACTGTTAGTGGGTCTGCATATACTGGATTGATGAAGTGCAGCAAACCGCTAAAAACAAAAACCGTTGCAATTATACTTACAGGAATGTGCCATGTTATAATTTTCATGAAAAGTAAATATGCTAAACCGATGAGCAAAGCTATAGCACATATCTCGCCAATAGTACCGCTTCCGCTCGCATCAGGATAGTTGCCTAATAACAAGTGAAGTGCGTCTGGAACATTTTGCAGATAAGAAACATCTCCGTGCTTTATTGCCTCTTTCATGTAGTAGAGTGGGGTGGCTGCAGTCGTCGCATCTGTATATTGACTAATTTGCCCAATCACAGGCCAGGATGTCATTTGAACAGGAAAACTGACAAGAAGAAAACATCTGCCTACTAATGCAGGGTTGAATGGGTTATTGCCTAATCCTCCAAATGTCATTTTTCCTATACCAATAGCAACAACAGCGCCAATAACAATAATCCATAATGGCAGATTTGACGGGAGATTGAAACCGAGCAATAAGCCAGTTAGAATGGCAGAACCATCAGAGATTGTTGGTTCTTTTTTTAATAGAAATTTTGTTATGACCCACTCTGTTGCTATTGCTGCAATAACCGATGTTGCGCAGACTATAGCAGAGCCAATGCCGAAATATATAAATGAAACGATTAGGGCTGGTATGAGAGCGATTATGACTCCATACATGTTGCGCTCTAAACTGTCGTTGCTGTGTGCATGTGGTGATAGTGATACTACTAATTTGCTCATTGTTATTGTTTTTTTTTTGCAGGACATTAAATCTTTATGTTATTTCCTTGCCCTAATTATTCCCATTACAGTAGACTTTCCATTACGAATAAAGTCTAAAAGTGGTCGGTTTGAAGGACATGTAAAATGGCATGAACCGCATTCTATACATGACGTGATATCCTCTTCTTCTGCTTTTTCCCAAAGTTTAAGCTCTGATACCCTTGCAAGCAGGTATGGTTCTAATCCCATAGGACAGGCTTCTACGCATTTGGCGCATCTTATACATGGCTGCATTGGTTTGCGCTTGGCATATTTATCAGTCAATACAGTTATGCAGTTTGTTCCCTTAGTTATTGGGACTTCGGTAGAAAATAGTGATTTGCCCATCATCGGACCACCTGCGAGTAGCTTGTTCTCTCCTTCAGGCAGACCGCCGCAGTTGTCTATAAGAATATTAATAGGAGTACCTATTCTGACAATAAAGTTCTTAGGATTTTTTAGTTGTAGGCCTGTGATGGTTGTGTATCTGCTTATCAATGGCATGTTTTTCATAACAGCTTGGTACACAGCAAATGTTGTGCCTACATTTTGAACAATTGCTCCAACGTTAACTGGTATTGCAGGTGGAGCAGGAACCTGTCGTTCTATGACGGCATCCACTAATTGCTTTTCACCGCCTTGAGGGTATTTCTTTGCTAAAGGAACAACTTTGATGTCGTTTCTCTGATTGAGTTTGTCTTCAAAAAGTTTTATAGCTTTAGGTTTGTTCTCTTCAATACCGATATATGCTTTTTCAACTTTTGCAGCTTTCATCAAAAGTTCAATTCCTACTATTATTTCATCCGAATGTTCCATCATAAGTCGATAATCTGAAGTGATGTAAGGTTCACATTCTACCGCATTTATTATGACACATTCTGCTTTGGCATTTGGCGGAGGTGTAAGTTTTATAAAAGTTGGAAATCCAGCTCCACCCATTCCCGTAATACCTGCATTTTTTATTTTTTCAACAATAAGTTCTGGTGTAAGTTCAGGATGATTTTTTATTGTTTCTAAAGTGCTACTTCTATCAATGTTTTCATCCCAATCGTCTTTTTCTACATTTATTATTATGCATGGTTTTCTATAACCTGTAGCGTCTATTCGTTCTTCAATTTTTGCAACAGTTCCAGAAACAGAAGAGTATATTGGTGCAGAAACAAACCCACCAGACTCGGCAATAAGTGAACCAACTTTAACCTTATCACCTTTTTTTACAATAGGCTTAGCTGGTGCGCCAATGTGTTGGGCTAATGGGAAAATTGCGACATCTGGTAGGGGCGCTTCTATGGCTTTGTATTCTGCTGTGATTTTATTTTCATTAGGGTGAATACCACCTATGTGGAAAGTCTTCTTCTTCATAGTTCTACTGTTGTTTTTCTTGGTGGAAAATTCTTTGCTATGATGGCATGTGTAGGACATACGCTCTCACATTTTCTGCATAGTCTACATTTATCATCGTCGATGTAGCTTAAATTACCAGAAATTGTAATGGCTTCGAAAGAACATTCTTTTTGGCATTTGCTGCATCCTATGCAAGCATTCTTGCAAGCTTTCATTGCAATTGGTCCTTTGTCGTGGTTGACACAACTGACATATATAATCCTGTTTTTGGGACGTTTTGCTCTAAGTTCAATTATGTTACGAGGGCATTGTTTTACGCAACTTCCGCAACCAGAGCATTTATCAACATCAACAACGGGCAACATGGTTTCGCTGTCTATCTTGATTGCATCAAACTGGCATACGCTAACGCAATCCCCACAACCAAGACATCCATATCCACATCCGCTTTCGCCCATTCCGCAGGCATTCATGGCAGAACATTGCATAAGCCCATTATAGTCATTTATTTTTTGTCTTTGCTCACAATTTCCATTGCATCTTACTACAGCAACTTTCTGTTTTGTCTCAGAAATAGAAAGTCCAAGCTGCTCTGCAATCTTTGTCATAACTTCACTTCCACCTACAGGGCAGTTAAGTCCCTCGATAGAACCATTGTCTGCACCTTTAATTAGGGCAGCAGCCATGCCAGAGCATCCCGCAAAACCGCAGCCGCCACAGTTGGCTCCAGGAAGTAGCTCATTAACAATAGGTAGACGTGGGTCTTCTTCTACTGCAAATTTTTTAGAGCAGAAGTATAATATTATTGCTGCAACCAGTCCGATTGCACACATTGTGATAATAGCAGTCAATAGGAAATTCATTTATTAATTATATGATAATGATTTTTGTTTTACGATTCTAAAAGAGAATATTTCATATAGTTTTTTTCTGAAGATATATAATAGCACATAATATGGTAGAAGCATAGTTATGGCTATTAAAGCCGACAAAGGTTCATTAGAGGTAGCTATATAGCTTAATATGAGGGTAACAACAATTAGTGCCAATGGAATGATAAAAGCATAAAAAATAGCTTTCATACCATCAGATGGTGTGGCTATGACATCAACAAATTCTCCACGCTTAACTTCTATGTTTCCAATTGGAATCATTATTATTTTCTCTCTTTGTTCGCTTATACCACATCTTTTTGCAGATTTACATGTATCACATGCCGAGTGCTGTACAATTCTAATAAGTGCATTTCGGCCTTTTATCTCCTCAATAATTCCTTTGTGATATACCTTATTCATTTAGCCAGATACATGTGTTTATATTCTGCAAAAGTAATATTTTTGATGCTAAACACAAAAAATAAATAGTTCTTTATTATATTTATGTCTGTTTTTTATCCCGATTAGTGTTTACTGCCAAAATTTATTTTACTTTTATGACTCTAATACCTAAATGAGATGGATGTTTATATAGATATTTGCGCAGTGTCATTGGTTCTTCTACAACCTTTTTGTGAATTGAAGAGGCATTGAGCAGATGAAGTCCATCCTTCTTCCATACGGCAATACCAAGATGTGCGATGTCAAGTCCTTTTTTATTACATACAATAGCAAGTATGTCTCCTGTTTTTATAGTTCTTCTTAATAATTGTGTGTTACTTATTCTTGATTTTGGAATGTATCTATATCGTTTGCCGTTTATGCTCTGCTCCAAAGCTCTAATTTGTTTTATCCATTCTTTGTGAAGATTAAGCATGCGATATGAACTGACGTGGGTTGTCATATAGTTTACATTAACGGTTTGAACATTTGTAAATGGAGGGTTAGGTGTGTTTATTTCTTTAACGAAACCATCTTCAGCGTTGTCCTTTATCCATAAAGTGAAATAATGTTGCCTATATGTATAGTCAACTTTGCCTTTGATATATCGTACTTGGGCAAGGTAATTGCAAAAATCAGCAAAAGAATATTTTTTATTTTTTAAACATTGCTCTATTGCTAATACATATTCCACAAATGTGGTACAGTCAACTTCTCTGACATTTACGACGAGTTTTTCCTCATTATTGATTTCAAGTGTATGGGCAACGTATGGTCTGCCGATAAATTTTCTTGCAATAAATAAGAAACGATTAGTTGATAATGGCAGTTTTTTAGCCTCATTTATTATGTTTATTACATCAATGCTGTCACGTTTCTGATAGCTTACATTATTTGGTTTAATTTGTGAGTAGCATGGCAGTTGTAATGTAATTAGAAATAAAAATAGTAGTGCTTTTTTCATTTTTGCTGTATTTATTATTTGTATCATTTGTTTTTGAATTTATAAATGTTTATTTCTCTTTCATTTTTCTTCTTCCAAAGTTAAATCCCACATAAATGTTTATGCTACCAAACAAATTGCTTGTTGAGAATTGTGGTTTATTGTAGTTGTATGAGTGTAGTATTGCGCTGCTCCCAGCGTACCATTTATCATTGTTCCATACAATACCAAATCGACCGACTCCGTCAAGACTAATATTTGAGAAAGAGAAATCCCTGAACCTAAATCCGTTGTGCTGTAAGTCACCCGAAGAGTGTTTATAGCCGATTGCGAGGGATAGTGATATTGCAAGTAGCCAGTTTTTTGAAAAAACATAGTTATATGCATAGCCGCCAGATAAGGATATGTCAGTATAGCGAATTTTGCTGAACATAAGTCCAGAGTCTATTTGCTGCTCATATTCTGGTATTTTTTCTTTTATCAAACTTTGAAGTTTATTATAATCAAATCCAAGTACATGTCGAGTGTATCCCAACCCTATGAGTGGAGAACCGCAACTGCGCTTTTGTCGTGTGCTCTGACTGAATGCAGCAGGGTAGGAGAATTTGTGGTGATTGAAAATATAGTATGCGTTAAATCCCTTAATTCCAACAGACAATCCGCCAAATGGCATGCCATTTAGTGATTTTGTATTTATGTCCTTACCTAAGTCTATATCTCGAATTTTATAATCTTCTCCAGTTTTTCTATAAAAAAGGTCAATTCCGATTTTTGAAGAATATATGCTTATGTCAAATTCTTTCTTTGAGTTATTGCTTAGGTGGCCTATATCGAATGTGTATCCAGCGAATATCCATCGCCAGCCAAAATAAGGACCGATTTTAACAGTAGGTTCTGGAGCAAAAACCATAGAATAACCATTTTTGCTTTCTATTGTGTATAGATCGTAAGTGTTTGTGTTTTGAAGCATTACGGTAAAATTGTAATGCTGTGGTTCAATGTATGAAGTGTCGACCTTATTAAAATCTTTTACCTTTTCATACACGTAATTACTTTTACCATTATTTGCAGCCTGCTTCTCGCTTGTTTTGACAGTTATCGTGTCGTTTTGTGCAATGGCAAAAGAACAAAACAAGGCATATATAAATATGAGATAATACCGTTTCATAAATTATACATGTCTTAGAATTCTGTCAAGAACCCAATTAACTGGAGTGGCAGATACACTTGTACATTTGCAGACATTAAAACCTTGAAGGTCTTCAACTACCGCCTTGATAATAGGAAGCTGTGGGGTTTGTATTTCTTTGTCATTGTAGTCTTTTAGGTTTCCATTCTGATTAATTTGAATATGCTTATGTGAGAATGTTGAAAACCGTAGGGAGCCTTTACTTCCAATAACTTCAACAATATCTTTTTCTTCACATTCGGGAACTCCAAAACACCAAGATGAACTGCCGGAAATACCTTTCTCAAACATTAGGCAGGCATTAATTGTTTTTCTGTCATAATCATAGCTATTGCTTTGTTGCGAAGAGAAGCCTGTTGCTTCTGTAATTATTCCAAAAAGATATTGCAGAATGTCTAATTGCTGTGAAGCATAATTCAAGAATAGTTGGTGTTCTGCTGTACTATAGAAACAGAAATTAACTTGAAGTATATCTCCTATAATTTCATCATTTAAAATATTCTTAATAGTTTTATAGTAAGGGAGATATCTCAAGTAATAAGAAACAAAGCAAGGAATTTTTGTTTTGTCAGCAGTATAATTAATTCTTATGCAATCGTCATAAGTATTTGCCAAAGGATAGTTTAAGAACACAGGAATGCCTGCATTCATGGCCATTATCGCATAGGTTGCGTGTAGTTCGGGTTTTGTGTTAATGTAGATGGCATTTATCTTATTGGAGTTAATTATTGATAATGCATTGTCTTCGTTGTCGCAGACGACAACCTTAGATCCATTAACCGAATTAAACAATTCTTCAATGTTCTTTTGTTCAGCATCATCACTGCTTATAATACCCCAATTAATATACTTCATTCTAAACGAATTATTTATGCCTTAAATATAAAAATCAGACTAATCAACAAATTAACATTTATATGAATGATAACCTTGATATTAACTTAACCATGGTTAAACTATAAATCTTGAATAATAGAGTTAATTTGCTAATTAGCCTGATTTTTTATACTAATGAATTAGTATGCGAAAAGAGGATAATTCTTCATTGTTTCGTTCACGCGTTTGCGAACACTTGCAATTACCTCTTCATTTGTTGGGTCGTTCAGAACCTCTTCGATAAGAGCAGCGATTTCTACCATCAAGTCTTCCTTGGCACCACGTGTTGTGATAGCTGGAGTTCCAAGACGAATACCGCTTGTCTGGAATGCTGAACGTGTATCGAATGGTACCATGTTCTTGTTTACAGTTATATCTGCTGCTACAAGAGCATTTTCGGCAACCTTACCTGTCAATTCCGGATATTTTGGACGAAGGTCAACAAGCATAGAGTGGTTGTCTGTACCACCACTTACGATGTAGAAGCCACGTTTTGTGAGCTCGTCAGCCAAAACTGCAGCATTCTTCTTAACCTGAAGAGCCCACTCTTTGAATTCTGGTTGCATGATTTCGCCGAAAGCAACAGCCTTAGCTGCGATTACATGTTCTAATGGACCGCCTTGCTGTCCTGGGAATACAGCAGAGTTCAATATCTGACTCATCATCTTTGTGACACCCTTTGGAGTCTTCAAGCCCCAAGGATTTTCGAAATCTTTACCCATGAGGATAATACCACCACGAGGACCACGAAGAGTCTTGTGAGTTGTTGATGTTACGATATGAGCATACTTAACTGGATTGTCGAGAAGGCCTGCAGCAATAAGTCCTGCTGGGTGTGCCATGTCAATCATGAGCAGCGCACCAACTTTGTCTGCAATCTCACGCATACGCTTGTAATCCCACTCGCGGCTATATGCTGAACCACCACCGATGATAAGTTTTGGCTTGTTCTCCAAAGCGAGTTTCTCCATTTCGTCATAGTCTACACGACCTGTTTCTTTGTTGAGGTTATAGCCTACTGGATGATAAAGAATACCACTTGTGTTTACTGATGAACCGTGAGAGAGGTGGCCGCCGTGATCAAGGTTAAGTCCCATGAATGTGTCGCCTGGTTTTAATACAGCCAGTAATACTGCAGCATTAGCCTGTGCACCAGAGTGAGGTTGAACGTTAGCATATTCTGCACCGAAGATTTTGCAGATACGGTCAATTGCTAATTGCTCTACCTGGTCAACAACTTGGCATCCGCCATAGTAACGCTTGCCAGGATAACCCTCTGCATATTTGTTTGTAAGATAAGAACCCATAGCCTCCATTACCTGGTCGCTGACGAAGTTCTCTGAAGCAATAAGCTCCATACCTTTTAACTGGCGCTGGTGTTCACGCTCGATAAGGTCGAAAATTTCTTGATCTCTTTTCATTGTAAATTTTGTTTGATTTAATGATTATATTAAATTTTGGTTATATCAATTTATTAATGAAAACAGCTGTTTTTAAGCTGAATACAATATATGTGTGTATTTTCGCGGCGAAGTTACTAATATTTTTTAATTTATTTGTCATAATTCGAAAGAAATCTCATTTTTTTATTTTATCTTTGTCCCCAAATAAAGAAAAATTAGCATGAGACATAAGATAATTAAGCTTTTGTGGACCATATTGCTTGGTGCTTTTGGAGTATTTATTATTGCATTTATTGCTATCTGGTTTGGGTGGATTGGATACATGCCAGATTTCGAAGATTTGCAAAATCCAATTAGCCGATATGCTTCGCAGATATATTCTGCAGATGGTAAGGTAATGGGTACATACAATGTTAATAGGGAAAATCGTGTCGCTGTTAATTATTCTCATCTTTCACCTCATTTAGTAAATGCACTTGTAGCAACTGAAGATGAACGCTTCTATGAGCATTCTGGCATTGATTTTATAGCATTGACTCGAGCAGTTGTTAAACGTGGAATTCTTCGCCAACATAGTGCTGGTGGCGGTTCTACAATTACTCAGCAATTAGCCAAACAACTATATTCCGAAAAAGTACATTCTTCTTTTGAACGATTGTTTCAAAAACCAATAGAATGGGTTATTGCCGTAAAACTTGAACGTAATTTTACTAAAGAAGAAATCATAGCAATGTATCTAAACTATTTTGATTTCCTTCATAATGCAGTTGGTGTCAAATCAGCGGCAAAGACTTATTTTAATAAGGAGCCAAATAATTTGACAATGGTTGAGGCTGCTACTCTTATCGGACTTTGCAAAAATCCTTCTCTTTATAATCCTGTAAGATATCCAGAACGTTGTAAGGAGCGTAGAAATGTAGTTCTCTCTCAGATGGTAAAGGTTGGATATTTATCGGAAGCTGATTATAGAAATTATTCACAAGAACCTCTGAAACTTGATTTCCATCGTATTGACCATAAGGATGGCTCTGCGCCATATTTCCGTGAGTTCCTTCGTCAGTACATGATGGCAAAGAAACCTTCTCTTGATGATTATCCTTCATGGAACAAGGGACAATATCATATAGACTCAATTACTTGGGAAACCGACCCTCTTTATGGATGGTGCAATAAAAACAAGAAAAAAAATGGCGATCCTTATAATGTATATACTGATGGTCTCCGAATTTATACTACTATAGATTCACGAATGCAGCAATATGCTGAGGATGCTGTCTATGAACATGTTTCCAAGACTTTGCAGCCAACATTTAATAAGGAAAAGAGAGGTCAGAAGAACGCTCCGTTCTCTAATAATATTACAGCTAAGCAAGTTCGTGATATTATGAACCGCTCTATCAGGCAGAGTGAACGCTATCGAGTAATGAAAGATAATGGAGCTTCGGAAGAGGATATTATGAAAGCGTTCAATACCCCAACAGAAATGACAGTTTTCACTTATCATGGTGATGTAGATACAGTTATGACTCCTATCGATTCTATACGCTATAATAAATCGCTGCTTAGAGCTGGTTTTATGAGCATGGATCCTTCTACAGGCGCTGTTAAGGCATATGTCGGTGGTGTTGACTTCTATCATTTCCAGTACGATATGTGTATGGGAGGACGCCGTCAGGTTGGTTCAACTATTAAGCCTTATCTTTATTCCATGGCTATGGAAAATGGATTCTCCCCATGCGATGTTGCGCCAAACCGTCAGCAGACTTATATTGTTGCAGGCAGGGCATGGACACCTCGAAATGGAAGCCATAGCCGTTATGGTCAGATGGTTACATTGAAATGGGGATTGGCTCAGTCAAACAACTGGATTTCTGCTTATCTGATGAGTAAGATGTCGCCAACAGGTTTTGTTCAGCTTCTCAATAGATATGGTATCAATAATCCTGACATTCATCCTTCAATGGCCTTGTGTCTTGGGCCTTGTGAGGTTTCTGTTGGTGAAATGGTAAGTGGATATACGGCATTCGTTAATCATGGAATCAGATGCGCACCTCTGTTTGTAAGTAGGATTGAAGACAGCGACGGAAATGTCATTGATACTTTCCAACCAATTACGAATGAGGTTATCAGTGAAGAGAGTTCTTTCAAGATGATTGAGCTTTTGAAGGGAGTTGTTGAAGGTGGTACTGCCGGACGTCTCCGCTATCGTTATAATATAGAATCTGAAATAGGAGGTAAGACTGGAACAACTAATAATAACTCTGATGCATGGTTTATGGGAATCACTCCTCAACTTGTAAGTGGTTGTTGGGTTGGTGGAGAAGACCGTGACATTCACTTCAGTTCTACATCTACAGGTCAGGGTGCAGCTGTTGCACTGCCTATATGGGCATTATTCATGCAGCGCGTCTATGCAGATAAGTCTTTGAATATTAGTCCAGATGCTCATTTTGATATACCAAAGACATTCAATGCTTGTCATGTCAAGAATGACTTTATAACAGATGGTATTGAAGATGTTTATGAATAGAATAAGACGTAAAGGATTAATGATAAAGAAAAATAGTTAATTGAAGGTAGGATGCCATAAATTTTATTAATGATGAAGTTTATGGCTTGTCCTTAATTTGCTTTTTTGCAGTTTCATTCAACTACAATATTTATAATGAAACAATTCAGTTCAGACTTAAAGAAAGTTAGTCCTATAGCATGGGTCCCAACGCTCTATTTTGCTATGGGTATGCCATTTGTTGTTCTCAACATGGTGTGTGCTTTAATGTATAAAGGAATGGGAGTCTGCGACTCGGAGATAGCCTTGTGGACTTCGCTCATCATGTTTCCATGGACATTAAAGCCATTGTGGAGTCCATTCCTCGAAATGTATCGTACAAAGAAGTTCTTTGTAGTTGTTACTCAGGTTCTTTCTGGTGTAATGTTTTCAATCGTGGCTTTTGCATTGGGGCTTTCCAGTTTCTTCGCAGTTACTATAGGCATGCTTGCGGTCGTTGCCCTCAGTGGGGCTACTCACGATATTGCTGCGGACGGTGTCTATATGTCTTCGTTGTCAACAGATGAGCAGGCGCGATGGATAGGCTGGCAGGGAGCATTTTATAATATTGCAAAGATCGTTGCTACAGGTGGATTGGTCTACCTTGCAGGTACATTCATTGATATGTTTGGAGTTGTTAAAGCATGGATGATAATTATGCTCATCATCGGCTTGTTGATGATAGCTCTTGGGTGCTATCATTTCTTCATTCTTCCGTCTGGTGGTGAAAAATCTGATAACGCTGCTGATTTTCGTGAACAGATGCATGAATTGTGGAGTGTCTTTGCAGAATTTTTCAGAAAGAAACATATAGTCTACTATATTTGTTTCATTATCTTATATCGTTTTGCTGAAGGTTTTGTAATGAAAATAGTACCATTGTTCCTGAAATCGTCGAGAGCAGAACAAGGGCTTGGACTCACTGAGCAGGAGATTGGTCTTTGTTATGGAACTTTTGGCGCAGCCGCCTTTGTGTTGGGCTCAATTCTTGCTGGATATTATATTGCACATCGTGGTTTGCAGAAGTCTTTATTTTCATTGGCATTAGTTTTTAACCTGCCTTTTGTTGCCTATACTCTTTTAGCCATATTCCAGCCTGAAAGTCTTTTTGTTATTGGTTCTGGCATTGTGCTTGAATATTTTGGATATGGTTTCGGTTTTGTTGGATTGACACTATTTATGATGCAGCAGATTGCTCCAGGACGTCATCAGATGTCGCACTATGCTTTTGCCAGTGGAATAATGAATCTTGGAGTAATGTTGCCAGGTATGCTAAGCGGTTTTGTTAGCGATGCTTTAGGCTACAAGAACTTCTTTATATTTGTTCTCATTTGCACAATTCCTGCCTTGCTCATAACATGGTTTGTACCGTTTACATATCCAGATAAATCATAAGTAAAAAGTTTATAAGCTTATAAACTTATAAACTGACAAACTTAATAACTCTTTATAAACTCAAAACTAAATATGGAAAAACTAATAATTAAAGGAACTCCGCTTCCAAATATGGTTTGGGAAGACAGACCAAAAGACTGTAAGCAAGTAATGTGGCGCTACTCTAAGAATCCAATAATTCCTCGCGATTTGTTGCCAACATCAAATAGTATATTCAATAGTGCTGTTTTGCCTTTTAATGATGGTTTTGCTGGAGTTTTCCGTTGTGATGACACTAATCGTCGCATGGCTTTGCATGTCGGTTTCAGCAACGATGGAATTAATTGGGACATCAATCTAGAACCATTGCGATTTGAATGCAATGACGATGAAATCGGGGAGTGGGTTTATGGCTATGACCCGCGTGTCTGCTTTATAGAAGATCGTTATTATGTTACATGGTGTAATGGCTATCATGGTCCAACCATTGGCGTTGCCTATACTTTTGATTTCAAGACATTCCATCAACTAGAAAATGCTTTCCTTCCATATAATAGGAATGGGGTGCTTTTTCCTCGAAAGATAAACGGACGTTATGCCATGCTCAGTCGTCCGAGTGATACTGGGCATACACCTTTTGGCGATATATTCTATAGCGAGTCACCAGACATGGAGTTTTGGGGACATCATCGCCACGTCATGTCTCCTTCACCATTCGAAGTGAGCGCATGGCAGTGCCTTAAGATTGGCGCAGGCCCAATACCAATAGAGACTTCCGAAGGTTGGCTTATATTCCATCACGGAGTTTTGCGCTCATGCAATGGTTATGTATATAGTTTTGGTTCGGCATTACTTGATCTTGACAATCCTTATAAGGTGCTTTATCGTTCTGGACCATATCTCATTTCGCCACAGCAGCCATATGAATTGATGGGTGATGTTCCTAATGTATGTTTCCCTTGTGCTGCTTTGCATGATGCTCCAACAGGACGAATAGCCGTATATTATGGTTGTGCCGATACTGTAACTTCAATAGCTTTCGGCTATATTCAAGAAATAATAGAGTTTACAAAGAAGAATTCTATTTTGTAACAAAAGAAGCAGGGAATTCCCTGCTTCTTTTGTTTTAAGTAGATGAGTAAACAAGTAAATGAGTTACATTTAACACAAAGTAAATTTTTCTGTTGAAAAGTTTGTAGGTTATTGCGCTTTCCCTTATCTTTGCAGCTGTTTTGCCGAAAGGCTATATATTTTTTTACAAAATGCAGTACAATTCAATTCAAGTCAAACGCGACAGATTGAAGTTCAAGCATTTTCAACGTAAGGGTTATTCCCTTTTCTGCACACTTGGTCGTGAGGTTCTCATTTGCACTCTGAGTGTTGCCACGCTTTCTAATGCGAAAGCAAATGGCATCAGCGTGAAAAATATGCCAAATGACTCAACAACAAACATGCTGAAAACCGAAATTACCTTAGAAAATGTTGAAGTCACGGGTTCGCGTGCCCCGTTGTCTATTAGACAAGCGGCGAGAATGGTAACTGTGCTGGATCGCGAGCAGATTGCTGCTGCGCCAGTGCAAAGTGTTAACGATTTGCTGAAATACGCCGTCAGCGTTGATGTCCGTCAGCGTGGTCCCATTGGAGCGCAGACCGACGTCGGAATTAGAGGCGGATTTAGCGAGCAAGTGACAATCTTGCTCAATGGGATCAACATTTGTGATCCTCAGACAGCCCATAATGCTTTTGATTTTCCTGTCGATTTAAGTGACATTGAGCGCATTGAAGTGCTCAAGGGACCTGCTGGTCGCACCTATGGCACATCGTCGTTGGTGGGGGCAATCAACATTGTCACAAAAAATCCATCACACAGTAGTGCGGATTTTCATGCCGAAGCAGGCAGTTTCGGTTATGCTACTGTTGGGGGACGTGTAAATTTACGGCAGGACAGGTGGAACAATCAAGTTAGTGGAAGTTATATCCGAAGCGACGGCTATAGTCGTAGTAAGGCTGGACATCTGAACGCCGACTATGAAGGCGGAAAGGCTTTCTATCAAGGACTCTACGATCAGGATGCTGTAGTGCTGAAATGGCATGCAGGATTGAGTACAAAGGGATTTGGTTCAAATACGTTTTACAGCCCTAAATTTGATGAGCAGTATGAACGTACGACTAAGTTCTATACAGCCCTGCAAGCAGAAACCAAAAACAGTTGGTTCCATTTCCGGCCTTCAGTTTACTGGAATAGGAGTCAAGACCGTTTCGAGCTGATTAGAGGGTCTGAAACCGTAGTTCCGTTTAATTACCATCGAACTGATGTTTTTGGCCTAAATCTAAACACCTATTTTGACTGGGCACTTGGCCGCACAGCCATTGCTGCAGAATTCAGAAATGAGGATATCATAAGTGGTAATCTTGGTGAACCACTTAATAAAAAGGTACATATACATGATACTGACCGTAATTATGAATATGGACTAAATCGTTCAAACTTGAGTCTTGTACTTGAGCATAATGTCATATTGAAGCGTTTTACTCTTTCCGCAGGTTTTATTGGAGTTAAGAATACGTGGAATGAAATGCCATTTACGTTATATCCAGGCATTGATGTTTCATATCGCTTTGGAGAGAACTTAAAAGTCTACGCTTCTTACAATGCTTCGTTGCGTATGCCTTCTTTTACCGAACTATATTATAGTGTAGGTGGACACAAGGCAGACAAATATCTGAAACCAGAAGAGTTGCAGGCTGTTGAGGCTGGAGTAAAATATCTCACACCAGCATTTTCTACAACAGCCAGCTTGTTCTATCATCGTTGCAGAAATATGATAGACTGGATTATGAGAAGCCATTCTGAGGATGAAGTTTGGGAGAGTGTCAACCATACTAGGGTAAACTCATTGGGATTTGAAACTGACGTTATGCTTGATTTTCAGAGAATCTTTCCAGCGCAGAGATATCTCGGCAAACTGAATGTCGGTTATTCATATATTGATGAGGACAAACATGAAATTATGGGCATAAAATCGCGTTCTGCTCTTGAATACCTTCGCCATAAGTTAGTTGCAACATTGCAGACAAATATTACCAAAAAGTTGTCTTTCTGGTTGAGCTATCGTTTTCAGGATAGGGCAGGAACGTATCAGGATGCGAATGGCGAAGTACAGGATTATTCGCCTTATTCGCTTTTCGATGCTCGTCTTTCGTGGAATGAGCCAATGACAACATTTTATGTAGAAGCAAATAATCTTTTTGATGCTGATTATGTAGATTATGGCAATGTGCCTCAACCTGGCACGTGGATTATGGTCGGAGCAAAATGGCATATTAATTTATAATAAATACGGCAACATCATTTCAGTGTGATGTTGCCGTATTTTGTTTTTCTCAGTTTCAATTCTTTAATCGAATACCTATATGAATATACGTTTTTTTCACTCACTTTTTCTGTTTATATTTTATCACCATTCCCATTGTTTTTATATATGAAAAATTTTGACAAAATGATGTTTTTAATTTTATTTTTTCAACTCCGAATCACGAATTGTAGATTTTTGTATACTATTTTATATGGTATGCATTTATAAGAAAATCAGCATTCATTGAATAGCATATAGAAACAACATTTTCTTGGTAATCGTCTTGTAAATTCAAAAAAAAAATGAAACATGATTTTGGATAAATAGAAACTGCAGCAACTAAGAAAAATTTTTGTCGCTGCAGTCTAACTATTATTTGTCTGCTAACAATAAGTAGTCGTGATTATGTTTATTTTTATTTTACAACAAACTTCTTACCATTACTTATATAGATACCCTTTCGTAGAGGTTTTTCTACTTTGATGCCTTGCATGTTATAGATAGGAGTCGAAGTCTGACCTTCTGCTATTTCTGCCTTTTCTATGTTCAGATATTCTTTAATATTGAACCAAGAAATTTCAGATTCATTGGTTTCACCTCCACCTCTATAAATGCTCTTTATACCAATTCGGTCCCATTTAGAGCGATTTGCATCATAGAAGGATATAATTTGTCCTGCTGGGCGGAAATCGTAGCTGTCGGTAAAGTTATACGGAATTTCTGTCATGTTTTCTTCAAGTTTTGAATACTCGTCGGTTTTAAATTCGAATAAAGAAATTTCTCCATTGATATCCGTATATATAGAGTAGGTCAATTTATCTGCTACTATAGGACGTTCATTCGTGTCCTCAAGAGGGATTTCTGCAGAAATTATGTCATATCCGTCATCTGTTTGAATATAGTTTTTAATTTCAGGCCTCATTGGCTTTGTTGCAATTTCAATTATTTTTGCAATTGTTATATCAAGGAATTCATCCATTAATAAGTTAGTGTTCGTATCAACTGTATTATATCCGTTGACTGAATAGAACTTGCCTTCATCTGCATTATAATCGAAAGAGGCTCCACTGAAAGCAATGTCAAATACCCCAAAGATAAAAGATTGCCCCATATCCCAATTAGGAATGTTCAAAACACCATCAGTGAGGTTTCCTTTTACCCATGCTTTCTCAGAATATTCGCTAAGTCCCTGAATATATACTTCGTCATCGCCATAGAATCCAACTTTTACCTTTTTTCTTTTTATTGTGTTGGAGTATGTATTTGTTGCCTTAAAATGGTATTCTTCTGTTACTAAGTCAGAAGGAATACTAACAATTTCCTCTGCATAATTGAAGTAAATAATATCTATTCTCTGTATTCTAGCTTGGTTGCTGCTTACGTTTGGAACGGTGAAAGTTACTTCTTTTGCTTCTCCAGTCCATATACCAGTATTTCCGTTGAGAGTGTATGAAGGTTTGTCCGATTCCAGATGCATTTGGGTTTCACTTCCTGTCATTGTGAAAATGACTTTTGATATTTTCTTATCAGAACTTATCTTGATGGTATTTTGTGCATACATTCTAACAGCTTCTCCATTAATATAATATTTAGGACCATCTTTTACACCGTTTTTTGACAATGTTGCGGTTACTCCTTCTGCTAAACTTATGGTTTCTATATCCTGTCCATCATTATAATCCTGGTCTTTGGCAATCCATGTTATGTCATACTTTTCGCCAATTTTAAGTCCTGCTCTTATCACATCGATATAGTATATGGCATCTTTTTTCCCATTGAAGAAAAGATTGTTTTGTAATTCAAAAATCTTATTATTATTATCAAATTTGAATATTACATCTCCAATGTCCCACTTGTCTTCTTCTTTCTCTATATCGCCTGCTATGTAAACACCATATCCGTTTTCAATGTCTTCACCCATATACTGTCCGTATGCAACAGTAACAACATTTCTATCTTCATTGAATACACCTTTAAACCAACCGTCTGGTACTGCATGGTCTAAACCTTTAAACCATACGTCATTGCCATCGAAAGCTACATTCACATTTCCCTTTATCCTTACACCTTGTGCATTTTTACCTTTGTAAGGCATTGGTTTTGTTGCGAGTCCATTTGGCGGTGTGACACGTTCTGGACGAGGTCCTATATAAAGTCCGCTATAGTAATTAAGTAGTTCATCTCCTTTTAGCGATGTCTTACTTGTGTTGAGTAGCAGCTGGGTATTGGCTTCGTACGTATTTCTTTCTGAATCATAATACATTGTAAATGGAATAAGTGCTTGCGAATCTGAACTTGTTATGAAATAGTTTTTTCCGTCAACATTTCCAATGAAACGGATTGGGAATGTAACAACTCCATTTTCTAAATTTCCCTTTATCCATGAGTTTGGAAAGTCAATAACAAGGCCTTGAATATAGATGTCGTTTCCGTCAACACCAACTTTCACGGTTGTGCTTATGTCGGCAGGGTGTAAGATTGCTTTACCAGTCAATGGCATATCCGCAATGTCTATTCCTTCTGGAGGCGATATTGGAACAAAGTCTTCTGGAGTTGGTTTCTTTATGATTAGGTCTTCCCAAAAACAGAAACACTCTAATTCCTCTGGACTTTCACATTCAATGATGCCAATGTTGCTATTTAGTGTCAGTTGTTTTTTGTTTTCATCATAGATAAAAACAATATCTATCGGAGCTGCGTCAGAACTTTCGTCATCAAAGTCTTGACCGTTAATATACACTGCTCCAAAATCATCTTTTCCGGCAATTTGTCCTTTAGGAATTATGACTTTGCCATTTTCTATATTTCCTTTTATCCATGAGTCTTTGAAATAATATGACAAGCCACTTATATAAACATCTTGTCCATCAATGACAACCTCAAATTCTTTAGTTGCATCTGATGTATAGTCTTGCCACCCTGAGCCAGTCATTAATGAGAAAGTACCTGCTTGGTATTCCCATAAATCAGGTGAAGTGCCATCTGGAGGAGTAACAAGTTCATTATTGCCAGCTTTACGTGCATTTTTCTTCAGATTAGTTTTTTGTTGTCTTTCTTTTCCTTGAACAGCTTTTTTTAATACAGCCTTATTCTGATTGGGCTGTAATTGTGGAATTTGCCTACTGTCGTTCTGAGCTGTGACCAGCATGGAAAAGAACATTAAGAACGAGATTAATGTAATCTTCTTCATAAAAAAGTCCTTTCTTTTTTTTAAGATTAAATGATTGAATGATTAATTATAATATACCATGATAATGATAATATTCAGTTGGTAAATTTTATTAGAAAATAATAGATTGTTTTATATGAATATATGTTGATTTCGGTTGTAAAAGTATTATTTTGTTTTCAATTTTTCGCTTATTGGTAAGATTATTTATTTGTAAATAACATAAAGAAAAGGCTTTCTATAGTTGACACTATAAAAACGCAATAAATACTGATAAACTCACAAACATAATAACTTAAAAACTTATATACTAAAATTCACAAAACTCAAAAACTAACGACCTAAGTCAAGTTTTTTGTTTTTTTCTTTGTTCATTGAATGCGAAATAGTATCTTTGCACAGAATATTTCGAGAGAGTAATAAAAACAAAAAAAATAAAAGGAAAAAATGAAAGCATTTGTATTTCCCGGTCAGGGAGCACAGTTTGTTGGTATGGGTAAAGACCTTTACGACAACAATCCATTAGCAAAAGATTTATTTGAAAAAGCTAACGAGATTCTTGGTTATAGAATTACAGACATTATGTTTGAAGGAACTGATGATGAACTTAAGCAGACAAAGGTTACTCAGCCTGCCGTTTTTCTCCATAGTGTTATTTCTGCTATGTGCATGGGAGATGATTTCAAGCCAGAAATGACAGCTGGTCACTCACTTGGTGAGTTCTCTGCACTTGTTGCTGCTGGTGCTCTGAGTTTTGAAGATGGTCTTCGTCTTGTTTATGCTCGTGCTATGGCAATGCAGAAGGCTTGTGAGAAAGAACCTTCTACAATGGCAGCAATCGTTGGATTGGCAGATGAGAAAATAGAAGATATTTGCAATTCAATCAATCGTGAGGGGTATGTTGTTGTTCCTGCTAACTATAACTGTCCAGGTCAGTTGGTTATCTCTGGTAATGTTGAAGCAATAAATGAAGCTTGTGCAAAGATAAAAGATGCAGGTGCTAAGCGTGCACTTCCTTTGAAAGTTGGTGGTGCTTTCCATTCCCCTCTGATGCAGTCTGCTAAAGATGAACTTCAGGCAGCTATCGAGAAAACAACAATACACGAACCTAAATGTCCTATATATCAGAATGTTGATGGTAAACCTCATACTGATACAAATGAGATTAAGCAGAACCTTATCGCACAGTTGACAAGTTCTGTTCGCTGGACTCAATGTGTACAGAACATGATTGCTGATGGTGCTGACGACTTTACCGAGTGTGGACCTGGCAAGGCTCTTCAGGGTATGATTGCCAGAATTGATAAGAATGTTGCTGCTCACGGCATTTAGTATTAAAAGCCTAAGTTCTTTGGCGTTTAAGTTTTTAGAAAAAAACAAATAAACTCAAGAACTTAAAGACTTATAAACTTAACAACTTGAAACCTGTAGTATATCAGATATTAACACGACTTTTCGGCAATCGTTCTGATGCTAGGATTAAGCATGGAACGATTGCCGAAAATGGTTGTGGCAAAATGAATGATATCACATCATCTGTTTTGCGTCGTATTAAACAGCTTGGAGTTACTCATGTGTGGTATACAGGCATAATACGCCATGCAACGACTACGGACTATTCTGACTACGGCATCCCATGTCAACATCATTCTGTTGTGAAGGGTAGGGCAGGGTCGCCTTATGCGATTACCGATTATTATGACGTTGACCCAGACTTAGCTGTAGATGTAAATAGACGACAAGACGAGTTTCATGAACTAATAGCAAGAACACATAGTGCAGGACTTAAACTGATAATAGACTTTGTCCCAAACCATGTTGCTAGAGAATATAAATCTATATGCAAGCCAAGTGATATTCCCGATCTTGGTGAGAATGATGATGAGAACTGCAGATTTTCACAAGAAAACAATTTCTATTATTTCCCCAATGAACCATTTGAACCACAGTTTGATTTAAATCGGTATTCTGAATTTCCTGCAAAAGCTACTGGCAACGATTGTTTTACTCCTCATCCGTCAGTTAATGATTGGTATGAGACTGTTAAGTTGAACTATGGTATTGATTATTTCGAATCAGAATCGTTGCATAAGACTTTCTCATTCATTCCACCAACTTGGAAGCGTATGCTTGAGATTCTATACTTTTGGGCTTCAAAGGGTATAGATGGTTTCCGTTGCGACATGGCTGAGATGGTTCCGCTTGCTTTCTGGCAGTGGGCAATTTCTGAACTTAAAAAAATATATCCACATATTATTATTATAGGAGAGGTGTATCAACCACATCTGTACCACAACTTTATTAGTGCAGGATTTGATTGGCTGTATGACAAAGTTGGAATGTATGATTCACTAAGAGGAATTGTTGAAGGACATAGGCACACGGAAGACATTACTCGTCAATGGCAAGCCGTAGACGACATTGCAGAACACATGCTTTTCTTTTTGGAAAACCATGACGAGCAGCGCATTGCCTCCGACTTCTTTGCGACTGATGGCATAAAGGCAATACCTGCATTGATGACAATGGCTCTGATGCGGACTAATCCTATAATGATTTATGCTGGACAGGAATATGGCGAGCGAGGAATGGACATTGAGGGGTTTAGCGGACTTGATGGACGTACTACGATTTTTGACTATTGGTCGTTAGCATCTTTGCAACACGGATATTACAATCGAAGAAAGTTGACGACAGCTGAAAAGAACTTAGAGAAGAAATATAAAACAATATTGCAACTTTGTAATACCAGTCAGGCAATATGCAGGGGCAGATTCTTCGACCTTATGTATGTCAACCGCCATATTTCAGACTACATTTATTCTTTCATAAGAAAAGAGGATGCTGAGACAATTCTTGTTGTTGCAAATTTCAGTCAGGCAGAACGACATATATCCTTATTTGTTCCAAGTCATGCTTTCGACTATCTCAATCTTTCTTCTGGTGTTTGTTCAGCCATTGATGCCTTATCGGGTAAAAGTCAGGTGATTACGCTTAATCCAAATGAGTCAATAGACTTAGATGTACCAGCATATTGTGGACTTGTTCTTTCATTGGATAAACAGCATTAGTTATCAATGAAAGAACATAAAATTCACAAGTTAGGGCACTCAAAACTTATTTCTTTCCATAGATTATTCCTACACCATTAAGCATAGCGGGCATTCTCAACCAACTCGGAACAGGAATCTCTTTGCCTGCATCTTTAATATAGTTTATTTCTTCTATGCCTTCGGATTTCAGATGCTCAACAATAACATTGAAGTCGCCATACATAAGGCGTTGCCCAAACAAATCCTGTAGTGCAAATACACCTCCTTTTTTCAACACTCTCAGTGTCTCTTTCAACAAACTCTCTCGGTCTAGAATGCCATTAACTTCATGATATACAAAATTACTTACAACAACGTCAAAAGTCTCGTCGCCGAAATCTAGGTTGTTGGCATCTCCTTTCATAAACACGCACCTGTCTGCTACTCCCTCTAACTTAGCATTATTCTCACACATTTTCTTACTATAGTCCCACTTCATTCCCCAATAGTCGATTCCTGTACATTCTGACTGCGGAAACTTCTTAGCACATCTTATCGTAAGCGCACCAGCACCACAACCTACGTCAAGCAGTTTTCCGTTGCCATCCCATTGTATGTGATTGGTAAGATATTCGTGTACTTTGCCCATCAGTCCTCCACCAGAAAAAGAAAATGTATGTCGGACAGCTAAAGCATATACCATAGATATGGTCATAAAGATTAGAAACGCAATGGCAAGAGTCTTTGATGTCCAATGACAAGAAAAGTGAAATGTCAAAAAGGTTAATACTGCAGCCAGTATGAGTCCTGCAACAATGATATAGACCAGTTTAATAGGCATCCAGTTCCCATAATTTGTTTTGTTTATTTTTTCCATAATTTATCTGTTAATTTTAACTTATATAATTCACAAACTTATAAACTTAATTCCAAAATATCTTGCTGTTTTGGATTTATATTTCTTGTAAGACTAACCGTAAATTGCTTCACAATAACTCTCTTCGGCAACAATCAGCCTGTGGGTGATAACGGCAAAAAACATAAGTGCAATAAGCAGCCATATTGATGCCGTTGCAATCACAATACCTAATGTTGCAGACATATAAGAAAAATACATGGGATTTCGTGAGAGTTTGTATACTCCTGTAGTAACAGCAACTTCAAGCGGGGTCTTTGCATAACTTACGAAAGAAGCAATGAACATTGTAAGTGATGCTGCATAAAGCAGGCTGCCACACCAGAACCACAATGTTGAAAACTTAAAATCAAGAAAAAGAGCAATGGCTATAAGCGCAAATTGAACTAAGAAATCTAAGGCGGACAATCGTCGTTCACTATTACTATACCATGAAGTGTCTATAGCTCTGATGCCTCCTTCTCTATAAATAGCCATAGACACAAGTTGTACAGCAATAAGAAATACTGAAGGAATCCATGCTCCAGCAGGTGAAAATTCCAGATTTGTAAAGAAATCAATATTTTCCATATTTCAAAAAGGTTTTTCTTTTTAATTATAATTTAACTTCGCAAAGATATGTAATCATCTAATAGTCAGCAATACTCATATATAATGATTTTTAGTAGACAAGTTAATGAGAAGGAGCTAATTTGTAATTCAGAACTTAATTTATATATTGCTTTAAAGACAGAAAAATGAAAAACATACAAACTAATTTCATTATTCTTATTTTTTTTCTTTACCTTTGCATTTCAACTCATAAACATATAAACTCAAAATCCATGCCCGATTATCAGTTAAACCAACATAACAAGGAAGAGTTTCCGCCAGCTCATACGGCTGAGCATCTGCTAAATCAAACAATGATTCGCATGTATGGTTGCCAACGTTCACGTAATGCCCACATTGAAAGAAAGAAAAGCAAGATAAGCTATATACTTGACCATAAACCAAGTCGGCACGAAGAACAAGAGATAGAGCGTAGAATCAATCAACTCATTGCCGACGACCTGCCTGTTAGTTTTGAGTATGTGTCGATAGATGAACTTCCATCTCAAGTTTCAACAGACAGTTTGCCTGCAGATGTTTCTGACACTATCAGGCTTGTGCGCATAGGCGACTACGACGTTTGTCCTTGTATAGGTAAGCATGTGCGCTCAACTGCACAAATAGGAACTTTCCAAATTCTCGGTACTAATTGGGATGAAATGAACCATAGTTTCCGAATCCGATTTAAGATAGTATAAGTAAAGAGGATTGTTCTTGTAGATTAAAATGTTATTAGAATTACAACAATCTTTTTTAAGAATTACCTTTTGAAGACTGCATTTGGTATTCCTGCGAAGCAACCTGCCCCGATGTTAAGGTTGTCTCTTTTTCTTGCTTTTGGAGCAGGTTGGGGGAGTTGTATGACAATACCTTACGCCTTGTTGTTTTCGTTTTTTGCCGTATTGTCTATTACTTTTATATACCTTTATTTTTTTCGTCGTCTGCATTATGCTCAGACTTTTATTCTATATTCTGCTATAGTTCTTTTTGGAGCGATATTGAGCAGGATTAGTTTGAATAAAATGTTAGGCAATGTCCCAACTGAGCAACAGGTCTACGCCTCGGTTGTGAATAGTAGTCCTGTAGAAAGAGGTAAGGTCGTGCAGTTTAGTGCTTATGTTGTAGATGGAGTAATGAAAGGACGAAAAATAAATATGTCTGTGCTAAAAGATAACAGCAGTCAGGCACAACAACTGAAAATAGGTGACTGCATCATAGCTAAGTCCAAGTTTAAGTCTCTTCGGGAGACAGATTCTTCATATTATAATAGATATCTTTATATTCATGGATTTTCTGCAACATCCTTTATATATTGCAAGAACTGGAAGAAAACTGGTTGTGGAATCAGTCTTCTTCCTCTAATAGAAAGGATGAAATTGAGGGCAATGAGTATTCGTGATAATATTATTAATAGGTTAAAGCCGTTAAATATGGCAGACGAATCGTTCTCTATAGTTGCAGCAATGACATTGGGCGACAAGACTTACCTGAAAAAGCAAACATACGAAACGTATTCACATGCAGGTGTCGCACATATACTGGCACTGAGTGGTATGCATATCGGTATTATTTTCATGTTCTTGTATTCTGTTCTTCGTAGTCGTAAGTTTGATTATATTAGAGAAGCAATCGTTTTGTTTACTGTGTGGGCATATATTCTAATAGTTGGTATGCCTCTATCTGCAGTTAGAGCTGGTACTATGATGACAATATTTCTTATTGTATCTATGCTTAATACTGATAAGAGCTCACTTAATTCATTGGGAACTGCTGCCATCGTTATGTTGTTGGTAAATCCATTAACTATACTTGATATTAGTTTTCAGTTATCATTTGTGGCAGTATTTTTCTTACTTATTATCGGTATTCCCATATCTTATATACATCCTACGGTTAAATCGCGTATTCTGCAACTGCCAATCTCGTGGATTTGGACATTATGTGCAATGAGCATTGCTGCCCAAATTGGTACATTGCCTCTTACTTTATATCATTTTGGCACAACGACTCCTTATTTTCTTTTCGGGAATATAATAGCAGTTCCATCTGCTTATATTATTATATTGTTATTTGGTCTTATAGCTCCTCTTTCTTTTTGTCCATCTTTGCAATCGTTATTATCTGTCTTTCTATCGTCGTATATTGAGTGCTTGAATTCATTATTATCAGCTATTTCTAGTTTGCCTTATTCTGATACTTTTAATATTAAGATATCAATTCCTACAACAATTTTGCTTTATATATGCATACTTTTGCTTTCATATTGTTTTCTTAAATACTATAATAGATATTGTTTTAATAAAAAACTTAAAAAAATGCTTACTACTGAAGATGAAAATTATGGTTATATATGAAATAATAGACAAAATCGGTAAAAATATTTGTGCGATTAAAAAAAATAAAGTAATTTTGCAGCCGCTAAAAAGCACAATAATAATTTATTAATTAATTTTTAAGTATGAATCAATACGAAACCGTTTTCATTTTAACTCCCGTTTTGTCTGATGATCAGATGAAGGAAACGGTCGCTAAGTTCAAGAAACTTCTCACTGATAATGGTGCAGAAATTTTGAATGAAGAGGCTTGGGGATTGAAAAAAATGGCTTATCCTATCGAAAAGAAATCAACAGGTTTCTATTTCCTCGTTGAATTCAAGGCTGAGCCAACAGTAATCAACACTCTCGAAACAGGCTTCCGCCGCGACGAGAAGGTAATCCGCTTTATGACTGTGAAGCTTGATAAATATGCTGTACAGTATGCAGAGAAAAGACGTAATAAACTTTCTAAAAAAGAGGAGGCTTAATCATGGCAGAAGCAACAGAAATCCGTTATTTGACCCCACCTTCAGTGGATACAAAGAAGAAAAAGTATTGCCGTTTCAAGAAAAGCGGTATTAAGTATATCGATTACAAGGATCCTGAATTCCTTAAGAAGTTCCTTAACGAACAAGGAAAGATTCTTCCACGTCGTATCACTGGAACATCTTTGAAGTATCAGCGCCGTGTTGCACAGGCAGTTAAGCGTGCACGCCAGATAGCACTTCTTCCTTATGTAACTGATATGATGAAATAATAAAAATAGGAGGATACTATATGGAATTAATACTTAAAGAAGACGTTATAGGCTTAGGCTATAAGAACGATATCGTAACCGTTAAGAATGGATACGGAAGAAACTATCTTATCCCTACTGGTAAAGCTGTTATTGCATCAGCATCAGCTAAGAAAGTTTTGGCAGAGAATCTACGCCAACAGGCTCATAAGCTTGCTGCATTAAAAGAAAATGCTGAAAAGAAGGCTGCACAGTTTGATGGAGTTAAGATTGTAATCCCTGCAAAGGTTAGTGCAACAGGTGTACTTTATGGTTCTGTAGGTGCAGCAGCAGTTGCTGAAGAACTTGCAAAACAGGGTATCGAAGTTGATCGTAAGATTATTACAATGCGTGATGCAAAGCGTGTTGGCGACTACGAAGCAGTAGTTCACTTCCACAAAGAAGTTGAAGTAACTCTGCCAGTATCTGTTGTTGCAGAAAATGCCCCTGCTGAAGTTTCTGCAGAAACAGTGGCAGAAGAGGCTGAAGATAAAGCAGAAGAAGTTGAAGCTGCTGCTACAGAAGCTGCTGCTGCAGAAACAGTTGCAGAATAATAAGACCACTTTATTTATAAATATTGGAGAAGATGCTTGGAAACAAGCATCTTTTTTCTTTTATTATAAAGCCACTTCATTTTATTTCTAAATCATTTATGGTTGTATTATGGAGTGAAATCAACTTTATGTTTGCTTGATTATATTAAAAAAAGTTGTTCAGAACAAAAAAATATGTTTTTTTACTCTCTTTTGCCTTATATTTAGTCATTTAATAGTAAATTTGCAAACGCTATGAATATAAATATATTAGATGATAATGAAGTTGTAAAGCTTAAAGGTTTAATAAGTGATGCGCAGAACATTATTATTTGTTGCCATAAGAGTCCAGACGGTGATGCTTTAGGGTCTTCATTAGCATGGGCAGAATATCTTCGTTATATAGGCAAACAGCCTTTGATAGCTATTCCAGATGCGTATCCTGACTTTTTGCAATGGCTTCCTAATTCAGAGAAAGTTGTTCGTTATGATAGGCACAGCGATGTTGTCGACCCAATGTTTGAAAAGGCAGATTTAGTATTTTGCTTAGATTTCAACGATTCACAGCGACTCTATAATATGCAGACAGTGTTTGATTCTTCAAAGGCCCGACGTGTTATGATAGACCACCACATTAATCCATCTTTGGAGTGTGATATGTCCATATCATTTCCAGAAATGAGTTCTACAAGCGAACTTATTTTTAGGATTGTTTGGCAATTAGATGCTTATGAAGAAATGACGACGCATTTTGCAGTTCCTATATATGCAGGTATGATGACTGATACTGGGGCTTTTACATATAGTTCTTCTTATCCTGAGATTTACTTTATTATTAGCCAGCTGCTGACAAAAAGGTTTGACAAAGATAAGATTTATCGCAAAGTATATAATAATTATAGTGATTGGTGCATAAGGTTTAGAGGATATTTAATGTACCAGAAACTAAACGTTTTAGCCAAGGAGCATGCAAGCTATTTTGTTATAACTCGCGAAGATATGAAACGCTTTCATTTCATTAAAGGTGATGCCGAAGGTTTGGTTAATGAGCCTTTGAGAATAAAAGGTATGCGACTTTCAATCTCATTGCGTGAAGATACTGATCGTCCAAATAAAATATGGATTAGCCTAAGGAGTGTAGACAATTATTATTGTAACGAATTGGCTCGGGACTTCTTTAATGGTGGTGGGCATCCAAATGCGGCAGGTGGTAGTTTAGACTGCACGACAGAAGAAGCGGAGATAATTGTAAGACAAGCGATAAAACGTTTTGCAGAGATTTATGAATGAATGTTTTGAACAAAATTATTTTTAAGAACAAAAATTAATACAAATCAATATGAAGAAAATATTTTTATTTCTTGGAGTGACTTTAGGAGTGTTATTAATGTCTTCTTGCCATGATCATGAGACTTATGCTGATCAAAAGAAGCGTGAACGTACTGCTATTAATAAATTTATTGCTGATTCTGCAATAAAAGTAATAAGTGAATCGACATTCCATCTTCAGAATAATACCACAGATGTTTCTAAAAACGAGTTCGTTCTATTCGAGTCAACTGGTATTTATTTACAAATTGTTCGAAAAGGTTGTGGTGATGTTCTGAAAAATGGAGAAAATACAACTGTCTTAGCTAGATTTGATGAGTATAACCTTCTGACAGACTCATTGCAACTTACTAATAATGTTCTGATTTATGCAGGTGACCCTGATAAATTTAATGTCAGAAATACAAGTGGAACATATAAGGCATCATTTATTAGTGGTGTTATGATGACATGGTATAAAAGCTCTACTGTTCCTTCAGGTTGGTTGGCACCATTGCCTTATATAAATTTGGGACGTCCATCAAAAGAGGGTGATGAAATTGCAAAAGTAAGACTTATTGTACCTCACTCCCAGGGACACCAAAGTGCTACATCTGGAGTATATCCATGCTATTATGTCCTGACATACGAAAAAGGTAAATAATCAACAAGAATTATAATATAAACTAAAAAATACTATTGAGAAATGACACTAATAAAATCGATTTCTGGTATTCGTGGAACTATAGGTGGAAACGTTGGAGACACATTAAATCCACTTGATATTGTTAAGTTCACAACCGCTTATGCTACTTTTATTCGCAAAAGTGGCAAGTCTAAATCGAATAAAATTGTAATAGGTCGTGATGCTCGTATCTCAGGCGAGATGGTTAAAAATATAGTTTGTGGAACACTCATGGGAATGGGATATGATGTGATAAACATCGGACTGGCTACAACTCCTACTACAGAGTTGGCAGTTACAATGTCTGGTGCTGCAGGAGGAATAATTATTACAGCAAGCCATAACCCAAGACAATGGAATGCACTAAAATTACTTAATAATGAAGGTGAATTCTTATCTGCAGCTGATGGCAATGAAGTGTTAAGAATTGCAGAAAATGAAGACTTTGATTATGCAGATGTTGACCGCTTAGGTCATTATGCAGAAGATGATTCTTTTGATAAACGTCATATAGATTCAGTATTAAATTTGAAATTAGTTGATGTTGAGGCAATTCGCAAAGCTAAATTCCGTGTTTGTCTTGATACAATAAATAGTGTGGGTGGTATTATACTTCCTAAATTATTAGATTCACTTGGTGTTGAGTATACCATTCTTAATGGTGAGGCTAATGGCGATTTCGCGCATAATCCTGAACCTTTAGAGAAAAATCTGTCAGGAATCATGGCAGAAATGAAGTCTGGTAAATATGATTTGGGTATAGTAGTTGACCCAGACGTTGATAGATTAGCATTTATCTGTGAAGATGGAAAAATGTTTGGTGAAGAGTACACCCTTGTTAGTGTCGCAGATTATGTGCTTGCTTTCAATCCAGGAAATACTGTTTCCAATCTTTCGTCAACAAGAGCTTTGCGAGATATAACTGAAAAACATGGTGGTAAGTATTATGCTTCTGCTGTCGGTGAGGTCAATGTTACAACAAAGATGAAAGAATGCAATGCGGTTATTGGCGGTGAAGGCAATGGTGGAGTTATCTATCCAGAAAGCCATTATGGCCGAGATGCCCTTGTTGGTATTGGTCTTTTCTTGTCATCGTTGGCACATAAAGGGTGTTCAGCTAGTCAGTTACGTGCAACGCTCCCCAATTATTTTATAGCAAAGAATCGTATTGAACTTACACCTGAGACCAATATTGATGAGATATTGATGAAGATAAAGGAACAATATAAGAATGAACAAATCAATGATGTTGATGGTGTGAAAATTGATTTCAGTGATAAGTGGGTTCATCTGAGAAAGTCAAATACAGAACCAATCATACGTGTATATAGTGAGGCTCATACTTTAGAAGAAGCCGAACAACTTGCTAAAGAAATAATGGATATTGTATAGCTAAGATATTGCAACAAGGTATGATCAAATTATATAACATATTATTTTTAGCTTTGTTTATGGCTGCAAATATTAATGGGCAGACTTTTGCTGATTTTAATATTGTTCCATTACCACAAAATATAATTGTTGACAATAGCAAGACAGGCTTTTCAATGGCTGATGAATTTGTTATTACGACAAGTCACAGTGATAATGAAGACATGAAGAGAAATTCAATGTTTCTTGCTGATTATCTTAGAGACAATATTTCATCTGACATACCTGTTGTTGATAAGGTTGGTACAAAGGAACATAGTATAGAACTAAAGCTGAACGGAAAGTCAATCAGCGGTGATGAAGATTACCGAATTACGGTTAGCGAAAAGCGCATACTTATAGAAGGTAAAACTCCTAAAGGGGTTTTCTATGGTATTCAGACTTTGCGTAAAGCTGTCCCAATGGGTGAGGGCAGAAACATAATTGTACCATCATGTTTAGTTGAAGGGCATCCTCGTTTTGCATATAGAGGTTTTCATTTAGATGTTGGTCGGCATTTCTTTGATGTTAAGACTGTAAAGGAATATATTGACATGATGGCTCTCCATGGCTTAAATATATTCCATTGGCATCTTACGGAAGATCAAGGTTGGCGCATTGAAATAAAGAAGTATCCATTACTTACTAAAGTTGGTGCGTATAGAAATGGTACCGTAATTGGACGTAATTCTGGTTTATATGATAATACACCTTATGGTGGTTATTATACTCAGGAAGAAGCTCGTGAAGTTGTTGAATATGCAAGACAAAGGTATATAACTGTCATTCCTGAAATAGATATGCCTGGCCACATGTTGGCAGCAATGACTGCTTATCCAGAACTTGGATGTACTGGTGGTCCATATTCCGTAGAACGTTCATGGGGAGTTTTTGATGATATCCTGTGTGCAGGAAAAGAAGAAACATTCCATTTCGTTGAAAATGTTCTTGATGAGATTATGGATATTTTTCCTTCTAAGATTATTCATATTGGGGGAGATGAAGCCCCAAGGACAAGGTGGAAAAGTTGTGAACTTTGCCAGAAAAGAATAAGAGACGAGCATCTTGTTACAGATGAACACCATTCCGCCGAAGACCGTTTACAAAGTTATTTTACTAAGCGAGTTGAAGCCTATCTCAATAGTCATGGACGTAGCATCATTGGCTGGGATGAAATACTTGATGGCGATGTAGCCCCGTCTGCTACGGTTATGAGCTGGCGAGGTGTAGAAGGTGGTATCAAGGCCGCCGAGAAAGGACATGATGTGATAATGGCTCCAAATTCACCGTTATATTTCGACCATTATCAGACACCTGCTACAGACTGGATAAATCCCACTTTAATTGGAGGGTATAGTCCATTGGAAAAGGTATATGCGTTTGAACCAGCTCCAGAAACATTGTCTGATGAAGCCAAGAAACATATTATTGGTGTTCAGGCAAATCTATGGACTGAATATATTCCATTCAGAGAACTATTGTTCTATCAGGCATTGCCTCGTTTAGCAGCTCTTGCTGAATTGCAATGGATTTCTCCAAAACATAAGAATTATGATGATTTTCTTGTAAGATGTCAACGCTTATATCCAATTTATGAATGCTATGATTGGAAATACTGTAAAGTACAGAAGATATCTCAATAACAATAAAGGTCTGAAACACAACACTGTTGTTTCAGACCTTTATTGTATATGTCAAATTATTCAATTAGTAGATTTGCGCTGTCAAGTGCATGCCAAATAGAGTATCTTGCTTCGGGATTCATTTCTTCAATTGATTTAAACAATTCCTTTATGCTTTCTCTATGTGAGTCATGCTCGAAAGGACAAAGTTTTATCTGCTTTTCGTAGTGTGAAAACTCTGAGAATTTTTTAATGTCTTTTTCTTGAATAAGACAAAGCGGCCGTATGATTGTAATTGGCATTTTCTTCATTTTCAGACTTGCTGGCATTGACGAAAAATGCCCTTGAAATGTTAGGTTCATCAGTGCGGTATTGATAATATCATCTTGATGATGTCCTAATGCAATTTTGTTAAAACTGTTTTCTTGTGCAAAGTTAAAGAGGACTTTACGCCTATACCATGAGCATAGAAAACATGGAGACTTGCGTTTGTCTGTAGAAGAATCAAATTCTGTAGTTTTTATGTGCAGCTTAACACCTAAATCCTCTGAAAACTTCTCTAAATAAGATGAATCTGATTCATAGTTTACATTCTTCATTCTTACATGAAGAGCCTCAACTGTGAATTTGGGAAAATTTATCTTTGAACGTTTTGCCAATAGTTCAAGCAGTAATAATGAGTCTTTGCCTCCTGACAAACCTACTAATATTTTATCTCCATTTTCAAGAAGTTTGTATGACGTCAGTGCTTTTTGAAAATGTCTGCCAATCTTTCTCGATAAAATCTCGTATTCAGTTTGCATTGTTCTTAGCAATCAGTATCGCTTGATAATAATAGTTTATTCTCTACTTAATTCCCAAGAAGTTGTTTAGCATTGTCTATGGCAGCATCGGTGATTGTACTTCCACTCAGCATTTGTGCTATTTCTTTAATGCGTTCTTCCTTATTCAGCTCATGCATATAAGTTGTTGTACCCTCTTGAGTGTCGCTTTTGTAAACTTTATAATGGGTTTTACCTTGAGATGCAATCTGAGGTAGGTGAGTGATGCTTATTACCTGACGATCATTCTTGCCCATTTCTGTCATAATATTTGCCATTTGTTCTGCAATCTTACCACTTACACCAGTATCTATCTCATCGAAAATAATAGTTGGCAGTTTTACAGTTCCGCTAATCATTGCTTTCAGAGAAAGCATTACGCGGGCAATTTCACCACCTGAAGCAACTTCAGAAATTGGTTGTAACTGCATACCTGTATTGGCACTAAATAGAAAAGAAACCTTATCACATCCGTCTTGGCTCAGAGGCTTATTCTCAATTTTTATGTTAAAACGCACATTAGGCATGCCGAGTGCAACAAGTCTTTCAATTATTTCTTTTTCTATTCTTTTTGCAGCTTTGGCTCTTATTTTGCTTATAGATAATGCCTTCTTGCTGCATTCATCGAGTAATGACTTGATCATAGCCTCTTTCTCGCTTAAAGCACTGTCAGAGTTGTCTATATTATCAACTTTCCGTCTTAGTTCTTGTTTTATATCGAGCAGTTCTTTTATTGTTTCAGCATGATGTTTTTGCTGTAATTTGTAGATTAGGTCCAATCTGTTTTGGCAATATTCAAGTCTGTTTGGATCAAAATCAACTTGCTCTAATGCGCTTGCAACTTCTTGCGAAATATCTTTCAGTTCTATCTGACAGCTTTCAAGGCGACTGCTAATTTCCTCAGCCATTGGGAAAACATTAGAGATGCTTTGCATTCGTTTATAGCATTGCCTTATTGTCTCTATGCAGCTATTATCACCAGACAAAATGTTATCGGTTTCAAATAGTGACGTTTTAATGTCCTCTGCATGCTCCATGAGTTGAGTCTCTTGCTCAATTTCTTCTTGTTCGCCATCTTTTAGCGCAGCCTGTTCGAGTTCATTGAGTTGGAACCTTAGGAAATCCTCATTCTGTTTATTTCGCTCTATTGATTCTTTTAGGTTGTCAAGTTCTTTCTTTGCAGAAAGATAATTGCCAAATAACAATTTATATTCGTCAAGTTGTTGCTCGCAATTACCAATTATATCAATTACATTTAGCTGGAAATTCTCTTTATTAAGCAATAGGTTTTGATGTTGGCTATGAATATCAATAAGCTGATTTCCTAATTCACGCATTATTGTAAGCTGAACGGGAGTGTCATTAATGAATGCACGGCTTTTGCCTGCAACCGTTAATTCTCTGCGCAAGATACAGTCTTCTTCATCATAGTCAATGTCGTTTTCATCGAAGAAAGATTTCAAGCCATATTTGGAAAGGTCAAAATGAGCTTCTATAGTACATTTCTCATGTCCAGATTTAACTGATTTAGAATCGGCTCTTTGTCCGAGTAATAATCCGATTGCGCCAAGAATAATACTCTTACCAGCACCAGTTTCACCTGTAATAACAGAGAAACCCGAATGGAAGTCAAGGTCTAATTCATCAATTAGAGTGAAGTTGCGAATATAAAGATGTTGAAGCATTACTGTTAATTATTCTCTATTGTTTAATTTTCTCCCAAGTATTGTTTTGTGAAGCATTTATTGAGAAAAGAATCTCATATACGCTTTCTTTCTCCTTTTGTGTACCTTTTCCTTTATATATGTTAGCCAGTTCGTCTTTTTTATAGTCAGTCCAAATTTGTGGAAGCAGGCTGAGTGGACGGTCCTCATGACATTTCTTCAGTTGTGTTTCCAGTGCTGTCGTAACATTTGTTCGTCCGCGCTCAACATTGTTTGCCATTTCGTCAAGTCCATTTCTGTAGTAGTCATATTGCAACTGGCGGAAAGGTTGCATTGCACCATCAAGATAGTCATTGATTATAGCAAATCTGTTGCGTGAATTTTCAAACGATTTCCATCCTGGAAATGGAAGGTTCTGCGCATTATTCGTCAGGTTCATGCAGCGTTGCAGTATATCTTCTCCACCCATTGGAGAGAAACTGTCTAAATCCATTCCTATAATTAAATATGCATAGTACGCAATGAGAGCCGTTAGCTGATTGTCAATTATCTCTTCATTAAATTCAAGTTGGTCGAATTGTGCAAACTCAAAGTTAAAGTTGTCGTCCTTATTATTATATAAGGTAGTTATATACGAAGAATTATAAACAGGACGATTGGCTTGAATCAGAGCATTGCATGAGAACTGGTTGTTATCTTTATCATACTTTGTCACTGTGATGTTAAAGTTGCACACAATTCTCTCATTTTTTTGAAATTGGAGGTTAGTCCATTGTCTTTCGTTTATAAACTGCTCAAGCGTTTGTTGCAGATTCTCAAAAACACTTGCATCAGTACCTTGAATCTGATTGTGGTTTATTGTGACTTTTGCCTGCAACTCTTGTGCATTTGCATAGTTGCAGCAGTATAACAGTATCGTTACTGCTGTGATGCGAATATATGTTTTCAAATTCCTGAGCATAAGCAAATAGATTAGTTTATTATATGTAAGATGTCAATTCATTAATGATATCTTTTGCAACTTCTTGTTTTGGTTTCTTTCCAAATTTTTTCACATCTTTATCAGAAATAATTTCAATTTGGTTGTCGTTGCTTCTGAAAGTTGTTCCAGGATTACGTGTACTATTAAGTACAATAAAGTCAAGATTCTTTCTTTTTAGTTTCTTTTTTGCATTTGCTTCTTCATCGTTAGTTTCAAGAGCAAAACCAACCATAATCTGGCTTTCACGTTTCTTTTTTCCTAACGATGCTGCAATGTCGTGTGTTGGTTGCAGACGTAGGACTAAATCGTCCTTTTCTCTCTTTATTTTCTTATCTGCTGTTGTTTCTGGTTTGAAATCAGCAACGGCAGCACAGAGTATGGTTATGTCGCTATCTGAGAAATTCTCATTAGCAGCTTGATACATATCTTCGCAGCTCTCAACGTCTATTCTGTTTATTTCAGGTGAGCAAGATAGAGATACAGGACCGCTTATGAGAGTTACATCTGCCCCCCGTTTTCTGCATTCTTCGGCAAGGGCAAATCCCATCTTTCCACTTGAATAGTTGCCTATAAATCTTACAGGGTCAATTTTTTCGTATGTTGGCCCTGCTGTAATCATAACCCGTTTACCTTTTAGTGATAAATCTCTGTGAATAGAGTTGTTGTTATCTCCTTTTTCTTCAAAGAATTTTTTAACATAGTTGACAATCGCAGAAGGCTCTTCCATTCTTCCTTTTCCTTCCAGCCCACTTGCAAGAAAACCGCTTTGAGGCTGGATGATATGATTACCATACGATTCCAATGTCTTCAGGTTCCGCTGAGTTGATGGATGAGCAAACATGTCAAGGTCCATAGCTGGAGCTATAAAGACTGGTGCCTTCATTGAAAGATAAGTAGTTATGAGCATATTGTCAGCCACGCCATTTGCCATTTTTCCTATTGTTGCTGCTGTTGCAGGGGCAATTACCATAGCATCAGCCCAAAGTCCTAAGTCTACGTGAGAATTCCATGTGCCGTCACGTTGTGAAAAGAACTCGCTAATGACAGGTTTGTGTGTAAGTGCTGAGAGTGTGATCGGGGTAATGAATTCTTTTCCTGCTGGAGTAATTACAACTTGAACTTCAGCACCCTGCTTGACAAACTCTCTTATGATAAGGCATGATTTATATGCCGCGATTGACCCTGTAATGCCTAAAACTATTTTCTTTCCTTTTAGCATTTTCTTTCTTGTTATTTTTTGTTTACTAATCCACGAAGACGAATCCTCGTAAGGATCTGCTTTGTATTGTTTGAGAAATCTCCAGACATTATCCACCCGTAATATCCGGTATCGCGATGAATGACTTCTTCAACCATCTGACCTTTGTATTTACCGAAATTGAAATATTCCTTTTTTATAGGATTACCATTTTCGTCAAGCATGACGCGTCCGTTCTTATCTTTTACTTCTTTCCAGACCATTCTGCCCATGAAGTCAACGTTGTCGTTGTTTTTTGAGAATGTTGACAGAGTTTCCATGTCGTTTGGCAGCTGGCGTTCCTCCTCTTCTTGGCGTCCTGGCTGGTACATGTCGAGCATTCCCTGCATGACGCGATATGTTGCTTCCGTGTCGTTATCTGCTCTATGTGCCTCAAAGTCGTCTTCCATCTTTCTTCCGCAATAGAATTTGTATGCTGCGGCAAGATTGCGTCTTTCCATTTTGTGGTAGATGGTTTGAATATCAATTAGGCGGCTTTTCTGAAAATCAAAGTCTATACCAGCCCTATAGAACTCTTCTGCGAGCATTGGAATGTCGAAATGATTTGAGTTGAATCCTGCAAAATCACATCCCTTAAAGTCTTCATACAGTGATGGCGCAAGAGCCTTGAATGTCAGAGCTTCGGCAACGTCTTCATTGCTAATGCCAGTCAGTTTAGTGATGTCTTCAGATATAGCCCTTTCAGGATTGACATGGTAATCCTTTCTGATTTCTTCTTGATTAGGCATCACTTTTATATATGAAATCTGAATTATGCGGTCATTTATAATATCCAGTCCAGTTGTCTCAAGATCGAATATTATTATAGGTTTTGTCAAGTTGAGTCTCATTCCTGATATTTCTTCAAACAGTTGAATCTTGTATAAACAAATAATAGAAAAAAGAGAAAAACGGCTTCTTAATGCTTTTTTCTCTCTTTTCTATTACGAGTATTTTCATTTTTATTCATTCAGAAGCATTGGCATTATAAGCATAAGCACATCTTCGTTTTCTGGTTGGGTGACAGGAACGATAATGCCGGCTCTGCTTGGATCTGCCAATTGAATGATGATCTCATCGCTATCAAGATTATTGAGTATCTCATTTAGGCTTGTGCCTTTAAATCCTATATTCATAGGAGTGCCATTATACTCGCATGTGATATCTTCTTTTGCGCTTGTAGCAAACTCAATATCTTCTGAAGAAAGTTCAAGTCTTCCTTGCTCAATGTGGAAACGAACAAGTTGGCTTGAATCGCTTGCAAACGGCATCACGCGGCGTAGAGCACCAATGAGTGAACGGCGGTCTATGTTCAGCTGGTTTGGATTGTTCTGTGGAATTACAGAGTTGTAGTTAGGATAGCGGCCTTCGTTTAAACGGCAGGTCAATACTCCGTCGCTATAGGTAAATTCTGCATTTCGCTCATCAAACTTAATGGTAACATCGCCAGTTTCGCGAGGCAGTACATTCTTTAGCATTGATGCTGGACGCTTGTCAAGAATGAATGAGGCAGGAGTTTCTGTCTTTACGGTGAAGTTCTTGTTTCTCACTAATTTATGTCCGTCACTTGCAACAATTGAAAGGGCCTCAGAATTGATGTCAAAGAAAATACCATTCATAACTGGGCGCAATTCGTCTTGAGCGGTAGCAAAAATAGAACGGTTGATGTTATCGTTCAGAACGCTTGCAGGCATTACTATTGTAGTCGCATTCTCTGTGATAGGCATTGTACGAGGGAATTCATCTGCATTCTGTGCAGTGAAATTGTACATTCCGTTTTGGTAGATTACCTTTACGGTATAGTTGGTTAAGTCTACCTCAAATGTCAATGGCTGTTCAGGAAGTTCTTTTACGGCATCAATAATTGTGCGGTTTGGAACACAGAAACTGCCGTCGGAGTCACATTCGTCAATGGCAATAGTTGTTTTCATTACGGTTTCGCTGTCGGAAGCCGTTAAGTGTAACATTCCATTTTCTATTACAAAGAGAATACTGTCGAGAATTGGCAGTGTGTTTTTGCTTTTGATAACTTTTGCCAAAGTCATCAAGCGACTACTAAGTTCTGAACTTGATAATATGAATCTCATTTCTGTTTTATTTTTTTATGTTGTTTATTCTTTTATTTTTATATTGACTACAAAAATACAAAAAAGCATTGTCAGGAGCAAAAAATTAAGTAAAAAGTTTCTTATTTTAGAACTATTTTAGTAATTTCGCCAACGAAATCAATAAAAGTTTCTGAAAATACTGTTTTAAAATAACTAAAATAAAAAGATATAATGGATATTCAAGGAAAAATATTGGTAGCTCTGCCACCACGCAATGGCGAGTCGGCTCGTGGTCCTTGGACTGCGCAAGACTTTGTTGTTGAAACACACGACAGCTATCCAAAGAAGATGGTGTTCACTGTTTTTGGTGCCGACAGGCTGCAACGATTCAACATTCAGGTTGGACAGGAAGTTTTGGTCTCATTCGATATTGATGCGCATGAGTATCAGGGACGTTGGTATAATAGCATTCGTGCTTACGATGTTCGTCCTTTCGACCCTGCTAATGCCGTAAATGTCCCACCAGCTGCGCCATTCCCACCAGCTCAGGGACAAGTATCAGCAGAACCTTTCCCTCCAGCTCAGCCACAATCTCCTGCTCAACAACCTGCAAATGCTCCTGCACAGGACCCATTCGCTCAGCCGCAGGGAGATTCGGTTGATGACCTGCCATTCTAAATAGCAAGAAAATATTTACTTTAAAATACAGAATCTTAATAACGCTGTGTATTCTTAAACGGAGAATATATAGCGTTATTTTTTTTGCTTCTTGTGTGAAACTTATAGTTTAGTTTGGTGTTTGTAATTTGTTGATATATATGATTTTATGCTTATTATTTGTGTTTGTTGTATTTTCTTTCTGAATCAGTCGAATTATAATTTGTAACCTGTAAGTTGATTTATATGTGATGCAAGAATAAAAACTTGCAGAATTAGGAGGGTAGTTGGGTAAAAAATTGATTAACTACCCCTGCCCATAACTTAAAAAATTACGACTGAGCGAAACGAAGTTACAAAATATGCGATTCTTGAGCGGTTTGTTGCTGTTTTCAGTAAATTATTCAATATCAAGACATTATAGTTTTCGCCTCGCAATTCATAAGTGTTAAAAAAGTCAAAGGGCATCTTTCGCAGTGTGAAAGGGCACCTTTGGCACTGCAATATGCCACATATCGCACTGCGATATGCCACGTTTCGCATCGCGAAAGGACACCTTTCACTTTTTCATTCCTCATGTTCGTTT
>JAGAGD010000074.1 GCA_017627765.1 Prevotella sp. | reverse complement strand
TTATGAAACGAAGTCTATAATGTCTTGATATTGAATGATTTACTAAAAAGAGCGAGAAACCTCTCAGGAATCGCATATTTTGCAACTTCGTTTCGCTTGGTCGCAAATTTTTAAGTTATCAGCGAGTTTAGTTAATCAATTTTTTACCCAACTCGGCTCTGAAAATTGCAAGTTTTCCTTTCGCTAAAGGCAATAAACAGAAAACAGCTTTCAGATTGAAAGATATTATACTTTGATTTTACAGTATGAAATTTCCCTGCATTTTCCTGTCAAGTAGGATTGTTTTCAGAATTTTATTTATTCTTTTAAGCAAATGAAAGAACTTGTAGGTATCTACTACCATCATAATATTCTTCTTCAAATCTTGTCGATTATTCGTAAGTGACTGATACACAAAATAGTTCTTTGGGTGAAATATGCAGAAGAAACAAACTGGAAACAAAATTTTGAGAAAGCCCAAAATGAAAACATTTTTTAGCAAATCTTAACATGGAAAACTTGTGCAAACCGAGAGTAGAGCCAAACTTGTTTGAGCTATACAGAGGTGCCGCCAAGTTTCGCTACTGCAAAGCAACGGCAATGTTTTCGATAAGCTAGATGACCAGAGGTGGACACGTTCACTCTGGCATGGCGAGAAAACGAAGGCAAAGCCAATTTTCATATTTTGTCATTTGGAGGTTGCACCTATTAGCGGAAAAACGAGTAGAAAAAGCCCACAAAAAGGAATGTGAAGATGAGTATTTTGATAAAAATGAGGCAAAACTCAACTTCTTCACCTTATTTAATAGTCAGAGTGGTTGAGTTCTGAATTATTTTTAGTACCTTTGCGCACAAAGTGAGCGCATGAGAGACAGTAATGTGTTTCGCTACCTCGGTAAAGACCATCATCGCCTTATAAAAGGTAACAGAATAAATGAACTCCCTCGTAGTGTTTACAAAGGTTTGGTCGCCTGTCGAGACACTACTTGGGGGGTCTATTCGCCTCTTGTAGATGGCGAGTGAAATATTAAAAGATTAGATTGCTGTTTTGAACAATATGGCAAAGACAAATAAAATAAGTAACCCACAGCAATTGGATTTATTCCAGTTGCAGATTGATTATCCAAAAGAAATTATCACAAATCCGGTTCAAGAAATTGATTTGGATGATTTGGATATGTCTCTGAATGTCCTTATTTGCAATGTCAAGCCAGACAATGTTGAACATTTTCTCAATAGCACGGCCAAAGTTTATTATACGGGAAAACGTTTTCCCTCCACTGTTGCGCTGAATAAACTTCATTACTTTATTCCGTATATCGGGAAGAAATGTGACCTTGACTATTACGGAATTCGCGACCTGTATCTTATAAAAATAGCTCGTGTTGGTTCTCGTCGTGAGGGTGAACTTGATAATGACCCTAATGATTTGAGAATAGTCTTTGAACTTCAGTTTGTAAAACATATTTTCTCCGATTACAGGAAAATACGTTTGCAGATTTGGGATACTTATACGGATACCACATTGGAAGAAATATGTATGACTAAGAGTTCTAATCGTTTAACAAAGCGGGATTTGACTTATGTTAGCCTGTTTAGTAGTGCTGGTGTAGGATGCTATGGTTTCAAACAAGAGAACTATAATTGCGTTGCTACGGTTGAACTGATTGAACGTAGGCTCAACGTCCAACGGTACAACCATAAGTGCCTTTATGAGAGTGGCTATATCTGTGGTGATATGACCCAGGAAGATACTCAAAATAAAGTCTTTCTGGAAATACAGCGATGGCAACGTCAAAACAGGATGACGGAGTTGGATGTCCTCATAGCCACCCCACCTTGTCAGGGTATGTCGGTTGCAAATCATAAAAAGAAGGACGAATTAGGGCGCAATTCTCTTGTGGTTGAGTCAATTAAAATAATTCAACAGATAAAGCCTCGTTTCTTTATTTTTGAGAACGTCCCTGCATTTCTCAAATCCATTTGCACAGACATCGATGGTAATGATAAACCCATACGGGATGCTATAGAGCGAAATCTTGTTGGAGCATACAACATTGCTGCAAAGGTCATCAATTTTAAGGACTACGGCAATCCCAGTAGTAGGACAAGGACTTTGGTTATTGGAGTTAGGAAAGACCTAAAGGAAATTACCCCTCTTGAACTTTTCCCAGATAAACAAGAAGAGCAAACATTAAGACAAACCATAGGGCATCTTCCACATTTGAACTTCATGGGTGAAATTTGGGAAAAAGATATTTACCATACATTCCGTCCTTATGCTCCCCACATGATGGAGTGGATTGAAAATATAACCGAGGGACAATCTGCATTTGACAATGAGGAGCAATCTCGCATTCCTCACATGGTCAAAGATGGCGAGATAGTGTTTCATCAGCGAAAGAATGGAGATAAATACACTCGTCAGTATTGGGATAAGACACCACCCTGCATTCACACTCGCAACGATATTCTTGCGAGCCAAAATACAGTGCATCCAACAGATAACCGCGTGTTCTCTATTCGTGAGGTCATGCTTATGATGTCAGTTCCTTCTTCTTTTGAATGGAGTTCCATTCCGTACGAAAAACTTAATGAATTACCACTGGATGAAAAACAAAAGTTTTTGAAGAAAGAAGATGTGAATATACGGCAAAGCCTTGGCGAAGCTGTACCCACAATCATCTTCCAACAAATTGCACACAACATTAAGGAAAAACTTGCAAAAACAGAATTGACAGAGCAAGACGCACTTGATATAATCAAGAAAAACGGTTTAGAAGAAAAATCTAAATTGCTCAGTTATGTTAAGAAACATCGCAAATTAGGCTTTGTTAGATTAGCAAAAATAGCCGAATATGCAAATGGTCTAAGGACAGCCACTGCCGCATATTATACACGACAGGATATATGTTATGCTGTAGTCAAAAATCTTCCAGACTATGCAGACTCTAAAATTTTGCATATTCTTGAACCTGCTACTGGGGTCGGGAACTTCATACCCTCCTTAATTAAGAAGTATGCAAATGTAGCTGAACTTCATATTGACGTAATTGATATAAATGCTGATAGTATAGCCATTCTCAAACAGATATTAAAAACTATTTCTATCCCCGAAAATGTCCGCCTTAATTTTATCATCAAAGACACCCTTTTGCAGAGTTTTCCCAAACACTATGATATAGTGGTAGGAAATCCACCATACATGAAAGTTGCTGATAAGTCTTTGTTGAAAAGATATAAGGCTGCTGTAAAGAATATCAATACAAATAACATATTCTCTTTCTTCATTGAAAAAGCCATTCAATTAGGCGATGTTGTGTCTCTCATTGTTCCAAAAAGCTTAATAAATGCCCCGGAATTTGACTTGACACGACAATTGATGAACGAATACCCGATAACCAATCTAATTGATTTTGGAGAGAAAGGTTTCAAGGGCGTGAAAATAGAAACCATTGCATTCACATTAAACAAGAAAGCTCACAGAGACAACACCAAAGTCGAATCGTATATAACATACAGTCTTGACACCAAGCCACAAGATTATATTACGTCCACAGAATTTCCGTATTGGCTCATATATAGAAATTCAGATTTTGATGCTGCTGCAAACAAAATGACATTTGGCATATTCAAGTCTTTTCGTGACCGTACCTTAACAAAGTCAAACACTGTAAGACAAGGGCGAATCAGAGTTCTAAAGTCTCGCAACATCGGTAACAATGAAGTTCTGAATATCCCAGACTATGATACTTACATTGATGATGTAAGCAACATAGAAGTAGGTAAATTCTTAGACAGGACAGATTGCGTGTTAGTGCCCAACTTGACCTATAATCCGCGTGCATGCTTTATGCCTCATAACTGTATCGCAGACGGTTCTGTTGCAATACTGACAACAACAGATGGCAATTCGGTTACAAAGGAGGATTTGGCATATTATGCCACAGATGAATTTTGCAAGTTTTATAGTATTGCACGGAATCGGGGAACACGCTCTCTTAACATTGATAACAACTCTGTATTTTTCTTTGGAAAGTTAAAACAATTATGATAAAAACGATAGCAAACTTCCTAAATCAATACGATTTAGATGTTCGTGAGTCGGGTGATGCTCGATTCATGGATCAAAAATGTACACCAGATGTAGTGTGCTTTATTGCAGATTGCCTTATAAATCTTAATCCAAAAGGCGAATTTACTGTACAGGATGTTTGGGACATGAAATACTTCGTAAAAAATGCATCTGCGATTTTTGGGAAGCCCAGCCCTAAAAATACATCTGCGCATAGCGAATATGACAAATTCATTCAGCAACCTTTAAGGATGCTGGCATATGCCCATATTCTTGATATAGAGAAACGTGGAACTTCCAATTATTACCGAATTGTCAACTATGACATTCTGGACTATATTGCTACAAAAGAACGTAATGCGTATAATTTTCTTTACCAGTATATTGTCAAGGTGCTGACAGACAGCAATTTGATTAAATACTTTGAAAAGTTTAAGGATGAATGTCAGGCAGGGCGTGTCACCCAACAAGATTACTTGGAACTGAAAGAAAAATACACACGCTTTATTATAGGTAATACCGCTATTAATGGTGAAGTAGAAGTTCGTCGTATCTTTACAAAGATAATAAACGTTTATGCAGCTGAAAACGATATACAAGGTACGGAAAGAGGACGGCTTTCAAAGGACATTATAACTTTCTCGGATTTGATGTATAATCGTAAGAATTGGCGAGATATTGACAAATCAAAAGCGATAACACGCAAAGAAGCCGCATCCGCAGAGGATGTTCGCTTGCAAGAAGAATATGATGCTTATCAGGTAACAAAGGCAATGAATTTGTTGCGTAAAATACAAGTGGAAAGCGAGGTAAAAGACCAGTATGCTAATGGAGAAGCAACCCAAGTACATCACATATTCCCCAAATCTCAATTCCCAAGCATTGCCCACTATCTGGAAAATCTGATTAAGCTTACAGCAACTCAGCATTATACGAAAGCGCACCCCAACAACCACACCCAAATAACCAATAAGGATTATCAACTGGTGTGTTTGCTTTGGAAATCTCAGACTATAGAGAAATCGCTCAATACCGTTGGTGACAGATACTATAGAAAAGAGTCTTTCATCTACGTAATCAATATAGGTCTTGATGTAGAATTAAGTATGAACCTGTCGTTTGCTGATATTCGCACTCAATTGAGGTTGATATATAATAATGCTGCGTAATTAGATTTATAGTCCCATCGAGGTAAAATCATCTTATCAAGATTTACAGCCATACAAATAAACCCACTGACTTTCAGCAGTTATGCCAAAGTTCAGTGGGTTTATTGTTCCCAAAATGATCCCATAGAGCGAATGATTGGTGTATTGGTTGTTTTCGTCTTTTTAAACACTGGCCAGGGTTGTTCTACATCTTTATCGTATATAATTTATTGGGTAATTCTACTTATCGCATATCTGTTCTTTGCAGAGAGGCAAATACTAAAACTATATATTGAGGGCAATTTGACTTCGACTACATTTTTGTGGATGGTGGAATTGTAGCTGATGATATAAGCTGAAATTCCCGCCAAATAACCAAACGAATATATTTCTTTTCTGCTTAATCATATAAAAAAGTTGAGTGGCATTTGCCGATTATCAGTTAAAAGTTTGTAACTTTGTAGCCGTATTGTGAAATGATTGACAGACAGACTATAGACAAGATAATGGATGCTGCCAACATTGTTGACGTGGTGTCCGACTTTGTTTCGCTCCGCAAGCGCGGAACGAGCTATAAGGGTTTGTGCCCATTCCACGACGACACTACCCCTTCATTCTCTGTGTCGCCGGCAAAAGGCGTGTATAAGTGCTTTGCCTGTGGCAAGGCTGGCAATGTAGTCAACTTCATAATGGAGCATGAGCAGATGACCTATCCCGATGCACTGCGCTGGCTGGCTCGCAAGTATAACATAGAGATAGAGGAACGCGAACTGACCGACGAGGAGCGACAGCAACAGGGAGAGCGCGAGTCGATGCTGATTGTTAACGAATGGGCTGCCGGCTATTTTCACGATGTCTTGATTAACGATGTTGACGGAAGGGCTATAGGACTGCAATATTTCAGGCAGCGCGGATTCCGCGACGACATAATAGAGCGTTTCGAACTCGGTTTCTGCCTCAACCGCCGCGACGCTATGGCTCAGGCTGCTCTGAAGAAAGGCTATAAGGCTGAGTTTCTTGTTAAGACAGGCTTATGCTACGAGAAGGATGGAAGAAAAGAAACCGACGAGGATGCCGACAACGTTGAGGACGGAAAGAGCAGCAAAGAGATAATTGACCGCTTCAGAGGCAGAGTGATTTTCCCTTGGATTGGAGTAGGCGGAAAGGTGATAGCCTTTGGAGGCAGACTTCTTGACACCAGAACAAAGGGAGTTGCTCAGAAGTATGTCAATTCGCCCGACAGCGACATCTATCATAAAGACCATGAACTCTATGGCATATTTCAGGCAAAACGCCAGATTGTGAAAGAAGACAGGGTCTACATGGTTGAGGGCTATACTGACGTCATTTCCATGCACCAGTGCGGCATAGAGAATGTTGTGGCAAACTCTGGTACAGCACTCAGCGTGTTCCAGATAAAGTTGTTGCGCAGGTTTACGCAGAACATAACGCTGCTCTACGACGGTGACGAAGCTGGTATTCATGCAGCAATGCGTGGTACCGACATGCTGCTTGCCGAAGGCATGAATGTGAAGGTCTTGCTGCTGCCTGACAATGAAGATCCAGACAGTTTTGCACGCAAGCACAGGGCTGAGGAGTTCAGAAAGTATATTGAGGAAAACCAGACCGACTTCATTGAGTTTAAGACTCGTCTGATGCTGAAAGGTGTTAGCGACCCGATAAAGCGAAGCGAGGCTATAAGCAGCATAGTGAAGAGCATATCGGTGATTAAAGACCCGATAATAAGGGCTACCTACATAAAAGACTGTTCGCAGCGCATAGGCATAGCGGAGCAGACTCTCATCACTCAGATGAACAAGTTTATCCGTGATGAGCGCAACCGCCCGCAGTCACCGCAAGATGGCAACAAAGGTGCTGTTGGCAATAACAGAGAACCAGACCGCGTCTCAGTAAATGGCAATGGGGCAATCAGCAGGCTGACGGCTGCAGAGATACATGTTGACAGAACCAACAAGGAGTTGCGACTCTCTTCTGCTATAGAGAGAATGATAGTGCAGACCATAGTGAGATATGGCGAGCAGATTATTTTCCACAATGTAGAGACAGAAGATGGAAGCGTAATAGACCTGACGGTGATAGAATATATTTACTACGATTTTAATTCGGACAATCTAAACTTGTCTGTACCTATATATAATAAGATGCTTGAGGAGGCAATGGAGCATGTTCATGACGATGGTTTCACAGCTGAGACTTTCTTCCTGCAGCATCACGACATTGAGATAGCGCAGCTTGCCACAACGCTGAGCATTGACGACTACAACCTGTCGAAGAGTATGCAGATTGAGGTTGAAGAGGAAATGCTGCGCAATCAGGTCCGCCATCTCATGCTCGACTACCGTATGTATCATGTTGAAATGCAGTTGAAACAGCTGCAGCAGCAGTTGTCGCTCGTTGCCAACGACACAGAGCGCATGATGGCTGTTATGAAGCAGATTCATACTCTGCAAGAGCAACGCAATGTGTTTGCAAAACATCTTGGCAGTAATATTATTAATTGATTTAGGTTTCGCAAGAGATAAGCTTGTCAGATAAAATGGGGGTAAGGTCATTAGGTTAATGGTTTAGACTATAAACTTATAGCCTGAAAACCTTTTAAGCATTACTTCCAAAACTCTTGCTTATGGAACTTGTCACCGAATAAACAGAACTTAATAACCCGACACTTCAAAAACTTAACAACTAAAGAACAATGATCTATTTTAACTGGTTTGTCATTCCTGTTTATTCCATCATTATCATACTGACTATGGTAGCGGTGCTGATGGATAACCGCCAGCCTGCAAAGGCTTTGGCTTGGCTCATGGTGCTGGCTTTCGTGCCAGTAGCAGGCATAATCTTATATTTCTTTTTCGGTCAGAATACGCGAAAGGAGCGTATCATAGGCAGACAGAGTCTGGAAGAACTGAAAAAGCGAAGCATGCTTAATTTCGTGAGCCAAAATGAAATACTTGTTCCAGAATCGCATGAGCAGCTGATCCATCTTTTTTCACGGCAGGGCTGGGCTCTTCCTTTCAAGAATAACGATGTTGACATATTCACTTGCGGGAGTGAGTTCTTTCCCGCACTGATGGATTCTTTCCGAAAGGCAAAGCATCACATTCATCTGCTTACGTACATTTTCGACGACGACGAACTTGGCAGGCAAGTGGCAGACATACTGATAGAAAAAGCAAAAGAAGGAGTTGAGGTAAGAGTTATTTATGACGATGTAGGCTGCTGGAGAGTTCCGTCGCGATTCTATGACCGAATGAGAAAGTCAGGAGTTGACATAAGGGCATTCATGCCTGTTCGTTTCCCTATGCTTACAAGTAAGGTGAACTATCGTAACCACCGTAAGCTATGTGTCATTGACGGTTGTGAAGGGTTCATAGGAGGAATGAATATTGCGCAGCGTTACATTACTGGTACTGGTAAGCAGGCTTGGCGCGACACACATCTGCGTATAAAGGGTGGGGCAGTCTATGGATTGCAGAGTGCATTCCTGTCTGACTGGTTCTTTGTGTCGCAGCGACTAATAGACGACCATGTGTATTATCCGTCTATACCACAAAGCCTTGACAATCACTGTCTTGCACAAATAGTAACAAGCAGCCCTATCAGCACATGGCCAGACATAATGCAAGGCTATGTAAGGATTATTCTTGAAGCAAAGCGATATGTCTACATTGAGACTCCTTACTTCTTGCCTACGGAGCCTGTGCTGTTTGCCCTACGCACAGCAGCATTGGCAGGAGTGGATGTACGATTGATGATACCTCGCCACACTGATGCACGCTTTGTTGAGTGGGCAAGCCGTTCCTATGTGATGCAGGTGCTCGATGCAGGAGTGAAGGTTTATTTCTACAAGGCTGGTTTCAACCATTCTAAACTGCTTATATGCGATGACACGCTCTGCACTTGCGGCTCAACTAATGTGGACTTCCGCAGTTTTGAAAACAACTTCGAGGCGAATGCTTTCTTCTATGATGAGCAGATGGCATTGCGTCTGAAGCAGGTTTTCATGGAAGACCAGCGACATAGTATATTGATAAACGACGTTAGGATTATCAGCAACCGACCGTTCTTCTACAGGCTATGGGAGTCTATAGTCCGTCTGTTGGCTCCGTTGCTATGACAGAGATAATTATTCGCCTTTTTCCTTGAAGATGCTGAAGTTCACACTACCGTAGTTACGATGTTCAATAAAGTTGGGGTGTGAACTGAAGTCGTTGCCCTTGCCATGCTCAAAAACGAAGATGCCTCCGGGTTTCAGCAGTTTGTGCTGAAAAATAATGTCGGGTATCTCTGGCAGATTAGGCAAGGCATAAGGTGGGTCTGCAAAAATAAAATCAAACGGTTGGCTGACGTGTTTGATGTATCGGAAAACATCAGAGCGGATAATTACGTGCCGGTCGGTGTTCAGTTTCTGTGAACACTGGCGAATGAAAGCAACATGTTCGCGGTCGGCTTCAATACTTACAACCTGTTTGCATCCTCTTGAAAGAAGTTCAAGTGAAATGCTGCCAGTGCCAGCAAATAGGTCGAGTGCTAACGTATCCTCAAAGTCGAGGTATCCGTTAAGAACATTAAAAATATTCTCTTTTGCAAAGTCAGTTGTAGGCCGAGCCTTGAAAGTGCGCGGTATGTCGAAATGTCTTCCTTTATATTGTCCTGTAATTATTCGCATTATTCTTATTTATGTAGTTATGAGAACGGCAACGATAACGTTAACTCGTCATTAATAATTAATCCAGTATAACTATGAATTATGAGCTATAGTTGCTTGTCAACTTATTTTTTTTCAACAAAATAGACCATAAGGTCGTAAGGTAGAGCAGGTGTTTCGCAGAACGGGTGTCGGTTGAAGTCTGCCTTTGGCCTTATCAGGTAAACGTTATTCAGAAATTCTTTAGCCTCATTTAAAAATTCATCCTGCTTGTCTATGTGTCCAACAAAGTGCAGTTCGTCTTTCTCTTGATTGAAACCCAGTTGCTGCCACACACTTGTCAGGAAATAGAGCGCATCCTGATGGCTGGCAACCTTGAAGCAGTTGCAGAACTTAAAGCGGTTTTGCGAAAAACTGAAAACCTCCATCTGCTGATCATGGAAATAAGCATATAGTTTTTTGTTGAGGTTGCTATAGCTTCTGTTGTGAAGAAACGACCATGCCGGCATAGGCAGCGGCAGATATCTTACGTCTGCGAAATGGTCGTCGATGACATTCTTTATGTCTCTTTCTATTGAGAAGATGGCAACCACTGACAACTCAGGTATTACGGCATGAGTGACTACATGCAGATGTCTTTTCGTAAACGTATGCTCGTAGAGTAGTTCTTTCTCATCCTCGCGGAACTCCTCCGTAGGCAGAATCATCACAGGACTGTCGATGAAGACAACTGCTCTGCGATAGTTGCGTAAAAGAAGTGTGGAGCGCACGAAAGCCTCACGCAGGTTGGCAGCCATAGAAATACTGCTGTTTATGATATAAGGCTCATAGCTCAAGCCGTTTGCAGCTTCACTGTCTTCTGCAGCAAACGAAAGTGACTGGTGGCTGATGCGAATAGCGATAATGTTATTTTTCTCCATTATCAATTGCGTGTTTCATTTTCTTTTTCTACTTTTGCATACGCAAATTTATCTCCGCAAAAATACAAAAAATAGTCAGAAGAAGGCATAAGAATTGATATTTATTTTTCAGCAAGATTGATTTTTGAATGATTTTCTTTGCTATTCTGCCAAAGTTATAATAAAAAAAGAAGTGGAAGAAGAACTTATTTTCCAGATAAAGCAGACTTTTGGTTTCCAGCCTACAGCAGAACAGGACATGGCCATTCTTGAGTTCTCCCGATTTTTCTTTAGCAGAGAACCCTCTGCACTTATGCTCATGCGCGGATGTGCTGGTACTGGTAAGACTTCCATTGCGTCAGCCATTGTGCAGACACTTGCAAGGCTGAGACAAAGAGTTGTCTTGCTGGCTCCGACTGGCAGAGCTGCCAAGGTGTTCTCTACCACGAGCGGACTGAAGGCAGGGACAATACACAGGCAGATTTACCGACAGCGCACATTCGGTGACGTTTCTGCTTTCAATCTTAATAATAATCTTCATCGCAACACTCTTTTCATTGTAGACGAAGCTTCGATGATATCAAACGGAGCAACCGACGAGACTGCTTTTGGAAGCGGCTGCCTGCTTGACGACTTGATGAAGTATGTCTACGGAGGACAGAATTGCCGCCTCTTCCTCATTGGCGACAAGGCGCAGCTGCCCCCAGTGGGCGAGGCAGACTCACCCGCTTTGTCAAGGAGCATGCTTGAAGGATACGGAATGAATGTGTTTCAGGCTGACCTTAGCGAAGTGTTGAGACAGAGTGCGGACTCTGGCATCCTCTTCAATGCCACACGAATAAGGCAGATGATAACAAATGATGCCGTCACCCATCTGCCGATAATTAAGTTTGCTGGTTTTCCAGACATCGTCAGCATTAGCGGCATAGACTTGATAGAACAGCTCTCTGACAGCTATCGCAGCGCAGGAATAGACGACACCATCGTCATCACCCGTTCAAACAAGCGTGCCAACATATATAATAATGGAATAAGAAACAGAGTGCTTGACCGTGAGGAGGAAATTTCTCATGGCGACTATCTGATGGTAGTGAAAAACAAGTATGTTGATATCGACGAGGGAGACAGTGGCGAGAAGGACGGCAACGTGAAGAAACAAGCATTCCTTATAGCTAATGGCGACAGAGTGAAAGTTTGCAAGGTGAGGCGGACAAGACAACTCTATGGATTTACCTTTACCGACTTGTCATTGCAGTTTCCTGACTATGACAATATGGAAATGGAACTGACTGCCATCGTAGACTCCTTGCAGTCGGAGTCGCCCTCTCTTACTCGTGAGCAGAGCCAGCAGCTCTATGAGAGAGTGATGGAAGACTATGCCGATATTCCACGAAAGGCAGACCGTTTGCAGCAGTTGAGAACTAATCAATATTTCAATGCACTTCAAGTGAAGTATGCCTATGCCGTAACTTGTCATAAGGCGCAGGGCGGACAGTGGGCTCACGTCTATGTAGATCAGGGATATATGACTCAGGAATGGCTGACGCCAAGTTATATCCACTGGCTATACACTGCCTTCACTCGTGCTACAGAGAAACTCTTCCTCGTTAACTGGCCAGAGAATCAATCTGATTCATAGCAGGGAGGTTGGGGGATTAATGATTAAGGTTTTTCATTTTTCGACTTATAGAGTTATGAATTTATAAACATATAAAAACCATTATGAAAAGAAAAAAACAAACATCAGTTAAAAAAGTTGCAAGAACTGCAGTTGTTGCAACGACATTGGCATTTACGGTAACAGGATGTGGCACGCTTGGCACGCAAAACGGCATGGCTGGTGGTGCTGACATCTTAGGCAGCATACTGGGTGCTGCAACTGACCCGAACACAATTACTAATGTGATTTCGAGTGTGATAGGTGCTGACAAACTCTCTGAGGCTGCACTGATAGGCAGATGGCACTATGCAGGACCTGGCTGCGCGTTCACTTCCGACAACCTGCTGGCTAAGGCTGGTGGCGAAGTGGCTGCTACGGAGATAAAGGGAAAGTTGCAGAGCTATTATTCTTCTATTGGCTTGAGTTCGTCTAATACTTTCATTGCGTTTAATGAAGACAAGACTTTCTCAGGAAAGATTGACGGAAAAAGCATAAGCGGCAACTATGTATATGACGCAAAGACAGGTCAGCTGACTCTGAAGACTTTGCTTTTCTCTGCCAAAGGATATGCTAAACGCAACGGCATGGGCGGCGTAAGCATTCTTTTCGAGTCGAAAAAGCTTCTCACTCTGTTGCAGGCTGCTGCTGCCATGAGTGGAAACTCTACTGTTGAGGCGATTGGCGACATTAGCAAGAACTATGATGGCGTGCGCATTGGCTTTGACATGAACAGATAAGAATTAAAGTTTTTAAGATTATGAGAAGTTTAGGTTGCAAGGCGGACCTGGCTTTAACCTGAATATCTCATAATCTTAAAACCTTATATAATCTAAATAAAAATATGAAAACGGGACTTGTACTTGAGGGCGGTGCCATGCGCGGACTTTTTTCTGCTGGCGTCATTGACGTGATGATGGAGCATGGTGTTGAGGTAGACGGAATAATAGGTGTTTCGGCTGGGGCTGCCTTTGGCTGTAACTACAAGTCGCGGCAGGCGGGCAGGGCTATAAGATATAATATGCGTTTCTGCAAGGACAAGCGCTATGCAGGACTTCACTCTCTTATCACTACGGGCGATTTGTTTAATGCTGAATTTGCCTATCATGTTGTTCCTACTGAATATGATGTATTCGACGGAAAGACTTTCGAGGAAAACAAGACCGAATTTGTTGTGGTTTGCACTGATATAGAAAAAGGCTTACCAGTATATCATCGTATTGACCGTTTCGACTATGATGCTTTGGAATGGATAAGGGCTTCTGCTTCGATGCCGATGGCCTCGAATGTTGTGGAACTTGAAGGAATGAAGTTACTTGATGGTGGAGTGACTGACTCTATTCCATTGAGAGAGTCGGAGAGAAGGGGATATAAACGTAATATAGTTATACTAACTCAGCCTGAGGGTTATAGAAAAGAGAAACTAAAACTGATGCCGCTGGCAAAGCTTTGGCTTCACCGCTACCCTGAGCTGGTAAAGGCTATGGCTGAGCGTCACATAATGTATAACAATCAACTTGATTATGTGGCAGAGAGAGAAAAAGAAGGAACAGCTATTGTTGTTCGCCCAGATGAAAAACTGCCCATAGGTCATACTTCGCATAATGCAGACGAGATGCACCGCGTTTATATGATTGGAAGACGAAAGGGTGAAGAACTCTGTGAATTGAAACTTTAATGTTAATGGGAACGATAAGTTAATTTCAACGTTAACGGGAACATTAACTTTAACTTGTCAACTTGTTTACTTGAATAACTATGCACTATAGTTGCTTGTCAACTATAAAAACTATGTACTAAAATATTAGCTTTTGCTACATTCAAAGCCTCTGTTGCTAAGAGACATTTCAACAAAGCGGGAATTGTTGTTTAGAGGATTTGCCGTTAAAATGTTGCGAATATGGGCAGCAGCCTCTGCATCTTTTGCTATCATGTAGAGATAACCGCCTCCTCCAGCTCCAGGAAGTTTATATCCTAAACAATAATCGTCTATTAAAGAAGTGAGTTTTTTTATTTCGTCAGGGCATGTCCCTGTGTCAAGTAGTTGGTTCTGAGTCCATGTTTTTCTAACCAGTCTTCCCGTTTCCTCAAAGTTGCCTTGCTGAATTGCTTCATACATTTGCAGTGTGTGTGCCTTCATTTGTCGAAGAAGTTGAAGCTCATCACCTTGGTTTAGGAACATTCTTCTTACAATTTGTGCCAGTATCTGCTTGGCTGTTCTTGTTATTCCTGTGTAGTAAAGCAGATGGCATGGACGGTATTCAGCATTGGTGAAAACATGTTCAGGCAGCCATCTGACTACTGGTGACTGGCTGAATCCTCTTTCTGTTTGCAACAGTTTCACTCCTTCAATTATTCCTCCGAACTGGTCTTGCCATCCTCCTCCAGTTGTCAGAAGTTGCTCTAAGACGAGAGTGCGATGACCTATTTCAGACTTATCCCATCCCAGTCCGCAGAAATTGCTAAGCGAACCGAGCAGGGTAGCAGCAAGAATGCTGCTTGTTCCGAGTCCGCTTCCTGCTGGTATAGCCGACAGCAGGGTTATCTCTATGCCACAGCCAAAGTCGTCGAGTTGTTGTGTCAACGATGAATATTGCCATGCTGTGTCTTTAGCAGATGAATGCATCATGTTGGTTGGGAGAAATCCTGCAAGTGCAAGTGCTGCTTTAGGAATGGAGAACGGACTGCCAACCTTAGTGAAGTCTGCCAGCTGCTCATAAGTTTCAACTATCTCTGTAGCACCTAAGTCAATGCTTCTTAGCACAATCCTGTGTTCTTTTGCTGGTCGGATATATGCTTGAATAGGTTGCTGACCGTTAAGTTCTATAGCCAGATTTATTACGTTTCCTCCTTCTATCAGGCAGAATGGCGGAGTGTCGGTCCATCCTCCTGCAATGTCAATTCTCACAGGTGAACGTCCCCAGACTATCTGGTCGCTATATACTGCCATTCGAGGATGCTGAATATTGTTGATTACTGAGGTCGTAATGCCATCTCGCAACAAGTGGAATGCTTTCTCCTGCTGTTGCCTGGCTATTTCTTTCAGCTCGTTTTCCTTGTTTGGTATTAGTGTTACCTGATTGGTTTCCAATCGTTTCCTTGCCCATTCAGAGCGAAACATAGCATCGTGGATTCTCATCATCATCGGCTCATCATCGCTGATTGGATGGGGCTGTGGAAGGTTGGCTTCGGTAAATTCTGTTGCTGCGTCTTCTAAGTCAACCTGATAGAAAACGCTATGCTGATAGTTTCTGGCAAGGGTAGGCCAGTTCTTTTGTCTGAATTCTTTTCGCTGATTTGTAAGACGGTGAAGGTTAGCTTGGTTTGAAATCTCGTCGGCAGAAAGTTTTCTGCTCATCTGCCACAACATTCTGCCTCCATCTTGCTCAGGTTCGTTTAGCATCCATCTCAACACCAGTCCCATGTCGTGAATGTTGTTTACTACAGGGAAGAGGCGTGCAGACTGAATGTCGGTAGCAGACGTATTGTTGTTATTGTCTGAACTGCTAATCTGACTTAGGTCTATGTTTCGTTCAACAGTCCATATCAGCAATGGTTTGCCCATGAACTGAGTTTCTTTGTTGTCAATATTTCCACGAAAACAGTCGTTAAATCCGTATGGTCTTACAGCCCATTCAGTTTCTCCTATTGGTACAATGTCAATACATTGTCCGTCATTTAGATTTATCTTCCAATTGTTTTCAGGAACACCAGTTATTATGTTGTTTTTCTTAATGGTCCATTCTTCGCTTATGCAAGAGTTTTCTATCCAGAGATTCTGATTTTGTTCTGTAATCTTAATCCATGTCTCAGCATTCTGCACAAACATTGAAGGATGTGGCTTGCTAGAGTGATGCATTATTTTTCGCTGATCACTTTCAAGATTTTGGATACGCAATGTAGAAGAAATAATGTCGTGAGATGTTCCGAAATGGAAGAACTCTCCACCTGTCAGTGGAATCACTTTCACCGTAAGCCTGTTTACTTCCTCGTCTTCTATTGTAGGCTGGCTGCCTAATGAACATCCAAACTCAGAATATAAATCATATTGGGTGATTTCGTTTCCTTTCATTGAACGCCTCATAAGCACTTCAATGGCTCGGTCGCTTAGCATCCAAACACCAATGTCGGTAAGATAAAGATTGTTGCGTTGCAGTTCGTTCAGTTTCTCTATTGAAGGCTTCTGCAACATACATTTCAGTACGGATGGAGTCTCTCTGTCGCAAACAAACACTCCATGGTTTCTTGCTATATCAGCACTCAGCCATAGTCCGAGACAAACAACATCGGCTTCAGGTATTTCTGGTAGCGGTTGTGATGTGCGTATATATACGTCGCCGCTCACAATCATAGTGTGTAGTGTTTCTGGAGCCACTTCCATCAGTTGTTCATAGAGTGGAAGTTGAATCTCAAGCAGGTTCTGCGACAGATGTTGTCCTCTTTCCCATCGGCATACGGGTATTGGTGTAAGAATCTTTCCAGAAGGAGCATAGGCTGGCAGTCTTCGGCTTTGTCCGCCAGCATGAAGCAGTAATCGTCTGTCAGACTTCAGCCATTCGTTTATGTCTTTCCCATTAGCCGAAGCCTTGAATGCCTGTTGAAGAAGCCACACCGAACCACCTCCTGATCCTAGTTTATGACCGATCGGATCGTTAGTGCAAAACCATTCGTCGGTTGTATATCCTGTTATGTCGTGGAAACAGTCTACAAGATTAGGAGGCAATGAGAGTAACTTCTTCATTTCTTTTTCTTATTTATTCAAGTTGACTAGCAAACAAGTTGACTAGTTAAAGTTAAAGTTTTCTTTCCACGTTATTGTTTCATTTTCACTTTAACAACAACAATAGCTATTATACTTAGCAGTAGGATGGCAAGAGCAATGTAGGCAATGGTTTCTGTGACTGATACAGAATGAGGTTTGAACGTCAGCTTAATATCGTGCTTGCCAGGGCCAACCTTTATTGCACGAAGCACATAGTTCACTCTGCCAACTTCCACTTCGTTACCGTCTACCGTAGCCTTCCATCCTGGATAGTAGATTTCTGAGAATACTATCACGCCTCCAGTCTTGCTCTCTGCTGTGTATTCCAGTTCGTCTGGCTTATAGCTCTTTATCTCTACAACCGAAGTGTCTACCTGCTCGCTGCTTTCACCAAGCACATCTTTGAAACTCTCGTCGGCAACAGCCTCATGGCGAAGTTTCAACTTGCCAAGATTCTCCAACTCTTCGTTTGCATTCTTTGCATAGTGAACTTTGTCAACAAACCACGCATTGCCGTAAGTGTAGATATTCTGCACTGGTATGGTCTGTCCATTTTGCAGAGGGAATATGAAATACTTAGTGTTGAGCATATTCAGAACAGGGAATAATGAGTCTCCGTTAATCTTTGACATATCGCCTGCTGACTCCACAACAGCCTTCGACAGACGCTGCATCTCCTTGTTCTCAGCTTGAGTGCCAGTAGGAGCAATATAGGCATCAACCAGCTCCTGATAGCGGCGCAGTTTGGCTGCATGATATCCGCCGATGCTTTTGTGATAGTAAGACGTCTCGCTCTCGTTGAAAGCATTGCCCGAAACGTTAAACACCCTGTAGTCAAGAGCCTTGTCCTGAAGAATAATCTCGTCTGCCTGTGTCTTCTCGTGAGGCATTTCCCTTACACTCTTCTCCACAAACATATCGTCGTTAAGATAGCGCTTGTTCACCATCCACATATCAGCAAGGCAGAGCACTGCCATGCAGCCTATCATCCATTCTGCCTTCAGCCGCTTTGCCTTAAACAGCAATAGCAGCAGCGTTCCTGCCACAATTATTGCAACCGAACGCCAGCAGTCTGTCGTGAAGATGTGCTGACGCATGCTCTCTATGCTGTTCAACAGGCCGTTTAGCATCTCCTGAGGCAGTTGCGGTATCTGGCTCAGCTGTTCAACTTCCTCGCTTTTCACGAAGTTGCCAAAGAACATTGTCGGCATCAGCGCAAACAGAATGGCTACACCTGCCGTCAGCCCAAAGCTGATATAAACATATTTTAATTTCTTTGTAAGTATCTCTGGTTCGTCAACAATGCGCTTTAGAGCCATCATCGCTAACAGAGGTATGGTAAACTCTGCCACTACCAGTATTGAGCTCGGAGTGCGAAACTTAGCATACATCGGCACATAGTCTATGAAGAAGTCTGTCAGAGGCATAAAGTTCTTTCCCCACGACAGCATCAGTGAGAGCAGCGTAGCCGCAAGCAGAGCCCACTTCATGGCGCCCCTCACGATAAACAGTCCCAAGACAAACAGCATCAGCACGAAGGCACCTACATATACGGGGCCGCTCGTCATAGGCTGGTCGCCCCAGTATTGCACTACATTATTATATATATTGTCAATGCCATACATCTGCTGAAAGCCGTTCATCACCTCAGGTGAAGCCTTCTTCATTGCTGTCTCGTTCTGTCCTAAAGGAACGCTTGCACCTCCTTTAGCGTTAGGTACAAGCAGAGTCCACGACTCGCCTGTGCCGTAGCTCCATTGTGTTATGTAGTCGCGGTCAAGACCGCTGCTCGTCTGCCGCTCCTTGTCGCCCCTCTCTGTCAGTTCGCTCTTGCCGCGCATTGACTCTTTAGAGTATTGCCATGTATGGTATAGGTTCGACGCATTGGCAAGTATACCCACCAGAGCTGCCACCACTATCACTGCCGAAGCCTTCGCAAACTGGCGCAGTTTGCCTGCTCTGACAGCCTCTGCAAAAAAAGCAGCAGCCATCAGTACAATCAGAAACAGATAGTAGTAAGTCATCTGCACATGATTGGCTTTCACCTCAAAGGCTGTGAACAGAGCCGTCAGTGCAAAACCCCACAGCAACTTTCCACGGTAGGCTGTCACAATGCCTGCTATCATTGGAGGCAGATAAGCCAGCGCATACACCTTCCATATATGGCCCGCCGCTATTATTATGAAAAAGTACGACGAGAATGCCCACACTATCGCTCCCAGAACCGCAAGACTGCGGCGGAAGTCGAAAGCTCGAAGCAGGATATAGAAACCCAGTAGCAGTGCAAAGACATACCACACATTCTCTGGCAACCATAGGTGGTAAGCCTTGATAGCCTCATTCAGTCCATCGCTGCTCGCATACGAAGGAGCAGTCTGATAGGTAGGCATGCCTCCGAACATGTTGTTCGACCATCGGCTGCGTACACCTGTCTGCTCAAGGTATTCCTCAAACTCGTGTCCCGCATTCCTGCCTGCCGCAGCATCGTGTTGAAACAATATTCTCCCCTCTATGTCGGCAGGGAAGAAATAGGCAAGGCTGATGACCGCAAAGGCCACAACCGCCAGCAAGTCGGGCAATGCCCGTTTCCAGTCTTTCATATATATTCTGTTCAGTTTCTTTTTTTTTAATGTCTTTTCTTTCTGCCTGCAAAGTTAATACTAACTACCCGATTCTCCAAATTTTTCTCTTCTTTTCAGAGATGTATTGAATGAAGGGTTGAGAGGAAATTATGAATATTATATGAAAGAAATGCTTCTTTTCGTTAGTTTTGGTTCTTGTTTTTATCTAATAGTGTCTTTAGATAAATTGAATAAAAAAACAGAGAAGAATCTTTTAACTTTAGTATTCTTCTCTGTTTCTTATTTTATTATTGTTTCAGCAATGAAACCCTGAAGTCCTATATCTGCTTAAAGAAGTCGTTGCCTTTGTCGTCAACGAGTATGAATGCAGGGAAGTCTTCCACGCGAATCTTCCAGATGGCTTCCATTCCGAGTTCAGGATATTCCACGCACTCAATAGACTTGATGTTCTGCTGTGCGAGTACTGCTGCAGGACCTCCGATTGAGCCGAGATAGAATCCTCCGTGTTTCTTGCATGCGTCGGTAACCTGCTGAGTACGGTTGCCTTTGGCTATCATCACGAGTGAGCCTCCGCAATCCTGGAACTCGTCTACGTATGGGTCCATGCGCTGTGCGGTGGTTGGTCCCATAGAACCGTAAGGCATTCCTTCTGGGGTCTTGGCTGGTCCTGCATAGAGCACAGGATGGTTCTTGAAGTATTCTGGCAGTCCTTCGCCTTTGTCGAGACGAGCCTTGAGACGTGCATGGGCAATGTCGCGGGCTACTATGATTGTTCCCGATAGGCTGAGACGTGTAGCAACAGGATACTGGCTGAGCTGGCGGCAGATGTCACTCATTGGTTGGTCAAGGTCAACCTTTACGGCATCGCCTTCGCCTGCATTACGCAGATGCTGTGGTATGAGACGTGCAGGATTGTCGTCCATACGCTCTATCCATATTCCGTCGCGGTTAATCTTTGCCTTGATGTTGCGGTCAGCAGAGCAGCTTACACCGAGTCCGATTGGGCATGATGCTCCATGACGAGGCAGACGTACGACGCGGATGTCGTGAGCCATGTATTTTCCTCCGAACTGTGCTCCGAGTCCTATGCGGTGTGCTTCGGCAAGGAGTGTCTGCTCCAGCTCTATGTCGCGGAATGCACGTCCCGTCTCGTCGCCAGTGGTGGGCAGCGAGTCATAGAAGTGGGTGGATGCGAGTTTTACCGTGAGCAGGTTCTTCTCTGCGCTTGTTCCTCCGATGACGAATGCGATGTGATAAGGAGGGCAGGCAGCAGTTCCGAGAGTTTTCATCTTCTCAACGAGGAACGGCACGAGAGTTTCAGGATTCTGTATGCGTGCCTTTGTCTCTTGGTAGAGATAGCTTTTGTTAGCAGAGCCTCCGCCCTTGGTAACGCAGAGGAAGCGGTATTCCATTCCTTCGGTAGCCTCGATGTCGATCTGTGCGGGCAGGTTGCAGCGTGTGTTAACCTCATCGTACATTGTGAGAGGCGCGTTCTGAGAGTAGCGCAGGTTTTCTTCGGTATATGTCTTGTAGACACCGAGTGACAGAGCTTCTTCATCTGAGAATCCAGTCCAGACCTGCTGTCCCTTTTCGGCGTGGATTATAGCCGTTCCTGTGTCTTGGCAGAGAGGCAGCTTGCCCTTGCATGCCACTTCGGCATTGCGAAGCATGGTGAGTGCTACGTATTTGTCGTTGTCTGACGCTTCGGGATCGTTGAGAATCTTAGCCACCTGCTCATTGTGTGAGGGGCGCAACATGAATGAAACGTCGTGGAAACACTGGTTGGCGAGCATGGTAAGAGCCTGAGGAGTAACCTTCAGCATTTCGTGTCCTTCAAATTCGCCAACGCTTACGCCTTCTTTAGTTAGCAGGTAGTAATCTGTATTATCTTCGCCCAACTGAAACATTGGGGCATATTTAAATTCTGGGGTCATTTTTTTACTTTAATTTAGTTATGAGTTGTGAGTAATAACCTTTATCTTTAATCCTTAACCCATCACAACCATGTATTAAAGTTGACAAGTAAACTCGTCAACTTGTCAACTCGCTTACTTGTCAACTTGAAAAACTAATAAATTAATATCCGAAAATCTCTTCTGTTGTAAGACGGTGAACAGGACCTATCTTTTCGAGAGCATCCATATCAAGTTCTTTCTCGTCGCCGAGGATGATATACTTATATGTCTTGCCAACCATATTCTTATTCTCGAAGTTGAGGATGTCTTGCAGAGTGAGTGAAGGAAGAGCATTGTAAATCTTCTTAACCAGAGGCTCTGTGAATCCGCGCTTCTTAGCCAGATAGTAGCTGTTGAGGATGTTGAACTTAGTTGTGCGCGAGCTTTCGATGCTCTTTGTGAGGCTTTGCTTAGCTATACCGAAAGCTGCCTCGCTCTTTGGCATGTCGGTAATGATTTCGTTGAACACCTTTATGCAGTCCATCATCTTGTCGTTCTGAGATACAATGTAAGTGAAGTAGCTCTCAGGATGGTTGTTGCGCGAAGGATAAGAATAGTTAGCATAAGAGCTGTAAGCCAAACCACGACTCTCGCGCAGTTCCTGGAACACGATAGAGTTCATGCCGCCTCCGAAATACTCGTTGAAGAGTGAGATAACAGGCACGTTGTTTACATCGAAAGGCTTGTTCTCGTTGTGATACTGAATCATGTAGATGTTCTTAGCCTCGTAAGGTGCAATATACACTTCGTTGTTTGGGGTGAGAGTCATTGTGTATTCCTTGTTTACAGGAACAGGCTGCATCTTCTTCATTGTCTTGTGAGTCTTGCTGAGGAGCTTGTCAAGGTCTTTTTCACTCATAGGACCATAGTAGAGAACAGTGTGCTCAAACTTGTTAAGGTCTTTCAGTCTATCAACAAGTTTCTGAGGATCCATGCTGCGTAGCTGGTTCATCGGAATAATGTTGCGTGTAGAGTTGTAAGGACCATACATCACATAGTCGCGAAGAGCAGAGAAGTTAGCCTGCTGGTTCATCTTGCTGTCGTCCATCTGCTTCTGCAACAAGTCGAGGAAACTTGCGTATGACTCGTTGTCAGCCTTTGCGTTGTGGAGCAAGTCCTCCAAGAGGGCAAGAGCCTGAGGCATGTTTTCATTAAGACCAGATAGAGAGACGCTTATCATGTCGTTGCCAACAGAAACTCTGAAGTTGCAAGCCAGTTTGTAGAATTCCTGATTTATCTGAGTGATAGTCTTCTTGTCAGTTCCGATATAGCTCAGGTAATTAGCAGCATAGCTCATTTCGTTGTCTGCTTCATCGCCGAAGTTATAGTAGAAAGCAAGGTTGAAGAGTCCGTCGGTATTGTTTTGCTTGTAGAGCAGAGGCAGACCTTTCTTAGTCTTAGTCTCGGTAAGGTCTTTGTTGAAGTCTACAAATCTTGCCTCGATAGGCTTAACGTATGAATTCTTAATGCTGTTGAGGAATTCGCTTGAGAGTTCGCGGTTTGTTGGGATAGGAGTAATCTCTGGTTTCTCAATCTTCACCTGTGTCTCGTCTGTTCCAATCTTCTTGAATACGCAAACATAGTTGTCGTTGAGGTGACGCTTCGCAAAAGAAACAATGTCGTCTACTGTCATCTTAGACTGGCGGTCAATCTGTGCAACAACATCTGCCCATTCCTCGTGGTTGATATATGAGTTAACCATCATCGAAACGCGAGAATTATTGTCGTCGAGTGAGCGGTAGAAGTTAAGTTTCTTGTTGTTGAGAACTGATTCGAGCAGGTCTTTGTCAAATTCGCCACGCTGGAATTTCTTCATCTCGTCAACAAGAAGTCCTCTCAGTTCTTCGAGTGACTGACCAGCGTTAGGAACTCCGTAGAGAACAAACATAGAGTAGTCTGTCATCTGGTCGCAGAAAGCGCTGACACCCTGAATCTTCATTGTGTGTTCGAGGTCAACCTCAAGCATACCAGCCTTGCCGTTTGTGAGCATGTCGGCAATTACAGCAAGTGTGTCGTTCTGAGCACTGTTGCCTGCATCGAAACGCCATCCCATCATAAGCATCTCTGCCTCTTTGCCTACAACTGTTGTGTCAATAGGATTGGTAATCTCTGGCTGTGCAGGGAACTGGGGAATAGACAGGTTGTCAGAGCGTTTCCAGCTTCCGAAGTATTTGTCGATGATGGCTATTACTTCGTCAGGGTTGAAGTCGCCAGCCATGCAGATTGCTACGTTGTTTGGTACATAGTAGCGTTTGAAATAGTTCTTAATGTTAGTGATAGAAGGATTCTTGAGATGTTCCTGTGTACCGATCGTGGTCTGTGTACCGTATGGATGGCTTGGGAACAACTTAGCATAGAGTGCTTCCCAAACCTTGCGGCTGTCTTGAGCCATTCCGATGTTCTTCTCTTCGTAAACAGCCTCAAGCTCAGTGTGGAAACCGCGAATAACCATGTTCTGGAAACGGTCGCCCTGAACGCGAGCCCAGTTCTCAACCTCGTTAGAAGGAATGTTCTCTACGTAGCAGGTAACGTCGGTGCTTGTGTAGGCATTAGTACCCTGACTGCCGATAGCAGACATCAGCTTGTCATACTCATTAGGAATGAAATACTTAGCAGCCAGCTGAGAGATACTGTCAATCTCGTGGTAGGCTTTCTTGCGCTGTGCAGGGTCGGTCAGAGTGCGGTAAACCTCATAGCGTGCTTCGATTTCGTCGAGCAGAGGTGCTTCGGCAGCAGGGTCGGTTACGCCAAACTGCTTTGTACCTTTAAACATAAGGTGCTCCAGATAGTGAGCCAGACCCGTAGTCTCAGCAGGGTCGTTGCGGCTACCAGTGCGTACGGCAATATTAGCCTGAATACGTGGTCGCTCCTTATTCACTGATAAGTAAACTTTCAGTCCGTTGTCAAGAGTATAGATGCGTGTCTGCATCGGGTCGTTTGGCACGGTCTGATACTTGTAGTCTTTTGCTGTGGCACTCATTCCGACTGCCAGCAAGCAAGTTGCTATAAATAATCTGATTTTCATATAAATATATATTAAGTTTATAAGTTGACAAGTAAACGAGTTGACGTTAACATTAGATAATTATCAATTAATTAGTCCCACTGCTCATATTCTATTTCCTTGTCCAGTTGTGCAAGGAAGTTGTTGAGCACACTTTCTTCAACATCGCCAAGTTGATATTCCTTTTCAGCATCAACTCTGATCTCGGCTATCCATGCACGGCGGGCTGTGACATAGTCTTGACGAATACGCTCAGCATCCTCCTCAGTGATTATGTCGAGGCCATAATAGTTGCACATAAGCTGGTAAGCCCATGCCCATCTGTATTCATTATAGTTGTTGTGTATGTCGTTGAAACGCTTTAGCACCTTATTGATGTCTGAGAGTGTTCCGTTCTTTATGTCATCAATAATTCTTATTTCTTCCGACTCAGGCAGCAGCAAGCCAGAAAGGTCGTTCCACTTGCCTATGCCAATGTCGGTAGACGGCTCACGAAGAGGATGGCGTTTAAGCACCGCACCCATGAATATTCTCAGAGCCATGTCGTAGTTCTGAATGCCAGTCTTCAGCGCACTGTTCTTTATTACATATTCATGATAGTTGTATGTAGAGACTTTGTTGCCAGAAGCAGCGCGGAGGTCTTCAAGTATCTTCTTGCCCTGAACAATCTCGCCGACTGTAAACGGACTGAGCCAGTCAAAGTTTACTATGCTCTTTTGTCCAGGTCTTGGTCGCTTGTCTCTTGTAGGCCATTTCCTTATGTCGCGGTAAAGTCCTACGGTCGTAAGATTCCTTCCTGGAACAAGATACATGGTGTCTGAATATGCTATCAGATAAGAGAACGGCACGTTTCTGGTATCAGGATGATACATCAGTTTGCCGAAGCAAACTGAGAATGCACCAATCTGAGCAGGCATGAGCAGATATGCACCGCTGGCTGTCTTAGAGCCTCGCTCCATTTCGCCGTAGTGCATAGGTCCCATCTTGTAGGCATGGTTAGAAAAGTTGGTTGCCGAACCAGCATTATAGAAAGAGAACTGACCGCCGATGAGCAGCGAACTCTTGTGGTGAGAAGCTGAGAACGGACCGCAGAAAGCAGCGCAGGCCTCGCCGTTAGCCATAAATGAGTTGGCAAAGAAGATGCTGCTGTCGGCTGTAAATCCATTGGTGATATGGCAAGCCTCGCCAACAAAGCAGTTCTCCAGCTTAACAGAGTTGAGTATGGTTGAACCGTCGTAGATGATAGAGTTCTCGCAAATTACTCCGCTGCCTATATATACGCTTGCTTCGGGAATACTCTTTATAGAACAGTCAGACAGCCTTGTTGCACCTATTATCTGACAGTCGTCGTTGATATGCGTGTTGGTTATCTCGCCAGTGTTGATGACTTTCACTCTGTCGCCTATGGTTCCGCGTTCAGGAACTGTATTCTGAATGTCTTCCTTTATCATCTTCTTCAGCGTAGACATCAGTTCACGGTCGTGGAAATGCTTAACCATTAGGGCTGCCAATTGCGAAGTAAGCCCGTCAAACAGCATGATGTTGCCCTCGCCAACCTCGTTGAGAACGCTTATCAGATGGCCTTCTCCGAAGGTTGCGCCGTCGGTTGTCTCCATCGTGTTCACATTAGAGATGTAGCAGTCTTCGCCTATAGTGTAGTTGTTTATGAAGTTTCCTATGTTTTCAATCAGGCAGTTGTCGCCTATAGTAACATTTCTTAGTGTAGCATTCTTTATTCCTGAATGTTTCAGAAAGTCTTGGCTCACCTCAACGTTTTTCTCAAACACACCGAGATTTACTTCTCCGTAGAACGAAACATTATGTATATGTGATGTAGAAAAGTCGTCTGCAACGCTTATCGCAGTCCAGTCTTCAGCACTGCATCCTTGTTCTTCCAGACGATTTATTTCTTCATTAGTAAGGGTTCTGTAGTCTTTCATGTTAATTTATAAGAGTTTGATGCTTTTATATATTAGTTTCATCCTCAACCATGTCGTAGAGAAAGTCATGATAAGGATATTTCTGCACATGAAGCTGCTTTACGCGCTTATAGACAACGCTTCGCAGCTCTTCTATGTTGATGCGCTCGGCTGCTGAAATGAAGATGCAGTTGTCTTGCAGCTTTGCCATCCACGTGCGGCGCAGGTCGTCGAGCGAGATGTTTTCTTTGGTTGCAGGCGTAAGGTCGTCGGGTTCTTTTTCCTTCCATGTGTAGGCATCAATCTTGTTGAATACAATCATAGAAGGCTTGTCTGCACAGCCTAAGTCTGCCAGAGTCTTCTCAACCACCTTTATCTGTTCTTCAAAGTCGGGGTGGGAGATGTCTACAACATGAATAAGCAAGTCGGCTTCGCGAACCTCGTCGAGTGTCGACTTGAAAGAGTCTACAAGGTCGGTAGGCAACTTGCGTATAAATCCGACGGTGTCGGCAAGAAGGAAGGGCAGATTGTCTACAACAACCTTTCTGACAGTTGTGTCGAGAGTTGCAAACAATTTGTTCTCTGCAAAAACTTCACTCTTAGAGAGCATATTCATTATTGTTGACTTGCCCACGTTGGTATATCCCACTAGTGCTGCACGGATCAGTCTGCCGCGATTCTTTCGCTGTGTAGTTTTCTGTTTGTCTATCTCTGCCAGTCGCTGTTTGAGCAGACTCATGCGGCCGAGAATAATTCGGCGGTCCATCTCCAACTGAGTTTCACCTGGTCCGCGCAGTCCTACACTACCCTTGCCGCCGCCGCTTCCTGAGCCTCCGCCCTGTCGCTCAAGGTGAGTCCATAGACGCTGCAGTCGGGGAAGCATGTAGCGGTATTGAGCCAACTCAACCTGAGTCTTTGCCGCAGCCGTCTGAGCTCTCATGGCAAAGATGTCGAGAATGAGCGATGTGCGGTCGAGTATTTTCACTTTCAGCACCTGTTCAATGTTGCGAATCTGCTTTGCAGTCAGTTCGTCGTCGAAGATGACCATGCCCACAGGTCTGTCGGCATCCTCTTCGTTTTCTATATATTCGCGTATTTCTTCGAGTTTACCCTTGCCCACATAACTTGTCTGGTTGGGGCCGCCAACGCGCTGGGTAAATCTCTTTACAGTCACAGCTCCAGCCGTGTCTGCAAGAAACTCCAGTTCGTCTAAGTATTCCTTAGTCTTATCCTCGTCTTGTTGCTGAGTGATGAGACCGACCAGAACCGCTGTTTCGGTCTTGGCGTCGCTTATCACAAATTCTTTCATAATCCTATAGATATATGCTAATTATACTATTTCTTTCTCTGACGATGCACCTATTTTTATATATAGGTACAAACAAAAGGCAAAAATACTATAATCTTTTGAATAATTAAAGAATAAACCTCTAATATTATTTTTTTTTCACAGACTGAGAAGGGGGAAGGGGGAAGTTTATAGTTGCACTTGATTAAGGATTAACGATTAAAGAATAATGATTAACGAGAACGTAATTATCAATTAAGATAGTTCCCGTTCCCGTTCTCGTTCCCGTTAACATTCTTATAACTCATATAGTCAACTGTCATTTTAATGTTAATTTGAGGAAAATTCTAACTTTTTGCTCGAAAAGTTTGTTGATAAAAAATATTTTGTTTATCTTTGCGACAAGATTAACACAAAATAAGATTATATCATCGGATTTTTAAACATACCGATTTTCAAGATTCAATACTTTTAAAACTTAGTCTACAAAAATTAAAAACAAATTTCGGTTCTGCTGCGTTTTTTTCGCAGCAGTTTTTTTGTCACTTTGTCAAGATTTTTCAATAAGAAAAGTGTGAAAAATTTTGACAAACCGTTTTTTCAATCTAGAGAAAGATTTCAGGTGCTTTTTCCTCTTGGCACGATGCTGAATGTAAAAAACTGTTTATTTGTTAATCAATTGGCTTAAACTATGTGAACGGTCGTGATGAACGAAAAAGTGAAAGGTGTCCTTTCGCGATGCGAAACGTGGCATATCGCAGTGCGATATGTGGCATATTGCACTGCCAAAGGTGCCCTTTCACACTGCGAAAGATGCCCTTTGACTTTTTTAACACTTATGAATTATGAGACGAAACGTATAATGTCTTGATATTGAACAATTTACCAAAAACGACAAGAAACCGCCAAATACTCGCATATTTTGCAACTTCTTTTTGCTCGGTCGAAAATTTTTAAGTTATGGAGGCGTATAGTTAATCAATTTAAAAATGTTTTGTCAAAAAATTTCATACTATACTTCTGCTACTTTTTCGGCATTTATAATCTGAAAAATCGGCAGGTTTTCTGGGGCATTGTTTATTGATTTACCATAAGATGTTGGCGTTATATTGAAAAAAACGTGATGAAAACAGTATGAAAATTTTGTTGTTTATTCGGAAATTTCTAATTTTGCATGGCAGGCAGCGAAGGGTTTTAGCGGCTCTGAAGGTGCTGAAAAAGTAAACAAATTGCTGAAAGAATTGAAACATAACGAAATAAACTATATAAAAAAGGAAAGGAAATAACAATGCGCTTAATAATTGAGAAAGACTATGAGAATATGTCTCGCTGGGCAGCCGAACACGTTATAGAAAAAATAAACGAGGCAAAACCTACAGCCGAAAAACCTTTTGTGCTGGGTCTGCCTACAGGTTCTTCGCCAGAAGGAATGTATGCCTGCCTTGTTGAGGCTTATCGTGCAGGCCGTGTGTCGTTTAAGAATGTGGTTACGTTCAACATGGACGAGTATGTTGGTCTTGACGAAGCACACCCAGAGAGTTATCACTCATTCATGGCGCGAAATCTTTTCGACCATATTGACTGCCCGAAAGAGAATATACATATACTCAATGGCAATGCTGAAAACCTTGAGGAGGAGTGCAGCAGATATGAGCAGATGATTTGTGAGGCAGGAGGCATCGACCTGTTTGTTGGCGGAATAGGTCCAGACGGACACATCGCCTTCAACGAACCTTGTTCGTCGCTGACATCGCGTACAAGAGTTAAGACTCTGACAACTGACACTATAATAGCCAACTCACGCTTCTTCGACGGCGACATAAATATGGTGCCAAAGCAGGCTCTGACTGTAGGTGTTGGAACTGTGATGGATGCTAAAGAAGTGATGATTCTCGTAAACGGTCACCATAAGGCCCGCGCTTTGCAGGCAGCAGTAGAAGGTGGCGTAACTCACATGTGGACTATCAGTGCCCTGCAGATGCATCGTCACGGCATAATAGTATGCGACGAGGCTGCTACCGACGAACTTAAAGTTGGCACCTACAGATACTTCAAGGATATTGAAAAGGCGACAATTATTTAACTTTAACGGGAACGATAACGTTAACTAGTTTTGAGTTATGAGTTATGAGGACTTTGACAGGTCATTAATCTTTATTCTTTAATCGTTAATCCAGTATCACTTTGCACTATGCATTATGAACTATGAACTATAAATTATGCGTCTAAACCTAAGTTCACAGATTGTTTTAAACAAAGTTCCGGCTGAATTCTATCATCCTCGTACAGCCGTTGAGCGATCTGAAATAACCAGAATGGAGAAGATACCAACAGATATCTTCCCCTCTATCGACGAGGGTGCGCAGCATATTGCTTCGCAGATTGCTGCAGAGATAGTAGCCCGACAGCACGAAGGCAGATTTTGTGTACTTGGGTTAGGTACAGGCTCATCGCTTACTCCTGTCTATCAGGAACTTATTAAGATGCACAAGGAGAAGCAACTGAGTTTCCATAATGTTGTAGTTTTCAATGCCTACGACTACTTCCCCAATACGAAGAGCAGTAAGGTGAAGAGCATAATGCAACTGAAAGAGAGGTTTCTCAATCATGTCAACATTGATGCCAACAACATCTTCAGTCCAGACGGAACAATTCCGCAAGAGCAAGTGCAAGAGCACTGCCGCCTCTATGAGCAGCGAATAAAGTCGTTTGGAGGCATAGACGTAATGCTGTTAGGCATTGGCCGTGTAGGAAACATTGCAACAAACCTTCCTGGCTCAACCATGACAAGCACATCGCGCATCATACTTATAGAACCACTTACGCGCGAAGAGATGACCATGAGTTTCAGCAATCAGGAGCAAGTGCCGCCATGCAGCATAACATTTGGTATTCAGACAATACTCTCTGCAAGGAAGATTTTCCTGACTGCATGGGGAGAAGAAAAGGCTGAGATTATTCAGAAGGCAATAGAAGGAAAGATTACCGACCAACTGCCAGCATCGTTCTTGCAGACTCACAATGGTGCTCATGTTGTCATCGACCTTGCCGCAGCAGGACGACTCACACGCATTGTGCATCCATGGCTTGTGGCATCGTGCAAATGGACAGACAAGCTGGTTCGTTCTGCCCTCGTATGGTTATGCCAACTGACAGGGAAACCTATTCTTAAACTTACAAATAAGGATTATAACGAAAACGGATTGTCTGAACTGCTGGCACTCTATGGCTCTGCATATAATGCCAACATAAAGATATTCAACGACTTGCAGCACACCATAACGGGATGGCCTGGCGGTAAGCCGAATGCCGACGACACCTATAGACCAGAGCGTGCTTTGCCTTACCCGAAACGAGTAGTAATCTTCTCGCCTCATCCCGACGACGACGTGATTTCGATGGGAGGAACGCTCCGACGGCTTGTAGAGCAAGGACACGAAGTGCATGTTGTTTTTGAGACTTCGGGCAACATTGCCGTTGGCGATGAGGAGGTGACGCGTTTCATGCACTTCATCAACGGTTTCAACCAACTATTTGCCGACAGTGCAGACCAAGTCATTAAGAATAAGTATCAGGAGATAAAGCAGTATCTTGCGCAGAAGAAGGAAGGCGACATCGACACAAAGGATATTCTGACTATCAAAGGACTAATCAGAAGGGGAGAGGCTCGCACTGCAAGTACCTACAACAATATTCCTCTTGACAGAGTTCACTTCCTCGATTTGCCTTTCTATGAGAGCGGCAGAATTGAGAAGAACCCTATGGGTGAAGAGGATGTGCGTATAGTTCAGAAGATTCTTGCCCAGATAAAGCCTCATCAGATTTATGTGGCAGGCGACTTGGCAGACCCTCATGGCACACACAAGAAATGTACCGATGCGGTCTTGGCTGCAATAGACGAAGAAAAACAGTCTGGAGCTAAGTGGCTGGATGAGTGCAGAATATGGATGTATCGTGGAGCGTGGGCTGAATGGGAGATAGAGAATATAGAGATGTGTGTACCTATGAGTCCTGAAGAACTGCGCCATAAGCGTAATGCTATATTGAAGCACCAGTCGCAAATGGAGAGTGCTCCGTTCTTAGGAAACGATGAGCGACTGTTCTGGCAGCGAGCTGAAGACCGAAACCGCGCCACAGCAAAACTCTACGACGACTTAGGGCTTGCCTGCTACGAAGCAATGGAAGCATTCAAGGAATATATTCCGCTTTAGCACTTATAACTCAACACTCATAACCCACAACTGAGTAAAGAATGTCAATCAGAGATATTGCAAAAAACTGGACGTTGCCGACAGCCATGCTTGTCGGCACTCTTGTTTATTTTGTTTTTGCCTTTGTTCCTCAGTTAGATTCTGTAGGCAACTATCTTGGTCCTGTCTTTGACGAGATTCTTCCATTTTTTATGTTTATGATACTCTTTGTAACATTCTGCAAAGTAGACTTCCGTAAACTCATTCCCGTATCATGGCATTGGTGGGTAGCCCTGTTTCAGATTGTTTTCATATTCATAGTTGTTGGTTCGATACTCGCATTCCACATAAGGGGAAACGAGTTGATACTCATGGAGGCAATCCTTGTCTGCATCATTAGCCCCTGTGCCGCAGCAGCCCCTGTGATTACGCAGAAACTGGGAGGAAACATTGAGCAGATGACAACCTACACATTTCTTACAAACTTCATAACGGCAGTGCTCGTACCTGTTTGCTTCCCATTAATCGACAAGGCTGTTGAGATGAGTTTCCTTCATGCTTTCTTCTTAATATTATATAAGGTATTCCTCGTTCTTGTTCTTCCTATGTTTTTGGCTTATATCGTGAAGCATCATCTTCATCGGCTTCATAGCTGGATATTGAGCATAAAAGACTTGTCGTTCTATACATGGGCATTCTCCCTTTCCATTGTTACAGGTGTAACGGTGAAGAACATCTGCCATGCTGACACCTCTGTTACATTATTACTGCTCATGGCATTTCTTGGTCTGCTGCTTTGCATCATTCAGTATTCAGTAGGCAGATACGTAGGTCATTTCTTTGGAACTGTGATAGAATCAGGTCAGGGACTTGGACAGAAAAACACAGCCTTTGCTGTGTGGATGGCTTATACATATCTCAATCCCGTCTCGTCAGTAGGACCAGGCTGCTACATCCTTTGGCAAAACTCCATCAATAGCATTGAACTCTGGCTGCATAGAAAGCGAGAGGGGGAATAACGGAAAGACAATAAAAAAGGCGGAAGAACGCAGCAAGACCAAGTTGTCTCTGCGTTCTTCCGCCTTCTCTTTATGTTTATTTGAACTTAAAGGCTGATGACTTCAGGAAATTTAAAACTCCTGAAGCCTTCGGTCTTTATTATTTCTTTGTAGCACGGATGAAGTAAGCAATAAGCAGGGCATAAGCACCTAATGCAAGAACTTCTGAGAGTGAGTTTGCCATCCAGTCTTTGTTGACAAAGTTGAGGTCGGCAAAGCGCAAGATTGCACTTACAACCCCCATCAATGCACCACCGGCAATAAATCCAGATGCTATCAATGTTCCTTTCTCACCACGCTCTTTGTTTACGTTCTCGTCTTTGCTACGCGATGTTACGAACCAGTTTACGGCTCCACCTATGAGCAATGGGATGTTGAGCTGAATTGGAATGAACATACCGAGAGCAAATGGCAGTGCAGGAACTTTGCAAAGAGTAAGAACAACTGCTATTATTGCTCCGATAGCATAGAGTCCCCATGGTGCGCCAACTCCGTTCATAAGCGGATCAATAACTGCTGCCATAGCATTAGCCTGAGGAGCAGCAAGGTCGCCGCTTGTAAATCCGTATGTTTCATTTAGCAGCATCATAACACCGCCTACAGTAGCAGCAGAAACAAGTGTTCCTAAGAATTTCCAAGTCTCCTGCTTCTTTGGTGTGCTGCCGAGCCAGTATCCAACCTTTAGGTCGGTGATGAAAGCACCAGCCATTGAGAGTGCAGTACAAACAACGCCACCCATGATGAGTGCTGCAACCATTCCGCTTGTACCTTTCAGACCTACTGCAACCATTACTACAGAGGCAAGAATAAGTGTCATAAGTGTCATTCCCGATACAGGGTTAGAACCTACAATGGCTATAGCGTTGGCTGCAACCGTTGTAAAGAGGAATGCAATTACAGTTACGAGAAGTATTCCAACAATGGCGTGGAGCAGATTGCCTTCCATTACTCCAAACCAGAAGAAGAAGAATGTTACGAATATTGTAACAATGCTGCCAATGGCAATAACCTTGAAAGCAATATCGCGCTGTGTGCGCTTCACTTCTGCATTGCTGTTGCTCTTACCTTTCATCTCGTTTGCTGCCAGTGATACAGCACCTTTGATGATGCCCCATGACTTGATGATGCCAATGATGCCAGCCATAGCAATACCACCGATGCCAATGCTTCTGCCATAGTTGAAGAAGATATCTTCAGGCGACATCTCACCAACAGTCTGAGTGATAGATGGATTCCATAGGTTTAGTACAGAATCATGGAACAGCAGATTCATTCCAGGAACAACGAGCCACCAAACAAACAGTGAGCCGAGACAGATAATAAGTGCATATTTTAGTCCGATGATGAAACCAAGGCCGAGCACAGCGGCACCTGTATTTACCTTGAATACGAGCTTTGCTTTGTCTGCAATAGTCTCGCCAAGTCCAATCATCCTGGTTGTTACTTGCTCATTCCACAGTCCGAAGGTGCTGACGATGAAGTCGTAGAGTCCACCTACGAGTCCAGCCATAACCAGTGGTTTAGCCTGGTCGCCGCCCTTGCTTCCGTTGACAAGCACCTGTGTTGTTGCTGTTGCTTCAGGAAATGGATACTTGCCGTGCATGTCGCTAACGAAGTACTTACGGAATGGAATGAGGAATAGTATGCCGATGATACCTCCAAGAGCTGAAGCAATGAATATCTTCAAGAACGATGCGCTCATCTCTGGATATTTTGCTTGCAGGATGTAGAGAGCTGGCAGTGTGAAGATGGCACCAGCAACGACAGCGCCAGAGCAAGCACCGATACTCTGAATGATAACATTCTCGCCTAAAGCTTTCGACCTCTTTGATGCTGTTGATACACCAACGGCGATGATGGCAATAGGAATGGCTGCTTCAAATACTTGTCCTACCTTCAGGCCTAAGTAGGCTGCGGCTGCTGAGAATAACACAGCCATAACGATACCCCATGTCACTGACCATGCGTTAACTTCAGGATAAACACGGTCGGGAGCCATAACGGGCTCATACTGTTCGCCCTTCTCCAGTTCGCGAAACGCGTTGTCGGGCAACTGAATCATGTCTTTTTCTTTTTCTTCCATAGATATGTGAGTTTATAAGTTTTTCGAGTTGACAAGCAGTTATAGTGCATAGTCTTTAGCAGTGCATAGTTCATAATGCATAGTGCATAGTTGCACTGGATTAAGGATTAAAGAATAACGATTAACGTGAAAGTAATTGTCAATTATCAATTAAGAAAGTTCCCGCTCCCGTTAAATTTCCCGTTCCATTGTTTTCAGCCATGCATAAGGCTTTCTGTGTTTCAGATAGTCTAAGTCATGCTGATGATTGTATGCCTCTTGCTCAAACCGCAGTTTCCTATATGCGTTTCCTTTTCTGAATAGTCGGAAAGTCCATTCGGCAAGATACCATATATAGAACCCGATTATTCCCATTTCAAGCATCTGCGCTGTGTGTATGCGCTCATGGTTTATTACCTCCGGAGTCAGCTTTACACCACGATGAACGAACAGGATGCCAAATAGATTTATGGCATCGAATCGTGGAAAAGGAAGAAAGCGATTGCGGATTATGAACATCTTGTAAGTATATTTTCTGCAAAATTACACATTTTTTTCTTTTCTTCTTAATTATTGATATGTTTTTTGTGTCATTCCTACACATCGCATGGAATGAAAACAGTATTATAGCAATTCTTTAATTATTGTAGTCTTATTAGTGTTGAACCTGTTGTTGATTTGTTGTTTGTACTTATCTGAACAGCGTAAATACCTGTTTTCAGGTTTGATAAGTCTATCTGCTGGCAGTCTTTACTTATAGGTAAGCTCTTCACCTTTTGTCCGCTTATAGTATATATATGTAATAGTCCACTGCTTTCTGCTGATTTGTCAAAATGTATTTTCAGGAGTCTGTCTTCAAGTGAGAACTTTATTTTTTCTGGTTGATTAGCCGAAACGGTATCAATGCCAAGTGAAGGGTCTAGTCCCAAAATATAGAGCAGTCCGCGATAGGCATTGATTGCGCCGTAGCCATACTCATTGTTTGGATATGTCATTGAAGGTTCTGGGTGAATGCAGGTGTTCTTGAAAATCTCAATTACTTCAGCCGTTGTTAGAGTAGGGCAGGCTTCCAGCCAAAGAGCAATTATCCCTGCAACAACGGGTGTTGACATAGAAGTGCCTGTGTTAGCATTCCATGCGTAGGTACGACCGTTGAAGTCGAAATGGCTTACGTCTGATTCGATGTCGCTTGCATCAGGGTTGGCTTCAAGATAATAGCTGCTATAGGCTGCAATGACATTAGTGCCTGGAGCAACAACATCTGGTTTTATTCTGCCGTCAATCGTTGGACCAATAGAAGAATAATGGGCGCGATGTCCGTCAATGAAGGCAGACGACTCAAAATAGTTGCCTAAATAGTTATAATAGGAATGACGAAAACTTGTTGCTCCGACACATATAACTCCTGGTGCGCTGCCTGGCGAATGAATGTTATATCCTTTCACTGCGTCGCCAGTACGTATGTTCATCTTTGTGTTATAGAAATATCCTGATGCGATAAACATTCGCGACTCTGCTTCTTTTCCTTCCATTTCAAACCATAAAGAAGTCTTTATTCCTGCTGCTTCTGGAGCATTTATGAGTATGTCGAAAGCGTTTTTTTCTGGTTCATAACACGACTGGAAACCATGAATCTCAATATTATAGTCGCCTCCTTGAGTGCTGATAGTGTCATTATAGATTGAGTCTTCCATAGCCGTAACCGCTGAGGTGCAGACTTCCAACGTATCGGGTTTTTCGCGATTATTGTATATTAGCAATCTGAAAGTAATGTCGCTGGTTGTCTCTGCCGTTATCACTATCCGCTTATTGTTGCTCAGCAGGTAGGTGCCTGCCGAAGTCTTTCCCGCAGGTTTAGGCACCATTGAGGTCTGAGTTCCTTCGTTTCCAGCAGAAGCCACTATTATATGTCCAGGTTTCAGCAAGGCATTAAGGGCTTCATAGTAGAGGATATCGTCGCCTCGCAAGTCTTGGTGAGAGCCTTCGCTGAATGAAACAACACATGGTTTACCTACGGAATCTGCATAGTCGAACATATATTTGAATCCCAATACATCAGTAGCGTATGTATATTTATAGACGTCGGCACTGTCAATTAGAGGCAAGTCGGTAGTAACAGCATTGTTGACAAGGCAGATGTCGCTCTCAAAGGCAATGCCCCTATAGTTGCTGTCATATCCGCTGCCCGCAGCCGTAGAGGAAGTATGCGTACCATGAGAGATTAAGAGGTTGTCGCGTGAATGTGCATATTCCAGCAATGATTCTTTGCCATCGTAAGTCTGACCAACATACATCTGGCTGCCAATAGTGTCAGTAGATAGTTGGTCCCATAGTGTTTTTATTCTATATTCGCTCAAATCACGATTGTAGAAAGTAGGGTGGGTGAGGTCAAACCCAACATCCTGTATGCCTACAACAACACCTTTGCCTGTGAAAGCCTGAGGCAGGTGCAGCGCATTATAAACGTGCTTGGCATCAGTCAGAATGGCAGTTGTGTCGAGTAGCACACTATTGCTTTGTCTGGCTTCAATTCTCTCAACCTGACTGTTTCGTGAAAGTTGTGGCAGACTGCTCAAAGGTATATTTACAATATAAACATCTCCGAGACGGGCAAGTTGCTTGCAGCCGTTCTCTTTCAGTAATTTGTCAGCATTGCCACTTATTTTCATGAAAGCACATAGTTGTTTTTCTTTATCCTTCTGATTATTCCTTGCTGTTTTATTAGGATCGTTAGTCTTGCCATTAGCTTTATCCTGACCATAAACTATTTGTCTGACCCAAGATGAAAGTTTCGAATAGTCAGTACTCTGCGCCATGATTCCTATTGATAGAAACAATAAGCCAGCGATGAGAGTGAACTTTATTTTTATATTATATGTCATGTTGATATTTGCTTTTTGATTATGTCTACAAAGTTAGATATTTCTCTCCATTCTGCCAAAAATAATGCAAATGAATGCAAATCAAGCTCGCTTGTATTTTGCTGAGTGCCGCTTATTTTTGGCAAATATCATAAAAATTTTATTCACTTTTTAGTCAGTTAATATTTTTTTTGTATATTTGCATAACAGTTAGCCTGTGTATATAAATATGTAAGACAACAACTCCAGTAAAAAAATGGAAAAACTAAAAATATAAAAGCAAATATGACAAAAGCAAAATTTCTATTGGCGACATTCGTAGTAGCACTTCTTGCTGCTTGTGGAACAACCAGAACGGTGCCTGTTTCTGGACGAAAACAAAATCTATTAGTTTCTGATGCAGAAATACTTAGTCTCTCTCAGCAGGAATATTCTAAGTATATGAACGCAGCAAAGCGTTCTTCTAATACTCAGAATACGGCTATGGTGAAACGCGTAGGTCAGCGACTTGCCAATGCTGTTGAGACCTACCTCCGTCAGAACGGAATGGCAGACGAAGTTAATAATTTCCAGTGGGAATTCAATCTTGTGCAAGACAACAATGTAAATGCTTTCTGCATGCCTGGTGGAAAGATTGTGGTTTACGAAGGATTGCTGCCTGTTACAAAAGATGAGGCTTCGCTTGCAATCGTTCTTGGACACGAAATAGCTCATGCTGTGGCTAAACACTCGGCTGAGCAGATGAGCAAGCAGATAAAGCAGCAATACGGAACGCAGATTGGCGGTGCTGTGCTCGGAGCTTTGGGAATGGGCGAAAACACAGCCAGCATATTGAGTACAGTTGTGCAACAGGGATTCCAGTTCCGTAACCTTAAATACTCTCGCGACCACGAAAGCGAGGCTGACTACATGGGACTGATATTTGCAGCAATGGCAGGTTACGACCCTCAGGTGGCTGTATCGTTCTGGCAGCGCATGGCTGCACAGTCAGGCGGCAACTCAAACGACATATTCAGCGACCACCCTTCTGATGCAAAGCGCATACAGCAGATACAGAACTGGCTGCCACAGGCACAGCAATACTATCATGCTGCTAAAGGAACAACTGCAACATCTAGCGCAAAGTCTGCAAAGACTGGCACAAAAACAACTAAGAGTGGAACTAAGACCACTAACACAAAGAGCAAGACAAAGCAGTCGTTCCACATAGGTTAATGGTAAGCAATTAAAGAAACAAGCCTGAATTGGAGATTGTTGTTTGTTTCCAATTCAGGTTATAAAAAATATATACACAAATAAATCATTTACATAACCACTTAAAACAAAAAACTATGTTAGCTTATTTTGCAGAAAACATTTGGCTTATATGGCTTTTGGTAAGCATAGTGTGCCTGTTGCTTGAACTTACTTCTGGCGACTTGTTCATACTTTGTTTTGCCATTGGTGCAGTTGCTTCTTCAGTTGCATCAGCATTTGGAATCGACTTAGTCTGGCAAATTGTCATCGGAGTTGCAGTTGCTATTCTCAGTCTTTACTTTGTTCGTCCGCCTGCCCTGCGCTGGCTTCATCGCAATGAAGACAATCGGCTTAGCAATGCTGAGGCAATTATAGGTCGCACGGGAAAAGTTAGTGAGACGATTGAGGCTGGAGGATTCGGACGAGTTGCCATAGACGGTGACGACTGGAAGGCCCAGAGCGTTGATTCTTCTCAGATAAAAAAAGGTGAGAAGGTGCGTGTTGTCGGCATGGAAAGTATTATAATCACTGTAGAGAAGGCCGATTAATCAGTACCTTATTCGCAATTTATGCGTATATATATATTTCAGATAATAAGAATATTATATTAAAAATTAATTGACAATTTAATCAAATCATAAAAACCATGACAGTTACAACTTATGTTCTGATAGCAATCGTTATATTGGCTATCATTTTCCTAAAAAAGACTTTAGTGATTATACCTCAGTCTGAGACAATGATTATTGAAAGACTTGGTAAGTATTATGCAACTCTCAAGCCTGGTATCAACATCATTATTCCTTTTATTGACAGTGCTAAAACTCTGATTACGCTTAGCAGGGGTCGTTATGTCTATTCTAATACGATTGACCTGCGCGAACAGGTATATGATTTCGATAGGCAGAATGTTATTACAAAAGATAATATTCAGATGCAAATCAATGCGTTGCTTTATTTCCAGATTGTTGATCCGTTTAAGGCTGTCTATGAAATTAACAATCTCCCTAACGCCATTGAGAAACTTACACAGACCACATTGCGTAATATCATTGGTGAACTTGAACTTGACCAGACTCTTACTTCACGCGATACAATCAACACAAAGTTGCGTGCAGTGCTCGATGATGCTACCAACAAGTGGGGTATTAAGGTTAACCGTGTAGAACTGCAAGACATTATGCCTCCAGAGAGCGTTCTTTCTGCAATGGAAAAGCAGATGCAGGCAGAGCGTAATAAGCGTGCGCAGATTCTTACTTCTGAGGGTGAAAAGCAGTCACAGATTTTGCAGTCAGAGGGCGAAAAGGCTGCAACCATCAACAAGGCTGAGGCTCAGAAGCAGCAAGAGATTCTGCGTGCTGAAGGTGAAGCACAGGCAAGAATACGCAAGGCAGAGGCAGAAGCAATCGCTATTGAGAAGATTACCGAAGCCGTAGGCAAGAGTACAAACCCTGCAAACTACTTGTTGGCTCAGAAGTATATAGCCATGATGGAAGAACTTGCTAAGGGCGATAAGGCTAAGACCGTTTATCTGCCATACGAAGCCACCAACGTTATGGGCTCAATTGGCGGTATTAAAGAATTGTTTAAGGAATAGAATAATGAGTTTTGGAGCAGCGATTGCTCCAAAACTCCTACATTTATATAAGTGATGAATATCTGCATTGTTGCTGGAGCAAGACCTAATTTCATTAAAGTTGCTCCTATTATCAGGGCTGTAAACAAGGCAAAGGCGCAGGGTCGCGACATAGACTATACTCTTATCTATGCTGGAAGAGAAGACGACCCTACGATAGAATCTTCGCTTTTCGATGATTTGCAGATGCCCAGACCTGATGTTTTCCTTTCCGTAGATAGCGATAGTCTTAATGAGATTACAGGTAAGGTGATTGGTGCTTTCGAGCAATATCTGCATCATAACCCTACCGATGTTGTAATTGTTGTTGACGACTTGGCATCTACTATGGCTGCGGCTATAGTGACAAAGAAGCAGGGCATTATGCTTGCCCATCTTGTTGCAGGAACACGTTCTTTCGACATCAATATGCCTAAGGAAGTCAACCGCCTCGTTATTGACGGTCTCAGCGATTTTCTTTTCACAGCAGGAATTGGTTCTAATACTATTGTCAGCCGTGAAGGTGCCAACCAGTCAAAGGTCTATATGGTAGGAAACATTCTGATGGATACGCTGCGTTACAATTTGCCTCGCCTTCATCGTCCACAGGTTTTTGAGTTGTTTCATCTTGAAGAAGGCAAGTATATAGTCTTTACGCTTAATCGCCGCGCATTGATTGCAGATAAGTTGAACCTGAAAAAAATGTTAGTCAGTTTGCGACAGGCTTCAGCAGGTATTCCTGTCGTAGCCCCTCTTCGTGGTGAAGCCCGCAAAGTAGTGGAAGAACTGATTAGCAACGATTCTGAGTCAGGCAGCAGTTTGTCGCCTTTGCATATCATCTCCCCTCTGCCTTATCTTGAATTTGGCTATCTCACTGCAAATGCTATGGGCATAGTGACAGACTCTGGCAATGTGGCAGAAGAAGCAACGTTCAATAACATTCCTTGCATAACTCTTAACAGTTATACCGAGCATATTGAGACGGTGAGAAAGGGTACTAATGTGTTGGTCGGCGAAGATTCTGAAGGCTTATACAATGCAGTGCTAAAGATGGTAAAAGGAGAGTGGAAACAATCAACGTTGCCCGACCGTTGGGATGGTCGTTCAGCAGAGCGAATAGTCCGCATTCTTCTTGACATGAAGCGATAACGAAAAGTAAAAATAAATAATATAAGTAATTCAGGTTTCGTAAGTGCTCGGCTTATAAGGTTGTAAGGACTTAAGGTCATGAGGTTGACTTAGAATGTTATGTTACATGATAATGTTGTATAATCACCTTAAAACCAAATAAAAAGTTGAGCTTCTCCGAAACTACAGTAAGTAATAAATAATTTAAGATGACAAAAAAGATTGTAATGATTACTGGTGCCACAAGTGGCATTGGACTTGGATGTGCGCGTAAGTTTGCACAGGGTGGTTATGACTTGATTATTACTGGAAGAAAACCAGACTTGTTGAGCCAGGTTGGTAAGGAACTTAGTGAGTTGGGTGCCGAAGTTAAGATGCTCTGCTTCGATGTGCGCAACCGTGCTGAGTGTGCTGCTGCTATTGAATCTCTCGATGAGCGTTGGGCTAATGTAGATGTTCTGATTAACAATGCAGGCTTGGCTCTCGGTCTTGACAAGGAATATGAAGGCAGTTTCGACGATTGGGACATCATGATTGATACCAACATCAAGGGATTGCTCAATATCACAAAGATGATTGTGCCTCAGATGGTTAAGCGCGACTGCGGACATGTGATAAATATTGGTTCTGTTGCTGGCGATGCTGCTTATGCCAATGGTAATGTCTACTGTGCAACAAAGGCTGCTGTCAAGGCATTGTCTGACGGACTGCGCATTGATGTCGCTGAGTCGGCTGTAAGAGTTACAAACATTAAGCCAGGACTGGTTGAAACCAATTTCAGCGTTACCCGTTTCCATGGCGACAAGGATAAGGCTGACAATGTTTATAAAGGAATTAAGCCGCTCACTGGCGACGACATTGGCGATGTTGCTTTCTATGCTGCTTCAGCACCTGCACACGTTCAGATTGCCGAAGTTCTTGTCTTGGCTACACATCAGGCAAGCGGTTCGGTTATCGTAAGAAAATAAGGTCGTATTATATGTTTTCCTTTCTCCGTGATTATCAGAGTCTTTTAGTTGAGAATTTATTTATGGCCAATGCCCTATAGTTGTTTCATAATTTCAAATCACGGAAATTGATTTCGTATGCGGACTTAAAAAGGAGCTGTCCTGTCATTACTGATGGGATAGCTCCTTTGAGTTTAAAGTATTATTTTGTTTAGCCAGACATTGTTCTTTTTTGCTAATCAGTGGTCAATTTCCGTCACTTTCATCTTTTTGTTGAACTTGATTTCAAGACCGTTTGAAAGTTCTATCTCGTAGCCATAACGGTCGTGTTCAATCTTTTTAATCGTTGTTGCAGGATAGTTCTTGTTTACATATCTGCTAATCTGCATAGGAATCAGAGCAGAAGGAACTTTGCTTGTTCTGCACTCAATGTCGGTCCACTGTCCCTTGCTGTTAAATTCAATCTTGCTTCCGTCGTTGAATGTTACGTCATATTCACGTCTCATGCCGTCGTAATCAACTCTTACGAGAGCAACTTTCTTTCCACTGAAGTGTTTGTTTACTATGTTCTGTGCCGCTTTAGGCAGCTGGTTGAACTCTATTACTTTCTCATTGTCTGCGCATGCTGTCATGCCAACAGTCAGCATCAGCATTGCAAGCCATAGCCATGTAATTTTTCTTACTTCTTTCATATTCTAAAATGTTTAGTTTATAAAAATATTTTTCTGCAAGTCTGCTTTTAACAAGTCTTACGACTCAGCATCTTATTTTCGGTTACAAAGATAGTTGCATACAAGCCTTTTTCCAAAATTTTATGGTTACAATTGTGTTACAATTTCATTTGTCATATTCCCAGACAGTTCTCCAATAATGACTGAGATGTGCAGATGAAAAAAGAAAGCTCCTGAAATTTCAATGTTTAAGTAGTTGGAAAGCGGTAAATACAAAAAAGACTTGCATCCATGCTTTGTCTTTGACATGTCAGGCAGGATGCAAGTCTTTGGTTGTAGTAAACCTGTTTTCAGGCGATTTCTTTTTTTGTTTATATTTATAGTCTATGATTTACGTTGCTTACATATTTCCTTTTCTCTGTCATTTGTTTTTTGTTTCTCGTTTCTTCTTTGTAGTTATTCTTTCAGTGCCTCTATTGCTGCTCTGAATAGCATTTTTGTGTATCTGTCTTTGGTTAGTCTGCTCATGCGGTCAACTTCATCGGCAACAAGGTTTTTCTCGCTGTCGGTCAGAATCTTCGATTTCTTGCAGAGGTTATATATCTGCGAAGCATAAGTCGATGTATACGCCCCGTTAGGGTTTTTGTAGAATTTGCTCGAATATATGCCGAAAGCACTCAGCCAGTCGCCCGTATCGTTGACAGTAGTCAGCCTTATCGTTGTAGGTGTAGACGAATCATATATACCTGATATTATTTCTGAAATCTTCTCGTCGTTAAGCCCGTCTAAGTTTGCCAGTATGCTGTCCTTTGCTATCAGGGCTTTATTCAGAATGTCGGCATTTCTGCTGCCAATGTTTGTTTTATAATTGCCAGTCATTGGTGTCTTTTTGTTTCGTGCATCCAGAGTCATGGCATAGGTCTTTATAATTCTTCCTTGATAATTCTTCTTTACCTTTGTATATTCAAGTGCATAAGCATAGCGATAAGTTCTTGTCTCATCTTCAGGGTCGAGGAAGCAAGCGTAGATGTAGTTTGTGTTAGGTTTTGCTCCTAATGCCACCCCTGCGTTTTTCCCATTCCCTACAGCCAGTGCGATGCTCACAGCGTTTTGTCCATTTTTTGCAGGTGTTGTGCCCGATGCCGAAGTGTAAGAATTTTCAATATCAGTATAGAAAGCACTTTCAATCTGAGTTATTAGTTTTTTGTCATTGAGAGGAATGGAGAAATCGTATATTTCCACCTGTGAGATTTTCTTGCCTGTTACGGGGTCTTTGTCAAGCGAGATGTTTTGTCCTACTATTCTTTTCGGGGCTGTTTTCAGCGCTAAGAATGTGCGAACTATATTCTCTTGTGCGTTAACAGTCACAGCAAGGGTCATTGCCATTGCAAGTGTTAGTAATCTGTTTGTTTTCATATTGCTCTATTGTTTTGATTGTTGTTTACTATTGTGAGTCCTCCCTCCTCGTTGCGAACCATGCTGTAGTTGTGCTTCTCCATGTCGATAATCAGTCTCAAAGCCTTTGCAGTCATTATTTCCCTTTTAGCCAACTCCAGTTCGTTAAATTCCTTTTCGTATGGCAGCATGGCTAATTCCTGCGGGATTATTATTTCGCTTGTTGGGATTAAGTCGTCGTTTTCTCTTATCAGTTCTTCAAGGTCTGTTGCCTGTTCTGCTTCCGTTTCTTTGTCTGGGCTTATTTTCTCCTGCTTTTTGTTTTCTGCTTTTTCTTGTTTTGTTGTTTCCGTTGTGTTCTTCGTGTTGTCCACTTTCCTTGCACATAAGTCGTATGTGTTCTCCTTTTCCTTGTCAACATTCATGGCTGTAGTCTTTGTGGTTGCCCTGCTTTCTGCATTGTCGGCAGACGGAATGTCGTTGCTGTTATCATATAATAATGTAAAGGAAAATAGTATTCCTATTATGGCAGCCGCCCAGAGCATAGGTCTGAAAGTCTTTAGCTTAGCCATCTCTTTTCGAGATGTTTCGGCACTGGCAGCATAGGTGTTTCCATTGGTTGGCAGTTTTTCAGTCCCGTCGTTGTTGAGAGGCATTCCGTTGTCGAAGTAGCAGAACATTTCCTTGTAGCCGTTCCATTCTTCGGGAATGTCGTTACGCCTCATTATCTTAGCAAGTTCCTGCTCCTCTTCGAGCGAAGTGAGTCCAGACATGAACTTGTTGAGCATAGCTTCCGTTTGTCTTATAGTCTTGTCGTTCATTTCTCATTCCTCCTTTTTATTTCGTCTAACAGCGTGCGGCGAGCCCTTGCCAGCAAAGTTGCAACAGACGTGGGCTTTATTCCCAGCGTGTCTGCAATCTCTTCCATGTCGAGGTGTTCCACTTGTCTCATTTTGAGTATAGTATATTGAGTAGAGGGTAGGCTTTTGATACGTTCAGCAAGCCATTTTTCGTTTTCGCTTTCCTCCAGAGCCTGCTGAGGATTTTCTTTGCTTGCCATTTCTATATGAGAGTCTTCAATCTGCTTTGTGTGCTTTTTTCTTTTCATGTCTATAGTCATGTTTTTCGCCATAACCATAGTAAGCCCCTCTATTCGGCTTCTTTCAGACAGCTCATTGCGCATCTGCCAGAGTCTTATCATCACATCCTGAGCCACGTCTTCTGCCTCTTCCTCGCCTGCGCCGTAGCGTCTGCTCGTTGTCAGTGCCAGCGTGCGTAGGCCTATGAGGTCATGTTCTTTGTTCAGATATTCCATTGCTCAGTTGTGAGTTCTTCGTTTTTAGTCTTATTGTTTTTTTCGTTATGCACATCGCTATGCAGTTGCTTGCTTTGTCTGCTTTGTGCATATATATAACGAATAATCCCCGTTTTTCTAAACAGGGATTAACGTTTTTTTGCTAAAATACTATATCTTTGGTTTTGTTTATTGTCGTCTGATTACCATCCCCAGTATGGAGGATAATATGGATAGTAATCATAGTAGTATCCTCTCGGCAGACGTTGTGCCTCTACCTGAACTTCAAGCGTGAACGACGGATTTGGAGCATAGCGCACTCCTGCACCTATTCTGTCGCCGCCAGCACGCCAGTCGTTCCAGCCGTTGTAGCCCCATCCGTAAGGATAAGGAGCCATTCTGCCTCTGTTGGTCAGTGCTTTCTGCGCATATATATAGGCTTCCAGCTTGTCGTTGAATCTGTATGTCAGAATACCCGATATTCCTCCTTCTACATAGTGGTCGTTTCCCCAATTCATGTTGTTGATATATCCGCCTATGGCAATCGAGAGTTTGTTGCTCAGCGGCATGGCATAGACTGCGGCTATTGACTGACCGAAGCCTGCTCCGCTGCGCCTGTGCCTGCCTATCCCTGCCATTACCGTTGCACTCATGTTGACATTAAGTCCGCTATGCAGGTTCCAGCTGTTCCAGCCCCACATCCCGTAAGGCATTCTGCCGATAGGCATCATCTGCCCATTCATGGTTAAAGGTGGCAGGTATAGAGAGTCTTCGTCAGCAGCAAGGCGCATGTCTGGCGAAAGGTTTGGTTCTTCTTCTATGTAGGATTTCTTCATCGCAGGTTTCTCGTCAAACATCGGGTCGAGAAAACTACGCTCTTCTTGTGCTTCAACTGTTGCGGCTGAAGCAATGATAAGAATTATGGTAACAATAAACTGTTTCATGACAATACTGGCATGTTGTGATAATTGTTGCTACAAAAATAGGGTCTTTCCGCAAAACTGCCAAACCTTTTCACTATTTTTTTACTTTTTTGTATTTATAGCAGGTTTGAGTCGTTTTCTTTTCTGATGCTATTCTGCTTTTTAGGTCATGAGTTTTTCTGGTTATAATGTCTCAAGGTGATTCAAAAAGGCTTTAAAACCTTGACACTTCAACAGTTAACAACTTCAGAAACTCCAATGAGTTGCCTCTTCTCTGAATTTCTGCCAGCAAACGATAACAATCTTTTTATTTTAAGTAGGGCATACTTATAAATTGTAAGGGCTTTTTGGTCATCATAGCCGTAACTTGCAAAAAATGGATGCCAGTTGGGTAAAAAATTGATTAACTAACCTCGCAAATAACTTAAAATTTTACGACCGAGCGAAATAAAGTTGCAAAATATGCGAGTATTTGGCAGCTTTTTGCTCTTTTTAGTAAATTGTTCAATATCAAGACATTATACGTTTCGTCTCAGAACTCGTAACTGTTAAAAAAGTCAAAGGGCATCTTTCGCAGTGTGAAAGGGCACCTTTGGCACTGCAATATGCCACATATCGCACTGCGATATGCCACGTTTCGCATCGCGAAAGGACACCTTTCACTTTTTCATTCCTCATGTTCGTTTACATAGTTTAAGCCGATTGATTAACAATTAAACACATTTT